>CAZTUD010000198.1:0-5370 GCA_964616945.1 uncultured Prevotella sp. | reverse complement strand
CCATAGTCGGTGTATGACTTCGACGGTGAGAAGTTGAACACGAACACCAGCTCGCCGCGTTCAAAGGCGAGTATCTGGTCGCCGTCGTTGTGCCAGATTTCCTGCACGGGCGTGAGATTGAACTTCTTCTCGCTTTTGACGATGCTAAGCATGTCTCTGTCGAAGTCGCCGAGATAGTGGTAGTCAAGTTCGGGATTGTCAACCAAGTCCCATTGGCGGCGTGCGTATTTGTAGCTCCATCCGTTGCCCTCGCGCGGGAAGTCAATCCACTCAGGATGCCCAAACTCGTTGCCCATGAAGTTTAGGTAGCCGCCGTTCATGGCCGCGCAAGTCACGAGGCGTATCATCTTGTGCAATGCGATGCCACGCCACACGGTGTCGTTTTCGTCGCCGTGTTTGAAGTGCCAGTACATGTCGGCGTCTATCAGTCTGAAGATTATGGTCTTGTCGCCTACCAGAGCCTGGTCATGGCTTTCGCAGTATGAGATGGTCTCCTCGTCGGCACGCCTGTTTTTCACCTCCCAGAAGATGCTGCTTGGCTTCCAGTCTTCGTCTTTCTTTTCCTTGATGGTCTTAATCCAGTAGTCTGGTATGTTCATTGCAAGGCGATAGTCGAAACCGTAGCCTCCATCCTCGAACTTTGCGGCGAGGCCGGGCATTCCACTCACTTCTTCGGCAATGGTGATGGCATTGGGGTTGACCTCGTGTATGAGCTTGTTTGCCATTGTAAGATAGGTGATGGCGTTGTCATCCTCGTGGCCATTGAAATAGTCGCCATAGTTGGTGAATGCCTCCCCCAGGCCATGACTATAGTACAGCATAGACGTTACGCCGTCGAAGCGGAAGCCGTCGAAATGGAACTCCTCTATCCAATACTTGCAGTTGGACAACAGGAAGTGGATGACATCGTCCTTGCCATAGTCGAAGCAAAGGCTGTCCCACGCTGGGTGTTCGTGGCGGTCGCCGGGATAGAAGTATTGGTTTGGGTCGCCGGCAAGGTTGCCAAGTCCCTCGACCTCGTTCTTCACCGCACGAGAGTGGACGATGTCCATGATTACCGCAATGCCTTGCTCGTGGGCGGCATCGATGAGCTCTTTCAGCTCTTCAGGGGTGCCGAAGCGGCTTGACGGGGCAAAGAAGGAGCTGACGTGGTAGCCGAAGCTGCCATAGTAAGGATGCTCCTGGATAGCCATCACCTGCATGGCGTTGTAGCCGTCCTTTACTATGCGTGGCAAGACGTTGTTCTTGAACTCCGTGTATGTGCCGACTTTCTCGGCATCTTGAGCCATGCCGATATGGCATTCGTAGATGAGCAACGGGTCTTTTGAAGGCTTGAAGACGCGCTTGTGCCAATGGTATTTCTTGGGAGCCCACACTTGTGCGGAGAATATCTTTGTCTGCTCATCTTGCACTACGCGCGTAATCCAGGCAGGGATGCGCTCGCCTTGCCCGCCATTCCATTTCACATGCATTTTGAACAGGTCGCCATGCTTCATAGCCTTTGTGGGAAGCTTCAGCTCCCAGTTTCCGGTGCCTTCTATACGTGTGCAGCGGTAAGCCTCGCTCTCCTGCCAGTTGTTGAAATCACCAACAAGATAGATGTCGGTGGCATTTGGCGCCCACTCCCTGAAGACCCAGCCGCCGCGAACCTTGTGGAGGCCATAGTAATCATAGCCGTTCGCAAAGTCAGACAACGACAGCTTGCCATCCTGCGTCAACTGATTGATTTTCCACAAAGCGTGGTCGTGCCGCCCACGAATAGCATCCTCGTATGGCTCGAGATACGGGTCGTGAGCCACGATGCCAATGTGCTTTACTTGTTCTGCCATAGTATTGTATAGTGTATAACTTATAGATTTTTTAATGCGTGGTTGCCAGGTTACTGGTCGTTGAAGCGCCGTCCGCTTTCGTAATGCCCTGTGGATATTACCTGCCCGTTGCGGTCTTTCTCCACAAAGCGCCCGTCGCGCACGTCGTTTACATAGGTGCCCTCAAAGCGTTTGCCTTCTTTTGTCTCTTCAATGCACTTGCCGTTGCGTTTGCCGTTTTTATAGCTTCCCTTGAAGCGCGTGCCGTTGGCGTAATGAATAATCACCTCGCCGTCAATTTTTCCTTTTTGGAAATCGCCCTCAAAGACATCACCGTCTTTTTTTGTCAACTTGCCGTGTCCGTTGGGCTGGTCATTTTTCCATGAACCGTCATATTTGTCGCCATTTGCCCAAACGAAAGAACCTTCCCCCTCGCGGTCGCCCTCGGAAAAATGGCCGGTATAGCGGTCGCCATTGGCATATTTGAATATTCCCTCGCCCGTGCGTTCGCCTTGATCGTAGTCGCCTTCATACTGGTCTCCATTTTGGAAAATGTATATGCCCCGACCTTGTTGTATGTCGTCTTTCCACTGGCCCTTGTACACGTCGCCGTCGGCATATTTGTTTACGCCATAGCCCGAACGTTGGTTGTTGGCCCATTCGCCACGGTAGGTAGTGCCGTCTCCCCAGTCGAAGAAGCCCTTGCCTTCTTTCTTGTCGTTTTTCCACTGGCCGTCATAGTAGGCACCGCCAGAATAGGTGTACTTGCCCTTGCCTTGGCGCATGTCGTGGTACCAGTCGCCATCGTAAACGTCGCCGTTGAAATAGTACATTATGCCGTGCCCCTGCTGGTAGTCGCGGAACCACAGCCCCACGTACTTGTTGTTGTTGTTGAAATAGTAAGTGCCGCGCCCGTGCTGCTGATTAAGGAGCCATTGACCCTCGTATTTCTCTCCGTCGGCAAACGTGTAAACGCCATATCCCTGCCGCTTGCCTTTCACGAAGTCGCCCTCGTAGGTGTTACCATTCTCGAACACGACGCTCCCCTTGCCTTGCGGCTTGCCCGAAGCCATTTGGCCTTTATAGTCTCCTTTCACCCCCATCTCTTCTATTGTGCAAGAGCCAAGGGATATTTTTTGCCCCCACCCGGCAAGGGAGGAAGCGAGCAAGACAAGGGATAATATGTTTTTCTTCACGCTGTTTCGCTTAAGTTTATAATTGCGTCAAAGATAATAATAAAAAATGAAATATTAATGATAAGGTGTTTTTTTTTAAAAGATTTTGTAACTTTGTGGTAAACATTAAATCATTAGTAAAGATGAAATTCATTGCAGTCATTCCGGCGCGCTATGCGTCAACGCGCTTCCCTGGTAAGCCATTGGCAGTGCTTGCGGGCAAGCCTGTCATCCAGCGTGTGTATGAACGAGTGTCTGAGGTCATTCCAGAAGCATGGGTGGCGACCGACGACAATCGCATATTCCGTGCCGTGGAGGGGTTTGGAGGCAAGGTTGTTATGACGCGCGCTGACCACAAGAGCGGCACCGACCGTATAGAGGAAGCTGTGGAAAAACTTGGCATCGATGCCGATGTAATAGTGAACATACAAGGAGACGAACCGTTCATACAACCGTCGCAGATAGAGACAGTATGCCACCAGTTTGACGATGTCTCGACACAAATCGCCACTCTTGGCAAGCCGTTCACCAGCATGGATGCCGTGGAGAATGCCAACTCGCCGAAGATAGTTACCGATAACAAAGGCTTTGCCCTCTATTTCTCCCGGTCGGTCATTCCGTTTGTGAGGGGCGTTGACATGGAGCAATGGCTTGGCCATTATCCTTATCTCAAGCACCTTGGCATTTACGCTTACCGTCGTGAGGTGCTGCGCGAGATAACGCGGCTGCCGCAATCGTCTCTTGAGAAGGCGGAGAGCCTGGAGCAGCTTCGCTGGCTGCAGAATGGCTACCGCATCAGGGTTGGGATTACCGACGTGGAAACTGTTGGAATTGACACGCCCGCCGATTTGAAGAGGGCTGAGGAGTTCTTGAAATCATAAACAAAGGGTCCCTCATTCCGTTAGGAATGAGGGACCCTTCTTAAAGTTCAAATATTGCGCTTAGGCATACTGCATTTGCCTAAGCAATCCTTTCTGTCGGTCATTGAGGTTTGTAGGCAATGTTACGTTATACGTGATGATGAGGTCGCCGTATGTGCCATCGCCACGGTCGTAGCCCTTGCCGCGTAGGCGCACCTTGGTGCCATTTTGTGTCTCAGGCTTTACCTTGAGCTTTATTTTCTGCCCATTGCTGAGTTGTATGATGACCTCTCCTCCTAACAGTGCGGTGTAAAGGTCGATGTTCACTTTCGCGTTCATCTCGCCCGTCCTCGTTCTCCCTGTGCGGTGGGCATTTGCGCCACCCATGTTGCCGAACAAGTCGTTGAAGAAGCTTGAGAAGCCCCCGCCTCCGCCAAAGCCTGAGAAGTCAAAGCCGCCGAACGGGTCTCCTCCGGACGATGAGCTCCAATGGAATGTCTGCCCACCGCCGCCAGTGCTGCCAGCTTGGTTGAATGCGTCGGCTTCTTTCCAGTGCTCGCCATACTGGTCATATTTCTTTCGCTTCTCAGGGTCGCTTATCACGGCGTATGCCTCGTTGAGAGCCTGAAATTTCGCTTTCGCCTTTGGGTCGTCAGGATGGAGGTCGGGGTGGAATTGCTTGGCTCGCTTCAGAAAAGCCTTGCGTACGTCCTTTTGTGGGATGTTCTTGTCAACTCCCAAGATGTTATAATAGTCTATAAATGCCATTTCGCTTGTCCTCCGTTTCTGTGTTTTTCTTGTTTGTTGACAACAAAATATATGCCATATTGGTTTTACACAACAAAAAACCGCTGGATAAATTAATATCCAACGGTTGTTTGTTCTGTTTGCCAAAAGAGCATTACGCCTCAGCCGGAGCGGCAGCCTCTGTAGCGGCTTCCTGCTCCCCTGCTGCCTCGGCGGCTTTTGCGGCCTCAGCCTCGGCTTTTGCCTTTGCCTCAGCAGCCTTTTTGTCCGCTACTTTCTTGGCGATGGTCTCGTTGACTTTCTTTTCCGCGTCGAGAGCTTTTGCCACAGCAGCCTGGCGGCTCTTGCTTTGGGCCTCCTTTTCTGCATTGAGCTTCTGCTCCTTGGCTTTCTTCCATTCGTCAAACTTCTGCTGGCAGGCAGCCTCGTCAAAGGCTCCTTTCTTGACACCGCCGCGCAGGTGCTTCATCATGTACACACCTTCGCCCTTGAGGATGTTGCGGGTTGTGTCTGTGGGCTGTGCGCCAACTTCTACCCAATAGAGGGCACGGTTGAAATTCAAATCTACGGTTGCAGGAGTGGTGTTGGGAGTATAAGTACCAATCTTCTCGATAAATTTACCATCTCGTGGTGCTCTTGCGTCAGCAATCACAATTTTGTAGAAGGCATAGCCTTTGTGACCGCCGCGCTGCAATCTGATTTTTGTTGCCATTGCGTAATAAAACTGTTATTATATGGTTTGAATTTTATGCTGCCATCTCGTGGCAGCGGATGCAAAGT
>CAZTUD010000197.1:0-5400 GCA_964616945.1 uncultured Prevotella sp. | reverse complement strand
ACCAAGTACCCTTGCTACGTTCCCGTCCTGGGGGATTCCGAGGGAGCTGGCCGTAGGAGACTTGCCCGTATTCACCCGGATGATTTTCCGAATGCGGGTGCAAAGGTAATACTTAATAATGACAATGGGCAAGCTGCGAATGAAAAAAGGCCATGACTTTAACAATATTTTGGAAAAGCCCGTGTCGCCATACATCTTAAAATGCGTACCTTTGCACAAGTATTATGATTAACGTAGTAGCTCTTGTTCAGTTGAAGGCGTTTGCCCGCCAGGACGGTTTTTTCCTGTTCCTGCTTTGGGCCGCCAGCTTTGCAGCGATAGTGATGAACCCTTCGTCGTCGTGGGGCAGCCTGCTCGCCATTGCCACGCCGTTCTTCGTGGGGTGGTTGTTGGTGCGTTTCCGCAACTATGCCCTTGGCGGCGTCATCTCTTTCCGCCGCGCCCTGGCTTTCTCGCTTTACACCTTTTTCTATGCCTCCCTGCTCTTTGCCGTAGGGCAGTATGTGTATTTCCGATTTTTCGACCACGGCTCGTTGCTGACGATGCTCATGGAAAGCATAAAGACCCTCGAACCCATCTACAAGGCGCAGGGCATATCGCTGACAGAACTCAATCAGTCGCTCACGATGATTGGCCAGCTCTCTCCCATTGAGGTGGCGTTCATCTTCATGATGCAGAACTTCATGGTAGGACTGATACTGAGCTTCCCCATCGCCCTGTTCACGCAGAGGAAGAGGAGATAATTGCATTGACTTGGGATGAAGGAAATATAGAGGACGTGCTGCTCGGCGTTGTGAGACACGCGCTGTGGAAAGCACCGTTGCCGTCGGGAAAACTGACGGCAAAGCGTTTCAGGCAGCTGATGAACGAGGCCACGAGGCAGGCGACAAGCGGGCTTGTGGCAGCCGCCCTGATGGAGCCGGACAGCGGCGTGGTGCTGCCAAGGAACAGCGTAATGCAACTGATAATGCACGTGCGCTCGGTGGGCATGTCAAACACGAGGGTTTGCGCGTCGTTGCAAGCACTGTGCGCCTTGCTCATGGCGGCGCACATTCCGTTCATAGTGGTCAAGGGACAAACCATCGGCGCACTCTACCCCAACCCAAAGCTGCGGATGCCGGGCGACATCGACTTCTATGTGGCTCCACCCGACTGGGACGATGCCTTGAGACTGGTAACCACAACGTGGAAGCCAAACTTCCACAAAGACGAGGACGGCGAGCAGCATGTGGCATTCGACCACGACGGCACGCTCTTCGAGATGCACTACAACCTCTACAAGTTCTACGACAAGAACAACCAAGCTTGTTTCGACAAGCTGCTTGCATACAACATTGAGCACGGCACTATGGCAAAAGTCCCTGGCGTGGACATGACAGTGCCAATGCTCTGTGCCGCAGACAACGTGCTTTACACGTTCCTGCACTTGTATCATCATCTCGTGGAGCTTGGCTGCGGGCTGCGGCAGTTCTGCGACGTGGCGATACTGCTCAGCCACTTCGAGCAGACCGACGAGAACATGGGCAGGCTGAAAGACGACCTTGAGGTTCTCGGCTTCATGGGAGCATTCCGTGCTGTCGGCGCAGTGTTGGTAGATTACCTCGGGCTTCCTGCCGCCAAGTTCCCATTCGCACTGAGCGATGCCGACCGCAAGCACAGTGGCGAGATACTCTCAATAGTTTTCTGGGGTGGCAACTTCGGACTGTTTGGCGTTGAAGAGCCATTGCGCAGCGGGTGGCGGTATTACGTTAGGACTTTCTTTAGGAAGTTGCGCCGCTACCACACGTTCTATAGCCTTGCGCCAAGGGAGACGCGCGCCATGCTCCTGCACGAGATGCCGAAAAAGATAGGGCAGGCGTTGATGAGAGTTAGGAATTAGGAGTTAGGAGTTGGGAGTTGCGCAAGCCAATTTTGAATTTTGATTTGAACATGGATATATCAGTAGTAGTGCCTCTCTTCAACGAGGCTGAATCATTGCCGGAGCTTCATGCGTGGATACAGCGCGTGATGCAGGCCAACAAGTTTTCTTACGAGATAATCTTCGTCAACGACGGCTCCACCGACAACAGCTGGGAGGTGATAGAAAGTCTGGCGAAGAAGGATGCCAACGTCAAGGCGATAAAGTTCCGCCGCAACTACGGCAAAAGCCCCGCCCTCTATTGCGGCTTCAAGAAGGCGCAGGGCGACGTGGTGATAACGATGGACGCTGACTTGCAGGACTCGCCCGACGAGATACCCGGCCTTTACAAGATGATTGTGGAAGACGGTTACGACCTCGTTTCGGGCTACAAGAAGAAACGCTACGACCCGCTGTCGAAAACTATCCCCACGAAGCTCTTCAACGCCACGGCGCGGTGGATAAGCGGCGTGCACAACCTGCATGACTTCAACTGCGGCCTGAAGGCATACCGCAAGGACGTGGTGAAGAACATAGAGGTTTATGGCGAGATGCACCGCTACATCCCCTACCTTGCCAAAAACGCGGGTTTCGACAAGATAGGCGAAAAGGTTGTCCACCATCAGGCACGCAAGTACGGCAAGTCGAAGTTCGGCATCAACCGATTCTTCAATGGCTACCTCGACTTGCTCACGCTGTGGTTCCTCACCAACTTCGGCAAGAAGCCTATGCACGTGTTCGGCTTCATCGGCAGCCTCGTTTTCTTCGTGGGCTTCATTGCCCTCTGCTGGCTGCTCGTTGAGAAAGCCATCGCCCTCTGCCACGGCATTTACGGCGACTTGCTGTCGATGCACGCCTCATTCTACATCGCCCTCACGGCTCTCGTCATAGGCTCGCAGTTCTTCCTCGCCGGCTTCCTTGGCGACCTCGTTAGCCGCCAGAACCCGCAGCGCAACGATTACCAGATAGAAAAGGAAATTTAGAAGCCTCATCCCCTTCCAAAGATTTGCTATAAAAGCTACCATTGTTATAAAAAGAAACATGCTGAAAGAAAAGTTCAAGATGCTGCTTAGACATATCTCTCCCCTCCCCACATGGGGGAGGGGCAAGAAGCGGTCCAAAGCCCGCTTCGGAGTGGGGCTGCTGGTCGGTATGCTGGCCGCCTGCTCCAGCATCGAGTGCCCGCTCAACAACGTGGTCTACACAAACTACCAGCTGCGCGGCCCGGTAACCACGCTACCCGACACGCTCACCATATCGACGATGCGCGAGAACGGCTTCGACTCCATTCTCATCAACCAGCAGGTCAACACCGACAGCTTCTCGTTACCCGTGAGCTACGGCCACGAGGAGGACGTGCTATTCTTCCGCACCAACCATCTCATGGACACCGTGTGGGTGCAGAAGACCAACGAGCCGCACTTCGAGTCGGTGGATTGCGGGCTCAACTATTTCCACACCATCACGGGCGTGCGCTTCACGCGCCACGCCATCGACTCCATAGTCATCAACCATAATGAAGTAAACTATGATGTCTTGCCAAAACATTTCTTCATATATTTCAAGGAATACCGCCTGTAGCCTCCCAAGAGTCGCCTTGTGCTGCCTCATGCTCGTGCTTGCGCTCTGCCCCTTTGCGCAAGCTGGCGCACAGTCGAGGCAAGGAAGCCAGTCTAACGGGCAAGGGCAGCAACGGCTCTCGAAGGACGAACAGCTGAGGCTACGGCAAAAGGAAATCGACGACTCCATACCTTGGTGGCGGGGCTTTCAAGTCAAGGCCGACCTCATGGGGCCGGTGCAGCGTGCCGTGTCGTCCTACGGGCAATATGAGGCAGGGCTAAGGCTGAACCTCAAGGACAAATACTTTCCTGTGGTGGAGCTTGGCTACGGCACAGCCGACGAGAACAACGACATTACGCAAATACACTACAAGACTTCGGCGCCATACGGGCGCATCGGCATCGACTTCAACGTCATGAAGAACAAGCACGACATCTACCGCCTCTACGCTGGCGTGCGCTATGCCTTCACAAGCTTCAAATGCGACATAGACCACGCGCCGCTCATCGACCCCGTGTGGGGAGGCGAAACCCCGTTCATGGGTCGCGACATCAAGGCCAACTACCACTGGGCGGAAACCTTGGTAGGCATCGACGCCAAGATAGCCGGCCCCGTACACCTCGGCTGGACGGTGCGCTACCGCCGTCGCCTTGCCCACGACGACGGCGAGTTGGGCAACGTGTGGTACGTGCCCGGCTTCGGCAAGCAAGGCGGCTCGCGCATTGGAGGCACGTTCGAGATAATGTTCGAATTGTAGCATCGTCCTGTAGGCTTCCGCTTGCGGAAGCACAAAAAAGACAACTATGGAAAACAAGAAAAAGAACACCCGCACGCGCATGGCGTTGAAGCTCGCCTTCCTCGCCCTGCTCATCGTCGGCACGGTGGCGATTATCGCACAGCAGAACTCCACACCCTACCAGCACGACACTGGCTTCATATTCGGCACCGTCTATAACATCACCTACCAGAGCAGCCACAACCTGCAAAAGGAGATTGAGGCTGAACTGAAAGATGTGGATGCGTCGCTCTCACCGTTCAACAAGCAGAGCATCATAACTCAGGTGAACAACAACCAGCCCGCCAAGCTCAACGACAAGTTCACCGAGGTGTTCAACCTCGCCGAGAAAATATCGCATGAGACCAATGGCGCATTCGACATCACCGTCGCCCCCTTAGTCAACGAGTGGGGCTTCGGCTTCAAGAAGGGCGTTGAGCCCACCCGCCACGTCATCGACTCGCTGCGTGCCATCGTCGGCTACCAAAAGGTGCGGCTTGAGGGCGGCAAAGTCATTAAGGACGACCCGCGCATAATGCTCGACTGCTCAGGCATTGCCAAGGGCTACGGCTCCGACTGCGTGGCGCGGCTGCTCCGCAAGAAAGGGGTGGAGAACTTCATGGTTGAGATTGGCGGCGAGGTGGTGACGAGCGGCATAAACCAGGACCGCGTGCCGTGGCGCATCGGCGTGACCAAGCCCGTCGACAACCCCACGCAGCAGAGCCAGGAGCTGCAAACCGTGCTCAACGTAACCGACAAGGCTATGGCGACAAGCGGCAACTACCGCAACTTCTACTACAAGGGCGGGCGCAAGTACGCCCACACCATTGACCCCAAGACGGGCTATCCCGTGCAGCACAACATTCTCTCGGCGACCGTCCTCGCCGACGACTGCGCCACCGCCGACGCCTACGCCACGTCGTTCATGGTGCTTGGCATGGACGGGGCAAGACAGATACTTGCAAAGCATCCGGACATGATGGCGTACCTCATCTATGCCGACGCAAAAGGTCACAACAAGGTATGGTGCTCGCCGTCGATGAAAGGAAAGATACTGGATAATTAACAGCTTGAAATAGGAAACACTTGGAAACATCCGATTTATACGACCGCCTAATCCGCATACCGTTGTTCACGGGCATGGGGATGGACGAGTTGCAGCGCATAG
>CAZTUD010000196.1:0-5417 GCA_964616945.1 uncultured Prevotella sp. | reverse complement strand
CTATGCGGCAAGGAGGTACAGGCGCAGCAACACAAATACAGTACCAACTTCACCTTTTCGCTAAAAAACTTCGCCGACACCATACCCATAGAAACCGATGGCGACCAAATCTACGTCAACATCGGCATGAGCGGACGCACCTATCGCTTCTGCCTCGACACCGGGTCAGGACAAGGCTCAGTCTTCAAGGACTTCCGTATAAGCGGATGGCGCGACATCGGCAACGTTGTGAGTCGTGATGCCGCCGGACGAAAAGACACCGTAAAGGTGGTGCAGCTGCCAGCCTTCAACCTCGGACGGCTTACCATCACAGGCTATGTGGCTTCGGTGTTCGCATCGCACGTCAAGCGAAACTATGATGCAATACTCGGCTTCGACATCTTCAACAAGGGACTTTGCTGCAAAATTGACACCCAGAAAAAGATAATGATACTCACCGACCGCCGCGACTTCTTTGACGGCGAACCAGGCTATGCGCTCCACTACCAGCTGAAGTGGTGGGTGCCATACGTAACAGTGAGCCCGTTCAAGCGACACTACGACGAGGCTCTTTTCGACACTGGTTCCCCACAGCTCTACACAATGAACAAGAAAAGCTTCGACGAACACGCATACAAGAGCAAGAACGTGAATTCGCAGGTCGTGGATAGGGTGAAAGGACATATAACCATTGGCAACATTGGCGCGGAAAAAGCCGACGAGGTAGCATTCCTGAAGCTTGACCGACTGAAGTGGGACGAATTCTCGTTCCTTGACGTAAACACCGTGACAACACAAGGGGCAAGCCGCATAGGGGCTGCAATGCTGCAATATGGCTCTGTCGTCATCAACGGTTTCCGCCGCTACATACGCTTCCAGCCATACGCCGAGGGAGACAGTGTCTCCGTCGCCAACAAGCCCGTCACCACCGCATACGTGCCCACAGACGACGGCATGGCGGCTGTGGGGCTAATATTGCCCACAAGCGAAGACTACAAGGCGGGACTGAGACAAGGAGACATCATACTCGCCATAGACGGAAAGGCTATACCTACATTCACCGCCTTCCAGCAATACCCGTTCATACAAGGCAGACAGCACAGATTGCTCGTCAAGACAAATGAAGGACGCACCAAGGAAGTGATTATTAAAAAATGACACCCATGATAAAGGCATTATTTTTCGACATCGACGGCACGCTCGTCAGTTTCAAGACACACCTGATACCGCAATCAACGGTCGACTCGTTGCGTGAGGCCAAAGCCAAAGGCATCAAGATATATATATCCACAGGGCGGCCAGTGTCGTTCATCAACAACCTCGGACAGATAGAAGACCTCATCAACGGCTACATAACCACCACTGGCGCACTCTGCATAGTCGGCAACGAAAAGTTTGGCTGCCACAACATTGGGAAAGAGTCAGTGGATAAAATCATTGACGCAAGCCGCCGCATGAACAAGTCGTGCATTGTTGTTGGCGCAGAGCACACTGGCGTTGTCAATGACTCTGAGGAGCTGACACGCCAATTTCGCGAGGGACTGAACCTACAATATGACTTCTACCCTTTAGAAGATGTGTTGCGCGAGCCTATCCTTCAACTAAGCCCGTTTTTCAACGCTGAGGAAGAGACTGAGGTGATGCAGGACGTAAAGGACTGCGTAAGCTCACGATGGAACCCTGCCTTTACCGACATAACTAACGTGGAAGCCGACAAGGGCAAGGCACTCGTAGAAATGGCAAGGCACGAAGGCTTCACAATAAGCGAGACCATAGCCTTCGGCGACGGGGGCAACGACATTCCAATTATAAAAATGGCTGGAATAGGTGTGGCAATGGGCAACGCACGCAAAGAAGTGAAAGCCGTTGCCGACTATACCACTACAGATATAGACAACGACGGCGTGCGCTATGCATTACTGCACTTAAATGTCCTGAAGAAGTAATAGGAATAAGCTGTCCCTAAGCGTATCTGATAATCATTCCCGCCCTTACTTTCTGCGACTTACGGAAACCGTTGAGGCGGCACAGTGTGTCAACGCTCACGCCCACTTTCTCAGCAATCGACGACAACGACTCGCCATTCTGCACCTTATAGTAAAGACGCTCCGGGGCATTCATAGCCTGCCGCACCTCTGTTGGCTCGCTCTCATCGCTACGACCCACCTCTCCATAAATTTGGTCGCGGGTGTAGCCTCCGTTGCCAATCTTTCCACGCTCGCGTGTGGCAATCTTTGAATCCTGCTCATAGTTGTCCTTGACGAAAAGGTAATGGTCGGCAGTGACATCCTGATTGCGGAAATCGAAGAATATGGCAGGATTGAGGGCTACGCCACAAAGACGTGTCTCAAAGTGGAGATGCGAACCCGTGCTGCGCCCCGTGTTGCCGCCAAGTCCTATTGGTTCACCCACCCTGACGACCTGATTTTCCGTGACAAGCTGCTTTGAAAGATGACCGTAGATGGTTTCAAGCCCATTGGGATGACGGATGACAATATAGTTGCCGTAGCCGCCAGCCTCATATTTCACTATGCGTACCTTTCCTGAGAAAGCAGCGCGAATAGTGTCGCCAATATAGACTTTTATGTCAAGCCCCTTATGCTGACGCCCCCAGCGCGAGCCGAAGTTGCTGGTTATAACGCGACTTGGGGTGGGCATACAAAAATGACGAAGATTAATGTCGAAAGAGTCGGGCAATTCTGTGGCACGATGGGCGTATTGGTTGTTCCAGTCGTCCCCGTAAAGCTGGGCTGCAGGCGACTGTATGTTCTCACGCTCTATGAAACTCTTCACCTGCACAGAGTCCAACTTTTTTGCACGGCGGTCAACGGGAGCTTGCCTTGCCAAAAGATCTTGTGCGCATACTGGTTCGGCTGCCACAGCCAACAACATGGTGATTGCTAATGCTCTTATCTTTCTTTTTATCGTCATTTATCTTATTTTCTTTTCAGGTTTGTCTTGAAACCGAAACAATTGTTTCAAAAACTCATTTGCAAAGATACAAAAAATATGTTTAAGTTGATTTACCTCAATTCCTTTTTATTGGTTGTTTAACACAAAGTGTGCGCAATCAACCAATAATTAACAAATTTAAAAAGACATTAGCTTATTGCCCCCCAGTTGACATTTGTATTGCGCAACTCCCTCAGCCTGTTCCACAGCAAACCATATTCGGACTTTGTGCAACTGGGGTCGTCATCCACTATGCGTTGCGCCTCGTTGCGCGCAAGTTGCACAATTTGCCCGTCACGGGCAATGTTTGCAATCTTCAGGTCGAACGCCATTCCACTCTGCGCCGTCCCCTCCAAGTCGCCCGGCCCTCGGAGCTTGAGGTCGGCCTCGGCAATGCGGAAGCCGTCGTTGGTATCGCACATTATCTCGATGCGCTTCCGCGTGTCCTGCGAAAGTTTGTAGTTGGTAACGAGGATGCAGTAGCTTTGCTTGGCCCCGCGTCCCACCCTGCCGCGCAACTGGTGAAGCTGCGAAAGTCCGAACCGTTGGGCGTCGAGGATGACCATAACCGAGGCGTTGGGCACGTTCACGCCAACCTCGATAACCGTCGTGGCAACCAAAATTTGCGTCTCGCCGCGCACGAACTTCTGCATCTCCGCCTCCTTGTCCTTGGGCTTCATTTGCCCGTGGACCTTGCTCATGCGGAATTGTGGGAAAATCTGCTTCAGCGACTCATAACCATCCTCAAGGTTCTTCAAATCTTTCTTTTTGCTTTCCTCAATAAGCGGGAAAACTATGTAAACCTGCCGTCCTGCCTTAACCTGCTGCGTTATGCCAGCATAAAGTGAGGTCATTTGGTTGTCGTACTTGTGAAGCGTCACCACAGGCTTGCGGCCTGGTGGGAGCTCGTCGATTACGCTCACGTCGAGGTCGCCGTAGAGTGTCATGGCGAGTGTGCGCGGTATGGGCGTGGCGGTCATAACGAGGATATGGGGCGGACGTTCGCTCTTGCCCCAAAGCTTTGCCCTCTGCGCCACGCCGAAGCGGTGCTGCTCGTCGATGACGGCAAGGCCAAGCCGCTTGAACTGAACCGTATCCTCAATGATGGCATGGGTGCCGACAAGAATGTTGACGCTGCCGTCGGCAAGCCCCGCAAGCACCTCTTCGCGCCGCTTGCCTTTCACGATACCCGTCAGCAATTCCACGCGCAAGTCCATGCCTTGCAGAAAGTCGTTGATAGTATGCAAATGCTGCTCGGCAAGAATTTCCGTGGGAGCCATTATGCACGCCTGGAAGCCGTTGTCGATGGCAATGAGCATTGCCATCAGCGCCACGAGCGTCTTGCCCGAGCCCACATCACCCTGCAGCAGGCGGTTCATCTGTCGGCCGGAGCGCATGTCGTCGCGTATCTCGTGCATCACACGCTTCTGCGCCCCGGTAAGCTCAAAGTGCAGGTTGCTTTTGTAAAAAGTGTTGAAAAAACTGCCTACTTTCGGAAAGACGAAACCCCGATACTTGTTGCGCTGCTCTGTTGCATAGCGCAAAATGTTGAGTTGCACATAAAACAGCTCCTCAAACTTCAGCCTTTCCTGCGCCCGTTGCACTTCCTGCAGCGACTTTGGATAATGAATTTTCCTCAAAGCATCCTCGCGCGGGATGAGGTGAAGCCTCGCGAGCTGCGAGGAAAGTAAAGTCTCGGGGATGGAGCCTTCGGGCAGGCGCAACACGAGGCTTTTGGTCATCTTCTCAATGGCATGCGACGTAAGCCCGCTGTCCTTCATCAGCTGCGTGGTGACGTAGTAGGGCTGCATTCCCATTTGGTCGAGCTGCACGTTGGCGGCTTTCTCCATGTCGGGGTGGGTAAACTGGTAAATGCCGTTGTAGGGGGCGGGCTTGCCAAAGACGATGTACTCCACGCCAACCTTATATTGCTCGTAAATCCACTTGCCGCCATGAAACCACACGAGGTCGACAAAGTCGTGCCCATCGGTGAAGTGAGCCACGATGCGCTTCCTGCGTCCCTCGCCAAACTCCTCGTACCTCACGATGTGCCCTTTGATTTGAATCACCGGCATGTCGCCCGTAAGCTCACGAATGGCATAAACCTTTGAGCGGTCGACATATTTGTAAGGATAATATTCCAGCAGATCACCCCAAGTGCTGATGTTGAGCTGACTTTTCAAGATGTCCTTCCTCTTGGGTCCGACACCCGTAAGATACATTATGTCCTGCTGAAGAATATCCATAATTCCATTTGCAAAAGTAAGGATTTTCTCCGAATAATGCAAAAAGTTAGTCGCCAATAAGGATTTCCGCCACTTTCAAATCAAAAGGCGTAGTTATCTTGATGTTCTCGCGATTGCCCTCCACCATGTTCACCCTCACGCCGAGGCTTTCTATGACCGAGGCATCGTCGGTGAACGAGGCGCGGTCGGGCTGGTTGAAAGCCTGCTTCGCGAGCGAAATGTCGAACACCTGCGGGGTTT
>CAZTUD010000195.1:0-5477 GCA_964616945.1 uncultured Prevotella sp. | reverse complement strand
TGTTATGTAGCCTATCTGGCGGATGCCTTGGCTTTGCAGCGCGTCGAGCTTGTCGTGGTCGCCGATGGGGCAGGTGAAGAGCAGCTCGTAGTCCTCGCCGCCATTCATGGCGCAGGTCGTTACGTTGAGGTTGAACTCTTCTGCCGCCACTGCCGTTTGGTAGTCGATGGGTATGTTTTTCTCATAGATGCGGCATCCGCAATGGCTCTGGTGGCAGATGTGGAGCAGCTCGGAGCTGAGGCCGTCGCTTATGTCCATCATCGCCGTGGGGCGTATGTTGTTTTCGCGCAGCAGGCTGATGATGTCGCCGCGCGCCTCTGGCTTGAGCTGGCGTTGCAGCAAGTATTCCTTGCCTGCGAAGTCGGGCTGGAAGTCGATGTACTTCATGCCTTCCTGTTGCAGGTGCTTCACGAGCTTTTCATCGCCTTCCTTTTGCGCCTTGCGTATCTTGTCGTTCACCTCGTCAATCTGCTGGTAATAGACGTGCTTTTCGCGCTCAAGCAGTTGCAGCCCCATGTAAGCCGCGCCGAGGTCGCCCGAAACACACACGAGATTGGTCTCGTTTGCGCCGTTGCGGTAAACGATGTCCTGCTTTGCCGCTTCGCCTATGCACGTTATGCTTATGGCGAGCCCTGTGAGCGACGAGCATGTGTCGCCGCCCACTATATCTACATTCCATTTGTCGCACGCCTCGTGCAGCCCTTGGTAGAAGTCGTCCATGTCCTCCACCTTGAACCGCCGTCCGAGGGCAATGCTCACGAGCAGCTGCCGTGGTGTGCCGTTCATGGCGAACACATCGCTAAGGTTCACCATCGCGCTCTTGTAGCCAAGCTGCCGCATGTCGTTGTAAGTAAGGTCGAAATGCACGCCCTCCATGAGCATGTCGGTGGTTACGAGCACCTCCTTGTCTGGGTACGACAGCACGGCGCAGTCGTCGCCCACGCCTTTCAGCGTGGATGCGTTCTTGGGCGTGGTGTCCTTGGTGAGGCGGCGTATGAGGCCGAACTCGCCGAGTTGCTTTATTTCCATCAGCTTCTTTTAATCATCTCCCTGAATATTTCCGTCATCAAGGGCTGCGAGGCGTTGGCTGCCTGCTGCACCTCCTCGTGGCTCACTTTCACTGGCACGTCGAAGCCGCCGAGGTCGGTGATGACGCTTATGCCGAAGACACGCATCCCTGAGTGGCGCGCCACGATGACCTCCGGCACGGTGCTCATGCCCACCGCGCTGCCTCCGAGCAGACGGTACATGCGGTATTCGGCGGGAGTCTCAAACGTTGGCCCCTGCACGCCCACGTAAACGCCGTGTTTCACAATGATGCCTTTCTCCTTGGCAATGGAGTCGGCGAGGTCGCGCAGCTGCTTGTCGTAGGCTTCGTGCATGTCGGGGAAGCGTGGCCCAGTGGGGTAGTTGGGGCCGTGCAGCGGATGCTCGGGGAAGAAGTTTATGTGGTCGTCGATAATCATCAGGTCGCCGATGAGGAAGTCTGGGTCCATGCCGCCAGAGGCGTTGCTTACGAAGAGCGTGGTGATGCCCAGCTCGTGCATCACGCGGATGGGGAACGTAACCTCCTTCATGGAGTAGCCTTCGTAGTAGTGGAAGCGGCCGTCCATTGCGAGTATGTCCTTGCCGCCGAGTTTGCCGAAGATGAGCTTGCCCGCGTGTCCCTCGACGGTGGAGACGGGGAAGTTGGGAATGTCCTTGTATGCGAATTCCAGCTCAGATGTTATCTCTGAAGCTAATTGTCCGAGGCCTGTGCCCAGAATGATGGCTGTCTTCGGGCTTGTGGTCATCCTTTCCTTTAGCCAGGATGCTGTTTCTTGAATTTTTCCGTACATAGCTTATAATCTTTCGGTTGAACATTTCTTCCTGACCGAGCATGAACTTCACGCTTATCGGAAGCACATATATGTTGTCGCGCACGTCTTGCCCCAGCCCGTCGAGGCCGGCAAGGCGTGTCGCGTCTTTTTCTGTGGTTATTATTATTCGTGGCTGTGGCAATGCCCTGAATGCCGCGTTTATCCTCTCCGCATCGCGCTTGGTGAATGCGTGGTGGTCGGCGAATGTGAGCGGCGTTATTGAGCGGCACTTGCCCCGCAGGTCGCTCTCCATTTGCTGTGGCGAGCCGATGCCGGTGAGGAGGAGCAGGTTGAGAGTAGAGAGTGGAGAGGAAAGAGTAAAGAGATTACTATTTTGGATGTCTTGATACATTTCTCTTTCCTCTTTCCTCTTTCTTCTTTCCTCTAACAAAAAAGGCTTCCCGTACTCCACATACGTGAAGTAGAGCTGCTGGTAGGGGTAGAGGCTCATCGCCTTGGTCAGCACGCGAATTTGCATGGGATTGAGGTCGGGCGGACATTTGGTGACAATCACAATGTCGGCCCTCGCTTTGCCGCTTGCCGGCTCACGCAGCCTTCCGGCGGGCAATAGCTTGTCGTAGATGATGATGCGGTGATAATCCACGAGCAGGATGTTTATACCAGGTTTCACGTAGCGGTGCTGGAAGGCATCGTCGAGAAGTATCACGTCAACGTCCTTGGTCGCCTCGTCGTGCGTCAGACGGTCGATGCCCTCGCGCCGGTTCTTGTCCACGGCCACGTATATGTCGGCGAACTTCCGTTTCATCTGGTAAGGCTCGTCGCCGATGTCGGCGGGCGTAGAGTCGTCGTCGGCAAGCAGGTAGCCCTTGGTCTTGCGCTTGTAGCCGCGCGAGAGCACCGCCACTTTCGCCACGTCTTTCAGCAGCCGTGCGAGATATTCCACGTGCGGGGTCTTGCCCGTACCGCCCACGGTGATGTTGCCCACCGAGACGACGGGTATGGCGTAAGACTGCTGACGCAACAAGCCCCAGTCGAAGAGCTTGTTGCGCAGGCTAATCCCCAAGCCGTAAATCCAGCTCAGGGGCAGCAGCCAGTTGTTTGTTTTTATCAAGTCGCCTTCCATCCAATGTTTAATAGCGTGCTACGTCGTATGGCAGGCGCATCTGCCGCCAGTTCTTGTAGCCGATGTTTTGCAGCTCCATCACCGGACCGTAGAGGTTGCCGAGCGTAAGGCGCAGCTGCGCGTCGAGCTGGTTGCCGTTTGAGCCATTGCCTATCAGCCTCTCTATCATTGTTTTTGGCGTGGGATAGCTTACGGCATGGTATTCGTCAATCTTTGCCAGCTTCGCCGCCTTTGCCACAGCCTGGTCGAGGCCGCCAAGCTCATCGACGAGCTTTTGTGCTATTGCGTCCTTGCCGAGGAACACGTGTCCTTGGGCGCGGTCCTCAACCTGCGCCATAGTGAGCTTTCTGCCCTGCGCCACGCGGCTTTTGAAAGTGTTGTAGCCCAAGTTGATGTAAGCCTGGAACCGGGCCTGCTGCTCCGCGCTCAATGGCTCGTCGCACACGCTGAGCAAGCCCATGAACAGCGTGGAGGTGCTGAGGAACAGCGAGTTGCGGTTGGTCTTGAAGCTTTCGAACTTTATGCCGAGCTTGTCTTGCAGCAGGTTGCTGCCGTCGGGTATGAGGCCGAAGATGCCTATGGAGCCGGTTATGGTGAGCGGTTCTGCGAAGATGTAGTTGGCTCCCGCGCTCAGGTAGTAGCCCCCGGAGGCCGCCATGCCGCTCATCGACACCACCACGGGCTTCTTCTTTTTCAGCAGTTCTACGGCTCGCCAAATCTGCTCTGAGGCGTATGCCGAGCCGCCAGGCGAGTTGACGCGCAGCACCACCGCTTTCACGTCATCATCGTCGGCAAGCTTCTGCAAGTCTTTCGCCATGTTCTTGCCCACAATGAAGTCTGCGCCCTGCAAGTCTATGCCCTGCGGAGCCTCGTCGATGATTTCGCCGTTAGCGTAATACACTGCCACCTCATTGCCGTCGTCGCTGTTGTCAACGGTCTCCATGTCAGCCACTGTCAGCTGCGGGATGTCGTCGTCCTTGCCCACGTTGAGTCGCTTCCTTATCTCGTCCTTTATCTGGTCGTAGTAGAGCAGTCCGTCAACCATCTTCTTTTTCAGTACCATAGTCGGGGAGTCGAGCATGACCATGTCGTCGGCATAGCTGTTGAGTGCGGCAACGCTTATGCCGCGGCTCGCCGACACATCCTGGCAGATGGTCTGCCACTCAAGCTGTAGCGCGCGCTCTTCCTGTTGGCGTGCGGGCTCGCTGAGGTGGTCTTCGGTGTAAGGCTCGGTGGCGCTCTTGTACTTGCCGCACTTGAACGGCATGAACTTTATGCCCAGTTTGGCGTAGTAGTCTTTCATCATGGGGATTTTGCCGCCCAGTCCGCTCCATTCAATCATGCCCTGCGGGTTCATGTAAACCTTGTCGGCAATGGAGGCAATATAATATGTGCCAATCTGGTAGGTTTCGCCGTATGCCACAATCCATTTTCCCGACTTCTTGAAGTCGGCGAGGGCTTGGCGCAGCTCCTGCATCTGCGAGGGATAGAACGCCTGCAGGCCAGCCTCAAGGTAGATGCCTTTTATCTTGTCGTTGGCCTTTGCTTTCTGTATGGCGGCCACGGTTTCGCAGAGGCCGCTCTGCCCGCTCAAGTCGCCGCGAAGCATGTCGAGTGGCGAGGCCTTCGAATTGTGGTCGGGCATTATGCCGCCGTCAAGCTTCACCACCAGCACCGAGCCGTCCTTGGGGTTTGCCGCTGGTGTAGAGCCGATTGATGCCACTGTGCCGGCCATGCCTATGATGGCTATGAAGCCAGCCACAACCGAGAAGATTAGTACGCCGACAAATGCGGCGAGCGTGTTTTTAAGGAAATCTTTCATAGATAGCTTTGTTTTGAATTAATCTCGGTGCAAAGTTATTGATAAAATGAATACCCAAATTCTTTTTCCCGTTCCAGAAAGTTTCATTTGGAACAATTTGGAACAACATGCCTTAATGTTCAATGTTCAAAGTTTACTCGTAGTCGTCCACCACGCCGTTCACGAAGTCCATCATGGGCTTTGCCTCCCTCAGCATGTCAGCCACTTTCTGCACCCAGTCCTTTTGCGCGAAGAAGTCGTCGTCGAGGCATCGCCATGCGCAGTAGTCTTTCATTTTCAGGTAGTCGGGAAATTCGTAATCCTTGGGAAAGCCCTTCGGCATCGTCTTCAGGTGGCTGCCGCCGAAGCCCTTGGACGGCATGGGGGTGGAATTGCTCCAGTCGGTCGTCGCCTCGCCGGCCCGTCCAAAGAGCCTCACGAATTCCTTGTCCTCCACGCACTGTCGCCACTCGTCTATGTTGCCCATGATCTCGTTGCGCACCGACGTGAGTATGTTCGTCGGCAGCCACCAGCATCCTCCCGCCACGAGGCACTGGCCTGGCTGCAGGTGCAGGTAGTAGCCGCCGTGAAGCCCCTTCTTGCCGTGGGCGGAGATGTATGCGCCGAAGTGCCGCTTGTAGGGCGACTTGTCGGCGGAGAAGCGTATGTCGCGGTAGAAGCGGAAGCAGCAGTCCTCGGCGCTGAGCTGGGCTATGGTGCTGTCGAAGGCGGC
>CAZTUD010000194.1:0-5487 GCA_964616945.1 uncultured Prevotella sp. | reverse complement strand
GCCTATTTCCGCAGCCGCGGCTTCCGCGACGACGTCATCCGCGATTTCCACCTCGGCTACGACCTGCCCGACCGTGCGCTGCTTGGCGCTGCCGCCCGGCAGAAGGGCTACAAGGAGGAGTTTCTCACCGCCACGGGCCTGTGCTACAAGAACAACTACGGCGAGCTTATCGACCGCTTCGCGGGGCGCGTGGTGTTTCCGTGGATTGGCGTTAGCGGCAAGGTGGTGGGCTTCACCGCCCGCGTGCTCGACAAGCGCACGAAAGGCGTAAACCAGAAGTACGTGAACTCGCCCGACAGCGACATCTACCACAAGGACCACGAGCTTTATGGCATCTGGCAGGCGAAGAAGGCCATCGCCAAGGAGGACCGCGTGTATATGGTGGAGGGCCAGGCCGACGTGATAGCCATGTACCAGTGCGGCCTGCAAAACGTGGTGGCAAACAGCGGCACGGCGTTGAGCATCCACCAGATACACACGCTCCACCGCTTCACGTCGAACATAACGCTCATCTACGACGGCGACGCGGCTGGCATACACGCCGCCCTGCGCGGCACCGACATGCTGCTCTCGGAGGGCATGAACCTGAAGGTGCTGCTGCTGCCAGGCGGTCAGGATCCGGACGAGTTCGCGCGGAGCCACACGGCGGCCGACTTCAAGAAGTTCATCGAGGACAACCAGACGGACTTCATACAGTTCAAGACCAACCTGCTGCTCAAGGGCGAGACTGACCCCAAGAAGCGCGCCGACGCGATAAACTCGATAGTGGAGAGCGTGTCGGTGATACAAAACCAGATACTCCGCGACACCTACATCCACGACTGCGCCCAGCGCATAGGCATCAGCGAGAACACTCTCATCAACCAGATGAACGCGTTTATAAGGGGGAGGAGAAGCCTCCCCCCTGCCCCCTCACAAGGAGGGGGAGGACAAAACCGCGTAGACCTCACTGACCCCACCCCCAGCCCCGCCCCGTTAGGGCGGGGGGCAAGGACACCCTCCGTCATGGCCAATGGTTTAGCCTCCCCCCTCCCTGTAGGAGAGGGGCCGGGGGTGAGGCAGGTCGAGCGCATGATAATGCAGCTCGTGGTGCGCTATGGCGGACGCATTATATATAATAATGTGGAAGACGAGCGGGGCGGGCTGCACGACCTCACCGTGGCTCAGTTCATATACTATAGCCTCTCGCAGGACAACCTGAGCTTCAGCGCCGACATCTTCAACCGCATGCTCGGCGAGGCGGTGGAGCGGAGCGGTGAGGCTGGCTTCGACAGCGAGCAATACTTCCTCCACCACGAGGACATCGGCATCTGCCAGATGGCGACGCGGCTCACCGCCGAGGAATACCGCCTCTCGCCGCAGAAGCCCACGGGTCTGCAGAACGAGGAGGCGGAGAGGCAGCGTGAGGCTAACTTCACCGACGACCTGCGCAACGAGGCGGCGCACCTGCTGCTCGACTTCAGGCTGAAATACGTGGAGGGGCACCTCAAGGAGTTGAGGGCGGAGATGTCGAGGGCCGCCGGCGACGTGGAGAGGCTGAAAAAGCTCATGGCGGACTACCAGGACATGCAGGGCATACGCAACACCATAGCCAAGCAGCTCGGCAACAACATCATAGTCTGAACGAAATGTTGAGCCTGCAAGGCTCATCGCTTAGTAACCCCCACTCATCCTGCCGAAAGGCAGGTGAGTGGGGGAGGGATGATGACGATGGAGACGACCCGGTCGTAGGGTCGCCGCTGTAAATGAGCTGGCGCAGAGTGACTACCAGCGGCAGCCCTACACGGGCTGATGCCGTTGCTGCTGCCTATACCCCCACTCACCCTTCCGCTTCGCTTCAGGGATGAGTGAGGGTTAGTCAAGCGGTGAGGCTTTCAGCCTCATCTTTGACACACTCTTAGCCAAGCGGTTTCAGCCTCATCTTCGTGGCGTTAGCGTCCTTAGTGGTGGTTTGTGAGGCCTCAAGGTTTTGTGGCCGCCAAAAAAATGGCTGCCGCCTTTGCGCTTTTCATTAAAAGTTTGTAACTTTGCATTTATATTGTTGTCTTACTGAATGTTGGGTAACCGAATGATATAAATGGATCGTACTTTCCACCATAGGTTCACTATAGGAGCGGCGTGCGGCATCGTGCTTTTCCTGCTGCTTGCCGCCTACGCCTTTTGGGTCAAGAGCCCCGTCGTGGGGTGCCTCTTGGCGTTGGCGTTGGTGGTGACGGCAGAGCGGTCGCTGCACAAGAAGTACATTTTCCACGACGGCGACCTCACGATATACAACGGACGCCTCGGGCGGAGCAAGACCATTGGCGTGAGGGATATCACGTCGTGCCGCCCGATGACGAGCGTGTTCGGCATGGTGCACTACCTGCTCATCGCCTATGGCGACGGCAGGGTGGAGGCGGTGCAGCCCGACAACGAGCAGGCGTTTATGGATTGTTTGAAGAAGAGAAAGAATGAGGATAACGTGTAAGGGTTTGTTGGCAACCCTGCTTTTGCTTGTCGGCATGGGGCCGCTTCGCGCCCAGACCGACACTGCGGACCTTGAGGATAACGACACCGTAGCCATTGCCGACTCGGTGTGCGCCGACACGCTCATTGCCCGCATTGATTCGCTGCCGTGGCCGCAGAATGTGCAGGCTGGCATCGACCGGCTGCTTGAGGACGACATGTTCAAGACCTCGCAGGTGGGCATGATGATTTACGACCTCGACGCCGACTCCGCCATCTACAGGCACAACGAGCGGCAGCTCATGCGCCCTGCCTCCACGATGAAGGTCATCACCGCCATCACCGCCCTCGACCGTCTCGGCGGCGGCTACCAGTTCAAGACCGACCTCTGCTATACCGGCGTTGTGGACAGCACCACGCTGCGTGGCGACGTGTATTGCGTTGGCGGCTTCGACCCGCGCTTCAACAGCGACGACATGCGCGCCTTTGCCGAGGCGTTGCGCAAGATGGGCATCGACACCATCCGTGGCAACGTCTATGCCGACCGCTCCATGAAAGACGCCGACCTGCTCGGCGAGGGATGGTGCTGGGACGACGACAACCCCGTGCTCTCACCCCTCGTATATCAGCGCAAGGACCAGTTTGTGGCGAAATTCCTCACCGCCCTCAGCAGGGCTGGCATATATCTTGTCGGTGGCATCGGCGAGAAACGCAAGCCGCAGGACGCCAACTGCATAATAACCCGTTTCCACACCATCGACCAGATACTCATGCGCATGATGAAGCAGAGCGACAATCTCTACGCCGAATCCATGTATTACCAGATAGCGTCGTCCACTGGCAACCGCCCAGCCACCGCCAAGAGCGCACGCGCCGTGGAGCGGCAGCTGATAGACAAGCTCGGGCTCGACGGCTCGCGCTACCGCCTCGCCGATGGCTCGGGACTGTCGCTGTACAACTACGTGTCGCCGGAGCTTGAGATACGCTTCCTGCGCTACGCCTACGAAAACAGCGGCATCTACAACCACCTGCTGCCGTCGCTGCCCATAGCCGGCGTTGACGGCACGCTGAAGAGCCGCATGACCTCGCAGTTCACTCGCGGCAACGTCAAGGCGAAGACAGGTACCGTGGAGGGCGTGTCGAGCCTGTGCGGATATCTCACCGCCGCCAACGGCCACCGCATCTGCTTCTCCATCATCAATCAGGGCGTGATGCATGGCAAGAATGGTCGTCGTTTCCAGGACAAGGTGTGCCTGCTGCTTTGCAGGCCGTAGGGAGGCTGCATTCAGCGAATGGCGGATTTCTTCATCGGAAATAATAATTATCAACGAATTTATCGAATTAAACGGATAGCCATTCGATTAATTAATTTAATTCGTTGAAAAAAACAATCATTTGTTGACAGGCTCAATTATTTGCTGAAAAGTTATGGAAAACGGGCAATATTGTAGAAAAGTGTTAATTTATTCTTTTCTCTCAGTGAATGTGCCTATTTTTGTAGCCTAAAATGAAAGGCAAGCATGGTTGATATAATATTTTTTCTGATAGCTGTGGTCAGCGCCTTCGCCGTGGCGATGGTGCTCAACATAAAAGGGCTGCGCGACAAGAGCCGGAAGCTCGTGGAGACGGCGCAGCCCGTGACGCGGATTGTCGTGGGGCGAGCCTTGGGCCAGCTCAACTGCAAGGTGGAGTGGGACAAGCAGAAAGACGGCGACACGGCGCGCTACACCTATCAGGGTGGCCATTTCAACCTCACCATCACTAAAGGCAACCCCTACGCCCACCTATCCTACCTTTTCTTCTTCGAGGCCGACGTTGCCGACTTGGAGCAGGTACGCACAGTGTGCAACCTCTGCAACCTCAACACCGACGCCGCGCGGGTGGTTTACACCTTGGACAACAAGAAGACAAAGGCCGACCTGCACATCATAACGGGCATGTACTTGTCACGCAACGACGTGCGCGATGAGCTGGAGCGCGCCATGAGCGACTCCTTCCGCTGGCAGAGCGCATTTGTGGCGAAGTACAACGATATGCAAAAGAATGTGGGCAAGGGTGCTGACGTGGAGAAGGCAAATGCGCAGTATGCCCGCGACCTGCAGCTCATACACGAGCAGGAGATGACGCACCAGGAGGCGGGTCCCAGTTGGCACGAGACTGCCGACAGCCGCATGGAGCTGCGCGGACTGCTGTCGGCGGCGATGGGGCTTGCCGACATCGTGCCCATAAAGCTCACCATTGCCGCCGGCGATGGGCTTGAAGTGGTTGACGACCCCGACGCAATACTCGCATACGCCGTCTCGACACCGTTGATAGACGGCGGCGCGTTCGTCAATGTCTCCGCCACCGGGCGGCTCGACTTTTACGACCCGCGCGACCCCGTTACCCCGCGCCACCTGACGATAGACTTCGAGCGTGAGGAGAGCACCAAGGACACGTTGTTCTACCGTGTAACGATGTCGCTTGCCCCAGTGTCGCTCGGCAAGAATGTGGGCGACGACAGCGTGCAGCACCTCAAACAGATGTCGAGCGTGCTGCTCGGCCATGAGCTTACGCCGGCGAAGGACAGGCTGGCGCACTTCCGCTACGTGTGGAAGGAGGCTATGGGCAAGGCGCAGAATGGCGGCAACGGCGACTTGACCGACGAGGAGAAAGTGCTCGCCGACATGCAGGACCCGCACTTCGCCTACAACTTCTACCGTGGGCGCGACCTCTACCTGCGCAAGCGCTTCTACGAGGCATTGCTGCCTTTGGAGACCGCTTTCCGCTCGATGACGAAACTCTATGACATGCACGACCGCCACGCGGTGGAGTTGCTCGACCAGATAGCCTATTTCATAGGCTGCTGCTACATGAACCTCCGCCAGTACGACCGTGCGTGCTACTACCTGCAAATTACGCTGCCCACAAGCCACCAGACATATTCGGAAGCTTACATCAACTGCCTCGTCAACGGTGGCGACTACCGCGCGATGGACGTGCTAAACGGGCTGCTCGGCAGCCTGCAAATGATGATGGAGCGCATGGGGAACGACGACGATG
>CAZTUD010000193.1:0-5494 GCA_964616945.1 uncultured Prevotella sp. | reverse complement strand
TGGCAGGAGGTTGTAAGGAGCCTGTGCCCACTCTGCCACCCATGCCTTAGCACCTGGCTCGAAGGAATATTCCGTAAGGTCGCCGACAACTTTATGATAGATAGCGTTGGGATGCTCTGGGAAATAATAGCGGAAACCTACACCCTCGTCGTAGGCACGTACCTCCACGTTGAGACGGTATTTGGAACCGTCTTTCTTTGAAAGATAGATGATGCCTGAGTTGTAGTTGTTCTTTATGCTACTGCGCTCACCAACGACAGGCTTCCACGTCTCTGAGAAACTGCCATAACTCACCGAGTCAACTTCAAAGTTGTCCATCCAGCATTTGGGTTGCTTAAACCTTTTTGCCAAAGCATGCTCCCACACCTTGTTGTCTAGTTGCAACCCTGCCTGTGACTCCTTCAGCACCGTCTTGCCGTCATAGTTGACATCATAGACGAGTACTTTGGCACCATCGTCCTTGGCAGTCTGCCAAAACCTTATTACCTGCTTTCCATTTGGAGAAGCCACCGTGAGTTGCTTGGAGTTGTCGGCAAATGATGCAATGCCACAACAGAGGAATACACCTAATAATACTTTCCGAATCATAACTTTGTCTTTTAGAAACTTTATTAGTAATTCGGATTACACGTGTCAATTACGTAAGCAACATTTAATAATCGTATTATAATAAAAATGTCTATTATGAGAAGAGTCCTATTGCTTGTCCTGCTTTACGCGGTAGCCTTTACCATTGCCAAGGCACAGTACATACACCCCGTGATGTGTATCGTCAAGCTTTGTACAGCTACGCCGAACTGAAGCTGCGTGTTGGCGGTGCAAGTCCTACCGGCGCTTTCCTCATGGGCAGACTTGACGACCTGCTCAACCGTGCCAAAGGGAAGCTTGGCGAGGCGTATGTTCTTGGCGACAGCCCTCTTGTCCTTGTCACCGCACTGCAGACATCGTGGGATGCTGATGCTGCATTCTGTGAGTACGTTATTCGCAAGACACCCCTTATCACCAACAAAGGCTTCTATGAGGAAAATCCCAATGACAGACCAATTCGTGTCTTTACAAAGATAGACTCCCGCCTGATGCTTGAGGATTTGGTGGCAAAGCTGGCGTTGCAGAAACATTAGGAAGGACATTTTACTTTTTCACCTTCTTCATGTATTCCGTAGGCGTCATGCCCTCTACCTTGCGGAAGGTGGAGAAGAAGCTGGACTTCTTGAAGCCGCACTTCGCGCTCAGGGCAAGGAGGGTATATTGCTTGTAAGCACCCCCAGAAATGAGGCGTTTGAACTCGGCGAGGCGGTAGCCGTTGATGAAGTCGTACCAGTTCTCTTTCAAGTAGAGGCTGAAAACCTGCGAGAGCTTGCTGGGAGACAAGTGGAGGTAGTCAGCAAGGTCGCTCATCTTCAAGTCGGGATTGAGGTAAACCTTGTCTGTCTCTATGTGTTTCTTTAGGCGGTCAACAATCATCTTGCTCTCGGATTCGTCAATGTGTACTCTTTCATACTTGACAGGTTGAGTTTGCGGGGCGTGGTTCTTGTGGCCGTCCGCAGAGGTTTGAGGCTTATGGTTGTCGTCTTCGTTGCGGACGGCCACAAGGGATGCCCCCTGCACTAAATCCTCAGCTTCCACCAATGCGTCCTCTATCTCGTTGCGCTCCTCAAGCAACCTCACAGTGTTCTTCCTGTAGCGGAACCATAGCACGAAAGACACGATGGCGGCAATGAACAGAAGCATCTCGAGTATCGCCCAGCCCGACGGCGACACTGTTACGGTGTAGGAAGAGAGGGTGCCGGGCGCACCTGCCAGCCTGACGTCGAGGCTATGGCGGCCAAGGCCGAGGTTGTGGAGGCGCATGTTCTCGCCGTCACGCACGAGCAGCCAGTTGCCCCGTCCATCAATGCGGTACTCATAGAGCCTGCCGTAAGGACGGGCAAAGTCTGCGAGAATAGGGCGAATGGTCATCACCGACGATGCCAAGTTCCACTTCAGCGACAGACGCTTGAGGCCGTTGGCCTCGTCCTCAACATCCTTGCCCACAGGACTGCCGTCAAGGTATATATGATAAAGCAATAGCCTGTAGCGGGTACTGCGCTGCCATTTTTTAAGGTCGGCAGTGCTTACATACATCAGTCCGTTGGACGTGCCTACCCAGACTTTGCCTTGCGCATCAGCATGGATGCGCCCCGCGATGAGCTGGCAACTCAAGCCCTCGCCATAGCCGAAATGAAGCATGTTGGCCTGGCCGTAGTCACAGCAGAAAAGTCCGTTACTCGTGGCAATCCAGTAGTGCCCGCGCAAGTCGTCGACAAACGACACGCAGCGGCTGACGCTCAGGTTGCGCGACGGCTCGAACTCGCCAAAGCGGTGCATAGACAGGTCAGAGTAGTGTATGGCAGTCTCGTTGTTGAAGAAATAGAGCCCGTTGTGTCCCTTCGCTATCTCTTTCACCCTCAATGTATTGAAGAATCCGTTTGGGAAAAGGCTTTTCTCGAAGCTGCCGTTACGCGGATTGTACAGGCACAATCCTAACGGGCCTCCCACCCATGCCGTTCCTCCGGGCATGAAACAGACGGCCGACACCTGCCCGCCAATGATGCTTGAGTTGTTTTCCGTGAAATGGCTAAGATGGTCTTTGCCGTCGAGTATAAAAAGGCCTTCGCTTGTTCCTATCCACAAGTTGCCCTTGCCGTCGGGAGCCAGAGCACCGATGGTGACGGCTGAAAGGAGCGGTTCGGGAGGATTGGGCAGCATGTCGAACGTTGTGGCTGAGAAGCGGCGTAGTCCCGCGTCGAAGCTGCCAACATAGTAGTTGCCATTGAAAAATGCAATGTGTGATATGGCATGGGCGTTGCCAAGCTGTGCAGAGGTATAGTGGCGCACAATGCCGCGCTTCTCGTCAACAAACCACAGGTCGTTGGCGGTGCCGATTACTTTTTGGCTTCCGTTGGCAAGGAAGCCGCGCACGTCCAGGCCCTCTGTGGTGAAATCGCCGCAGCGATAGATGTTGAAAAGCCTTTCGCTGTGGTAAGCATAAGACAAGCCGTATAGGTAGTAGCCGAACCAGTCAACGCCATTGCTGTCGCGGTAGTAGCTGTTGACGGCATCAGTGAGCAGCTCGCCGTTGCCTTCTTTGTCGCGGCGTGTGAACTGGCGCAATATCTTGCCTGTATTGCCGTCAAGGAGAAAGCAACCCCCGCCGCTTACTGCCACCTTGTTGCCCGGGGCCTTGCGCAGCGAGCCTATGGAGTTGCCTATGCCGCTAACCTTGGCAATCTTGCCTGTGCGGACGGAATAGATGTACAGCCCGTTGTTCTTGGTGCCTATGAAGAAATGGCCGGACACTGGCAGGAGATGGGAGAGGGCGGCACGCGGAGGAAGCTGGCGGGCGAGGTCATACGACTTCAACTTGCCAGTCCTCATGTCGTAGCGGTGAAGTCCATAGCGGCTTACGAACCATACAGCCTTGTCCTCGCCTCTGCGTATGTCGCGCACGCCGTTCTCTATGCCCATAGGCGTAGCGCCGACAGTAATGGTTCTCACCTTACCGTCGACGAGAATGTGGAAGCCCTTGCGGTTGCCGACAAAAAGGGTGTCGCCAACCGCGAGTATGGTCTCCGCGATGTCGATGGATGGATAGACTTGGTGGAAAGCGTTGTCGCCACGGCCGAGCTTGAATATTCCCTCCTTTGTGGCGGCATAGACAGTGTGCCCAGAGACGAAAGCAAGGTCGTGGGTGAAATTCGGCACGTTTCCTTTCGACGGCATGGCAAAGGCGGTAATCTCCCTGCCGTTGTATCGGCAAACGCCGTCGTTGGTAGCCATCCACACTTGCCCGTCGGGCGCGGTCATAATCTGTGTCACGGTCTCGCCCGGCAAGCCATTCTCCTTGCTGAGGTTGCACATCGTCTCGCCACTGTAGGCGTCGGCAAGGAGCTGCAACGGCAGGAGCAAGAGGGCAAGCAGATGGAATATCTTTCGCAATGCTGACATTGTCATACAGGTTTATGCTGACAAAATTAGCATTTTTTCGAATGTGCGCAAAGAAAAAGGGCGATTATTTTGAAAGAAAGTTGAAATTGGTGGAGTTATCCCGCATTGCCCTCCTTGTCTATATAGTCGAGGAGCTTCACGGCATCCACATATTGTTCTATGCCGAGAGCCACGTCCTTTGCAGCCTTCATCGCCATGACCACGGTCTGCGGGCGATGCACCACGTCGCCCCCGGCGAAGACTCCGCGCCGCGTCGTCATGCCGTAAGGACGGTCGAGCACTTTCACATATCCTTTCTCGTCCACCTCAATGCCTTTGGTAGTTGACACTATGCGGTTGGCTGGGCGCGAACCTATGGCAAGGAAGATGCGGTCGAAGGGCTCCGTGCGCTCACCCCCGTCATCCTGCACGCGCACGCTGCCGAGGCGGCCGTTGCCGTTGTCGATAAACTCTGTAACCGTCGATTTCCACCAGAACTTCACGCCTTCCTTGACGGCATCCTCATACTCTGCCTGTATGGCAGGCATCTCTTCCTGTGTGCGGCGGTATATCACGGTTACGTCGCAGCCTAAGCGTATCGCCGTGCGTGCGGCATCCATCGCCACATTGCCGCCACCGATGACCCCGACGCGCTCGCCTGCCTTTGCCGGCACCATCTCGCGGCCTATGGCCCCTTCGTTGTAGGCATTGACCTGGTGCAGGAGATATGTTGACTGGCTTACACCCCGCAGCTTTGCGCCTGGCACATTGTCCATGTTCTGCGGAATGGCGGTGCCAGTGCCCATGAAGATTGCGTCGAAGCCTTTGGCGAAGAGCGTGTCCACATTTTCGCCATTCTCGCCAATCATCGCGTTGTTGACAAAGTTGACCCCAAGCTCTGCTATCTTCTTTCCGAGCGCACCACAGCTTTCGGCAGACGGTATTCGGGAATGCCCCACATGAGCACGCCGCCCGGTTCCGGCTGCGCCTCATAAATGGTAACGGCGAAGCCCTTGCGCGCCAGGTCGCCCGCCACGGTAAGCCCGGCGGGCCCTGAACCGATGACGGCAATGTTGCCACGTGTCTTCTGCGGCACTGGCATACGCGTGAGCCGCATCTCAGTGTCGAAATCGGCGATGAACGACTCTATGCGCCCTATCTGCACAGGGCTGCCCTTGCGGTTCATCACGCAATGGCCCTGGCATTGCTTCTCATGTGGGCAGACACGCCCGCAGATGGCGGGCAAGTTCGACACATCGTTGATAGCCTCCATAGCCGAACCGAGGTTGCCCATCGACAGCTGGTGGTTGAACTCCTTGATGTGGTTGCCGATGGGACAGCCTTTCTCGCACTGAGGCACCTTGCATTGCAGGCATCGCTTCGCCTCCTCTATCGCCTCGTGCATGGAGAATGGCTGGTGAACCACTTGAAAATCATTATTCATATCACCTTACATCTTTTATTATTTCCAGGCATTCGCGGCACTTGTCGGTGATGTACTGCCAGTCTTTCGCCGCCACAACGTCTT
>CAZTUD010000192.1:0-5541 GCA_964616945.1 uncultured Prevotella sp. | reverse complement strand
CGACGACCCCACGCGAATGCTCTACACCAAGCAAGAGTGGTTCAAGACGCGCGCTGAGATGAACGCCATCTTCAGCGATGTGCCCGAAGCCCTGAGCAACACCTTGGAGATATTGGACAAGGTGGAGACCTACAGCATAGATCACGGCCCTATAATGCCCACCTTCCCGATTCCAGAGAGTTTCGGCACTGAGGAAGAATGGCACAGAAAGTTCACGGAGCAGGATCTCTACAAGGAATTTACATCCGATGAGAATGGCGAAAACCCATTGCCCGAAGACAAGGCCAAGGCTGTAATAGAGCGTCTTGGCGGCTACGACAAAATCTACCGCATAAAGTTTGAGGCCGACTACCTTGCCAAGCTCGCTTACGACGGGGCAAGGCGCTGCTATGGCGACCCAATCCCAGATGGAGTGGGGGAGCACATAAAGTTTGAGCTTCACGTGATGAAGACAATGGGTTTCCCCGGCTACTTCCTCATCGTGCAGGACTTCATCAATGCCGCACGCAATGAACTTGGCGTGTGGGTCGGACCAGGACGTGGCTCGGCGGCAGGTTCCGTTGTGGCCTATTGCTTGGGCATCACGAAGATAGACCCGTTGAAATATGACCTCCTGTTTGAGCGTTTCCTCAACCCCGACCGCGTGAACTTGCCAGATATTGACACCGACTTCGACGACGACGGGCGAGGCAAGGTGCTGAGATGGGGGATGGACAAGTACGGGCACCAAAACTGTGCGCACATCATCACCTATTCGAGCATGGCGACAAAAAACTCCATTGCCGACGTGGCGCGTGTGGAGAAGCTGCCCCTTGAGCGTGCCAACGCCTTGAAGAAAGCCATTCCCGACCGTCTGCCCGACGGCCTGAAGATGAATCTCGCCAATGCCATAAAAAGCGTGCCGGAGCTGCGAGAGGCGGAGGCATCTACCGACCCGAGGGAGCGCAACACCATAAAGTATGCCCGAATGCTGGAAGGCACCATACGCGGCACGGGCATTCATGCCTGCGGCTTCATAATATGCCGCGACCCCATCAGCGACTGGGTGCCTGTGGCCACTGCCGACGACCCCGACTTCCCCGGACTGAAGTGCTCGGTGACGCAATACGACGGTCATGTCATTGAATCCACCGGCCTCATCAAGATGGACTTTCTCGGACTGAAGACTCTCTCGGAACTGAAAGAGGCGGTGAAAGTCATAAAGCAGACCACGGGAGACGTCATCGACATAGAAAACATCCCTATCAACGACGAGCTCACTTACAAGCTTTACCAAGAGGGGCGCACAATCGGGACTTTCCAGTTTGAGTCGCCCGGAATGCAGAAATACCTGAAGGAGCTTCACCCCACGGTGTTCGAGGACCTCATAGCCATGAACGCCCTCTACCGCCCGGGGCCAATGGACTACATACCCGAGTTCATTGCCCGAAAGAAAGACCCGACGCGCATCAAGTATGACATTCCCTGCATGGAGAAATACCTGAAGGACACCTACGGCATAACCGTCTATCAGGAGCAGGTGATGCTTCTCAGCCGACAGCTTGCCAGTTTCACGCGCGGCGAGAGCGACACGTTGCGCAAGGCTATGGGCAAGAAGAAAAAGGCCGACCTGGATCGTTTGCGCCCAAAGTTCTTCAAGCAAGGAGCCGAGAACGGCCACGACCCTAAGGTGCTGGAGAAGATATGGGCCGACTGGGAAAAATTCGCCTCATACGCTTTCAACAAGTCCCACGCCACATGCTATTCGTGGGTGGCATATCAGACAGCCTACCTCAAGGCTCACTATCCTGCCGAATACATGGCGGCTCTCATGACGCGGCGTTTCTCCGACATTGGCGAGATAACGAAGCTCATGGAAGAGTGCAAGGCACTGAAAATACCTACGCTCGGCCCCGATGTCAACGAAAGTTATGTGGAGTTTGGTGTCAACAAGAGGGGAGAGATACGCTTTGGGCTTTCCGCCATCAAAGGCATGGGCTCTGCCGCTGCCGAGGCAATCGTGCGGGAACGTCAGGCCAACGGTCCCTACAGGGACATATACGACTTTGTAGAGCGCGTAAGCCTGAAAGACGTGAACCGCAAGGCACTTGAGAGTCTTGCACTAAGCGGAGGCTTCGACGGTTTCGGCCTTATGCGGGAGCAATATCTTGCTCCGAACGCCAGGGGCGAGGTGTTTCTCGACAGCCTCGTGCGGTTCGGCCAGCAATACCAGATTGAGCAGCAAGAGGCCGCGCATTCCCTGTTTGGCGCAATGGTCGCCGATAGTGCCGTCGCTTTCCCCGCCGCGCCAAAGACTGAGGCATGGAGCAACATCGAGCGGCTTGGCCGCGAGAAAGACCTGGTGGGCATATACCTATCGGCGCATCCCCTCGACGATTATGCGCTTGTGTTGAACAACATGTGCAACACCAAATGCTCTGAGGTGGGCGACCGCAGCTTGCAGGCGGAGCTTGCCCAGCGCGAGGAGCTTACGTTTGGCGGCATCGTCACGAAGGTTACGCAACGCTTCAGCCGGCAAGGGTCGCCGTTCGGGCTGGTTACGATAGAGGATTTCAACGGCTCCGGCGAAATTGCGTTGTTTGGCGAAGAGTGGGGCAGGTGGAACGGAAAGCTTACCGAGGGCTGCTCGGTATTCGTCAAGGCAAAATATATCAAGCGTTTCCCCACCAGCCAGTTCTTCTCGTTGGTCATACAGAATGTGGAATACCTGCAGACCGTGCGCGACAATCGCATACAACGCTTCACCATCAACGTGCCAGCCAAGGTCATCGACGAGGGCATTGCCAACGACATACTGTCTATGGTGGGCGATTGTCCGGGGCATACCGACCTGTATTTCAACATCCACGACGAGGAGAGCCACACCAATGTGCTGCTGCATTCGAGCAACAGCCGCATAGAGATAAGGAAAGAACTTGTACAGTATGTCGAGACACAGCCGGAGATGAGCTACAGCATAAATTAAAATATCAGCAATGGAAATAAGAATAGAATCATTGGACAGGATTGGTGAGGCCGCGCACGAGTTCATCAAGAACATGGGCGACGCCCGCGTGTTTGCCTTCTACGGCAAGATGGGCGCGGGAAAGACCACATTTATAAAAGCCGTTTGCCAGGAACTGGGCGTAGAAGACGTGATAACCTCACCCACATTCGCCATCGTCAACGACTATACATCGGCGGCAGACGGCAGCCACATATACCATTTCGACTTCTACCGTGTGAAGAAGCTTGAGGAGGTTTACGACATGGGCTACGAAGACTATTTCTACAGTGGCAGCCTGTGCTTCCTTGAATGGCCTGAGCTGATAGAGGAAATTCTGCCTGGCGATGCCGTAAAAGTTTCGATTACGGAGAATGAGGACGGCTCGCGGACAGTGGAGTTCTAACTTTTTGGCATAAAGTTTGTTGGTTTCAGACTAATTGCTTACTTTTGCACATTATATTTCATTTACAATAAGAAAGGATTTCAAAAATGACAGTAGAGATTACAGCTGACAACTTTGAGAAGTACAAGAACGGCGAACTGCCCTTGGTGGTTGACCTTTGGGCTACATGGTGTGGTCCTTGCCGCATGGTTGGCCCCATCATTGAGGAGCTTTCCAACGAGTACGAGGGAAAGGTGGTAGTTGGCAAGTGCGATGTCGAAGAAAACGACGACATTGCAATGGAATTTGGTGTCCGCAACATTCCCACTGTATTGTTCTTCAAGAATGGCCAGCTGGTTGACAAGTTCGTCGGCGCGGCCGCCAAGAGCAAGTTTCAAGAGAAATTCGACAAGCTGATTGGGGCGTAAGCCTTGTCGCTCGTCGAGGTTAATGAGTTAAACGCAGAGAGCCATGTCCCAATCGGGGCATGGCTCTTTGCGTTGTTTTTTTGTGTAAGCAATTACTTGAAATAATACAGGAACTGCGCCTCGCCTTTCAGTGCAGGCTTGCGCTGTCCCTCTATCTCAATCACGAAGTCGATGTATGCCTTGCAGATGCCGCGCAAGTTCTCGAGGTTGGCAAGCGAAGCTTTCATCCTGATGCTGCTTCCAGTGATGACAGGCACGCCGAAGCGCATCTTGTCCATGCCATAGTTCACCATCATCTTCAGGTTGTTCACCTCCACAATCTCGTCCCACAGGTGGGGTAGGAGGGCGAGGGTGAGGTAGCCGTGGGCAATGGTGCTCTTGTAGGGGCTTTCCCGCTTTGCGCGCTCCGCATCCACATGTATCCATTGGTGGTCGAGCGTGGCGTCGGCAAATGCGTTGATGCGGTCCTGGTCAACTTGCAGCCAGTCGGAAGTGCCAAGAGGCTTGCCGATATACGACGCAAACTCTTCGTAAGAATTGATAACAGTCTTTTCCATGTCTTCTTTTTCCTTTGCTTTTTATGCTGCAAAATTAATCAATCTTTTGCACATCACAACACCTAATGTGTCATAATTAACACTATGTTTTACAAAACAAACACCCAATGGATGCTGGAAGGCGTCATTTTACCTCTGCCGTATAAACATTTCCAAAGCGGTCGGTTGCCCTTACCGTTATCTTGGCGTTGGGGTTCTTTGGCGTGGCGTGGAACATGTGCCCCGTCTTTACGGGCGAAATCCAGTCATAGACAACACGTTTCTTGTCGGCGCAAATGGCTGCGGCCTCCGGGTCGAAGTCGATGCATTGTTCCATCTTGCCCATCACCTTGCCGTTCTCAAGCCATTCCACTTTCCATTTCTTGTCGTAGTTCCACACGTTTGCGACAACGTCGTTGGGAAATTCTTTCGATGAGCCAACGGCGTAAGCCCTAAGCTGGTAGTTCTTTGGCTGCCCAAAGCTGTGATAGTACCACTTCACCTTGCTGCCGTCCACCTCATACACTCCGCACCCCCTTGGCGTGCCGTCCATGCACACGTCGGCTTTCCACCATATTCCGCATATGGCTGCGGTGTTGTGCTCGTAGAGCGAATCGTTGTATATCAAGTTCTGGTTCCAGTGGGTATGCCCGGAGAGGATGTGCGTGTCGTAGCCTTTGAAAAGCTCCCAGAAGGCGGCTGCGTTGCTCATGTTCTCCATGTCGTGCTTGTTGAAGACGAGCTGCTCTGCGTCGTTGCAGGGTATGTGCATCGCCACGAACACCAGGCTTCCCCTGTTGACATGGCTCAGGTCTTCCTCCATCCAGCGGAATGTCTGCTCAGGCACGTAGCCTATGTATTGGTAGTCGCGTCCCATGCAGAAACAGTCGTCGATGACGATGAAGTGCGCCTTGCCACGGTTGAAGGAGAAGTTGACAGGGCCGAAATAGCTTTCAAACGTCTTCATCGAGCCTTCGTAGGTGCGTGCGGCGGGCATTTCCATGTCGTGGTTGCCAATGGCGCGATAGACTGGCATCTGCAGCGGTTCCACGGTCTTGATGTATTGCGAGTAGAGGCTTGGGGTGTTGCCCACGATGTCGCCGAGGTCGATGGAGAACACGTTGCGTCCGTCCTGCTTCAGCCCGTCGGCAAGCTTCACCATGTCGGCAACGTCAGCCGAATAGCCATTGCTCAGCTCCTTGCCTTGCG
>CAZTUD010000191.1:0-5541 GCA_964616945.1 uncultured Prevotella sp. | reverse complement strand
TGACGGGCAGCTGTTTCTCGTCAAGAATTTCGTCGCGGAAGAGGTTGGTAACAGGCACTTCGGCTGTTGGAATGAGGTAGAGGTCGTCGAGGTTGGCATGATACATCTGTCCCTCCTTGTCGGGCAGCTGGCCTGTGCCATAGCCCGAAGCAGCGTTGACGACGTATGGCGGCTGTATCTCCACATAGCCCGCCTTGCGTGCCTCGTCGAGGAAGAATGCCTCAAGGGCACGCTGGAAACGAGCCATCTTGCCGATATAGACAGGGAAGCCGGCGCCTGTAATCTTCACGCCGAGGTCGAAGTCAACGAGGTTGAACTTCTTCAGCAAGTCCCAGTGGCAGAGCGCGTCCTCCGGCAGGTCGGGCTTCACGCCACCCTCCTTTATCACCACGTTGCTTGAGGCATCCTTGCCCTCCGGAACCTGGTCGTTGGGAATGTTTGGTATGTCCAAAAGCTCGTTGGTCATGTCCTGCTGGGCTTTGTCGTAAACCTCCTGCAAAGCCTTGTCGGCAGCCTTAAGCTCGGCGACTTGGCTTTTTATCTGGATTGCCTCGTCTTTCTTGCCTTCTTTCATCAAGCCGCCAATCTGCTTTGAAAGCTGGTTTTGTTGTTGCTTGTTGGCGTCGAGTTTTTGTTGGGCTTCACGACGGATTTTGTCATATTCAAGGACTTTCTCCACTGCCTCGCGTGCGTTGGGGAAATGCTTCTTTTCCAAGCCTTTCACCACACGCTCGGTGTCCTCGCTGATGAGTTTTAATGTAAGCATAACGCTATTAATGTTTTAAGTATGTTTGTCTGATGCAAAGTTACAAAGAGTTTTCGAGTTAATGGATTATAGTTTGTAGTTTTTTAGTTATGGAAATAAAAAAGCGGAGCCGACTTGCGCCAGTTCCGCTTAAAAGAGTATTTTATTATTTAAAAGCTTACTTCACGTAAACCACAGCGAGACGGTTGGAGGTAACACCCTGCACGCCCTTACCAGTTGCGCTGTCAACGATTACGCCGCGATCCTGCAGATATTTGGCGACAACGTCGGCACGAGCCTGCGACAGACGGTCGTTAAGCTCCTTGGAGCCTTCAGGTGAAGCAGTACCAACGATTTCCACGTGGCTGCCAGCAGCAATGTTGTCAAGAGCAGCCTTGGCATCCTTAACAAGGATAGACTTGCCCTGCTGGAAGGTTACGAAATAGAGATTGTCGATGCGCACTTCCTTTGACTCCTGTACAGGCACTTCCTTGACAACCTCGACCTCCTTGATGACTTCCTTCGGCTTCTGTGCAAGCTGGTTGCGCAGGTCGTTGATTTCGCCGTTCAAGTCGTCAAGGCTAATCTTCTTGAAGTTGTGAGTGCCGTTGCTGGTCTTGAACTTGTAGTTCGCACCAACAAACAAGGCAGCCTGTGCGGCGTGCTTGTTCATCTCAACGCAGTCGCCAGGTCCGTGGGTCAGGTTCCAGTAGATGGCGGGCTCCACATAGAGCTGCCAAGCCTTTGATGAGCCGAGGTTCCAGCCGAAGTTAAGACCAGTCTTTGCGGTCAGCTCGGTGTTGTCGCCTGTGTTATTCTCTTGAGTGAGAACGTCATCGCCAAATACATGGTAAACGCCGATACCAAGGTCAGAAGTCATTTCGAACAACTTGTCCTCGTTGTAGCCAAGGAACAGGTTTGTCCAGTTGATGGTCCCATTCAGACCTACATTGATGTTCTTGAAGAGGGTCTTTGAATCGAGCTTGGCAATGCTACCCCTTGCATCAGCGTAGAAGCCATTGTCGCCGAAGCTTGTCAGAGCCTCGATGTTGGCGCCAAAATAAGGCGAGAACCATTTTCCGAGCTTAACTCCGAGTGCGGGGTTGAGGGGGAATGTCTTGTTGAAAGTAAGAGGTGTCTCAACACCAATCTTCGGGCCAATGTACCAGTTGTCCCAGAAATTAGCCTTCTGGAGCCCCTCTTGTGCACTTGCGCTACCGAGGCCTAAAACCAGCAGTGCAGCAGCGAATAAAACCTTTTTCATAAGCTTATAAATTGAATTAGAATGTCAGATTTATTTTTTCACTTGCAAAATTAGGATATTTTTTTTAAATAGAAAATTTTTTGGTTGGTTTATTTTTCTTTTTAGCAAAAAAAATGATATATGATAACTACTTTGCATTATTTTAGCATAAAAAAGCGGGGCATCCGCCGACGTCCCGCTTCTGCCAAGTATATAAATTGATAGGATGATGCTTACTTTCTCAAGTAAGCATCTACTTCAGCAGCAACTTGTCTCCCGCTTGCCAAGGCCCTTACCACGAGGCTCGCGCCGTTGGCGGCATCGCCTGCCACAAACACGTTGTCTTGGAATTGTGGTTGCTGTGGCCGCAGGAAGCCCATCGCCAACAGCACCATGTCGGCCTTTATTATTTCAGGATCTTTGGCTGGCTTCATTATGGGACGACCTCCGTCGGGGTTTGGCTCCCACTTTATCTCCTGGACTTTCACGCCTGTCAGTTTGCCGTCTTTGCCCAGAAACTCCAATGAGTTGATGTTCCAGCGACGCACACAACCCTCCTCATGTGCGAAAGTGGTCTTCAGCGTGCGCGGCCAGTTGGGCCACGGGTTGTTGGGGTCGTCAGGTCCCTCTACCGGGCGTGGCATTATCTCTATCTGCGTGACGCTTTTTGAGCCTTGACGGTGGGCGGTGCCAATGCAGTCGGAGCCAGTGTCGCCGCCGCCAATGACAAGCACATCCTTTCCCTTGGCGTTGACGAGCTGGTCTTTCTTGAACTCTTCGCCGGCAAGCACCCGATTTTGTTGCGACAGCATCTCCAAGGCGAAATACACGCCTTTCAGGTTTCGTCCGGGTATTTTCAAGTCGCGGGCCTGCGGCGTGCCAGTGCAGACAACGACGGCATCGAAGGCTTTTGACAGCTGCTCCGCCGTAACAACCTTGTCGTTGCCAAGAGTGGGGTCGTTCTGGATGTTGACAGCCTCTCCCCGGCCCTTCCCAATCGGGGAGGGAGATGCGCTATCATCAGCGGGTGCATCAGAAACAAGCATGGTGTTGAAAACGAAGTTGATGCCTTCCTGACGCAAGATGTCGAGCTTGCGGTCGATTATTGCCTTGTTGAGCTTGAAGTTCGGGATACCGAAGCGCAAAAGCCCGCCGGCATCCTCGCGCGCGTCATAAACGGTTACTTCGTAGCCACGCTGGTTGAGTTGTGTGGCGACACTAAGGCCGGCAGGCCCTGCTCCGATTACTGCCACCGTCTTGCCATTGCGGCGCGGCACATGCGGCCTTACATAGTCCTCACTGTAGGCATGTTCTATGATTGCCGCTTCGTTTTCGCGGTTTGTCGTAGGCTCGTGCTCCATCAGGTTGAGCACGCACGCCTTCTCGCACAGAGCCGGGCAGACACGTCCCGTGAACTCCGGGAAGTCGTTGGTCTCGGCGAGCAGCTCGTAGGCAAGTTGCCAGTCGCCCTTGTAGAGCGCGTCGTTCCATTCAGGCGCCTTGTTGTGGAGAGGGCAAGCCCAATGGCAGAACGGCACGCCGCAGTCCATGCAACGGCTCGCCTGCAACCGACGATCCTTGCTGTTCAGCGTCTGCTCCACCTCTCCAAAATCGTGTATTCTGTCGTGTATAGGACGGTAGCCCGCCTCCTTGCGTTCCACCTCTAAAAAACCTCTTGGATTTCCCATTTGTATTGATTTGAGGTTTGAGATTTGAAGTTTTAGATTTATGATTACTTTAATCTCACCTTCTCACTCAAACTTGTTATTATTATTTTATAGACTCATAGAGGAGATGAGGTAGAGGATAGAGGAAAAGAATACTTTATGGTAATCATAAACCTCAAATCTCAAACCTCAAATCTCAAAGCGACTAATAGTCTCTCTGCATATCCGCAATCTTCTGTTGCAGCTTCTTGACCTGCTCCTCTTGCAGCACGCGCTTGTACTCTATCGGCACCACCTGTATGAAGTCCTCAACATAGCGGTTCCAGTCGTCGAGCATTGTGCGTGCGAGTTTTGAGCCAGTATAGAGATAGTGCTGTCGGATAAGCTCGTGCAGCTCCTTGCGATAGGTGGTTTCCTCCACGAGGTTTATCTCCACCATGCCCATGTTGCAGTAGTAGTCGAAGTCGTGGTCCTTGTCCCAGACGTATGCCACTCCTCCCGACATGCCGGCCGCGAAGTTGCGTCCTGTCTTGCCCAAGACGACGACACGTCCGCCTGTCATGTACTCGCAACAATGGTCGCCCGCACCTTCAATGACTGCTATTGCGCCAGAGTTTCTCACCGCGAAACGCTCGCCCACCTTGCCGTTGATGTAAAGCTCACCGCTTGTGGCTCCATAAAGACCTGTGTTGCCGGCTATTATGTTGTCCTCGGCATTGAAGTTGCTTCGTATTGGCGGCAGAATGCTTATGCGACCTCCAGAAAGTCCCTTGGCGAAATAGTCATTGGTCTCGCCCTCAAGCTTGAAGTTCACGCCATGCACGAGGAACGCTCCGAAGCTCTGTCCTGCCGAGCCTTTGAAGCGCACGTTGACGGTGTCTTCCGGCAAGCCCTCCTCGCCGTATTTCGAAGCGATGATGCCAGAGAGCATCGTGCCCACGGCTCGGTTGGTGTTGCGTATGGCGAAGTCGAGGTTCACTTCCTCCTTGTCCTGTATCGACTTCTGTGCGCCAGCAATGAGCTGCTGGTCAAGCAAGTTGGCAAGCTCGTGGTCTTGCGTCTTCGTACAATAAAGGCTCACGTCGCCCGTCTCTTTCTTTTCCATACGCGAGAAGTCAAGGCTGTTCCATTTGCTCTCCACTGCCTTGCCAACATGCCTCCATATCTTAGAGGTATCGCGGCGGGTCAGCAGCTCGGTGTGGCCAACGATGTCGTTCAGCGACTTGAAGCCCATCTGCGCGAGATATTCACGCACGTGCTGCGCAAGGAACGTGAAGTAGTTTACTACATAATGGTAGCTGCCCCTGAAGTGGGCACGCAATTTCTTGTCTTGCGTTGCCACGCCCATCGGACATGTGTTTTGCGAACACTTGCGCATCATCACGCAGCCAAGTGTTATCAGTGGGGCCGTGCCGAAGCCGAACTCCTCAGCTCCAAGCAACGCCATGATGATGACATCACGTGCCGACTTCATCTGTCCGTCCACTTGTAGACGTGCCAATGATCGCAGTCCGTTCTTCACGAGTGTCTGCTGTGTCTCGGCGACACCAATTTCCGGCGATATTCCCGCGAAGCGCATACTTGATGCCGGTGAGGCTCCCGTGCCGCCCTCCGCGCCAGAGATGACCACGAGGTCGGCTTTTGCCTTCACCACGCCAGCGGCGATAGTCCCCACCCCACTCTCGGCGACAAGCTTCACGCTTATGGCCGCCTTGGGATTCACGTTCTTGAGGTCAAAGATGAGTTGCTTCAAGTCCTCAATGGAATAGATATCGTGATGAGGCGGTGGAGAGATGAGCGATATGCCAGGGATGGAGTGGCGCGTCTTGGCGATAATCTCGTTGACCTTGAAGCCAGGCAACTGACCGCCCTCACCTGGTTTCGCC
>CAZTUD010000190.1:0-5568 GCA_964616945.1 uncultured Prevotella sp. | reverse complement strand
CACGCCCGACGGCTACTGCGGCGACGAGGACAACGGCCAGACATCGGCATGGTATGTGTTCTCGGCGATGGGCTTCTATCCAGTGTGCCCCGCCAGCACGCAGTATGCCCTCGGCACGCCTTATTTCAGCAAGATGACGCTGCACCTTGAGAACGGCAACACCACCGTCATCACTGCCGACGATGCCTCAAAGTGCTTCATACGCTCGAAGACCATCAACGGCACGCCCGCCACGTCGAACTTCATCGACCATGCCACGCTGACGCGCGGCTCCAGCATAGCTTTCCAGATGGAGTAGAAGCGGGGTCGCCAATTGTTTGGGCGGAAATTATCAGCATTTGGCTGGTGATTTCCGCCCATTCTTATTAAAAAGTGCTATCTTTGCACCATCAATGAGAGACACGTCCGATTTCGACCGCCTTTTCAGGCTCTACTACGCCGAGCTGTTCGTCTTCGCCCGCCGCATGGTGTGGAGCGAGGAGGATTGCCACGACATCGTCAACGATGCCTACGAGATGCTGTGGCGGCATTTCGAGCGCATAGAGGCGGCGACGGCGAGGGCATGGCTCTACAGCACGGTGCGCAACGCATGTCTCGACTATCTGGAGCGCCTGCGCCACCACAAGGACTATGCCGAACTGTACCGCCACCTGACGAGCCACGTTGACGACAGGGACTGGCTCGCTGAGCGCGACGAGCGAGCGAAGGTGGTGGGCGGCGTGCTGGCGAGGATGGACGACAAGTCGCGCCGCATATTGCACGCCTGCTACGTGGAGGGGAAGAAATACAAGGAGGTGGCGGATGAGATGGGCATAAGCACAAGCACCGTGAAGAAATACGTGATGAGGGCCCTGAAGACCATACGCAAGAACAAACTTAAAAAAACATAAAGCCGTGCCCTTTGACCGACAAAAGCCGTAAAACAAGTATGACTACGACAAAAGACACAACAATAGAGGAGCAGGCCGCCGACATTATGGAAAGCGGAACCAACGTGCCTGTCTGTATGCCCGACGAGGCGGTGACCGACGCCTGCCGCGACTTGGCGTGTGCCGCCATGTTGCTCGACGACGCGCCAACTGACATCGAGACCCGTCTGCACGACTTCCACCGCCGCCACCGCCGCGTGAGGGCGTTGTGGGTGGCAATGGCCGCAGCGGCCTGCGCCGCCGTGCTGCTCATGGTCACGCTTACAAACAACAGGCGGGCGGATCTCGACTCCTCGCCGATAGCCTATACGGAGGTGCGCAACCTGAAGGGCATTACCATCGTGGGGCAGCGAGGGCACACTACCTTGCGGAAAACGGAGAATGTGGTGCAGGGCAAGGTGTTCAACGTGCTCGACGAGAGCGAGTCCGACATAGTGCTCACGGCGGCGGTGCCCACGGGGAGCGACTACGAGATGCTCTTGAGCGACGGCACGCGCGTGCTGATGCACAGCAACAGCCGTCTGGTGTTCCCATCGCGCTTCACCGGAGGGCGGCGCGAGGTGAGGCTCGACGGTGAGGCATACTTCGTGGTGGCGCACGACGCGGAGCACCCGTTCGTGGTGCATGGCGGCGCGATGACGACGGAGGTGCTCGGCACGGAGTTCTATGTCAGGGCGTATGGCAATGGCGCCGACAACGTTACGCTCATTGGCGGAAAGGTGAGGGCTGAGGCAAACGGCCACAGCCTCGTCATGGTCCCGGGACAACAGGTGTCGGTTGCGGCGAACGGCTCAATGACCGTGAGCAAGATTGACGTGGCGCCATACGAATACTGGCGCGACGGCTACCTGTTCTACGACCACATGAACCTCAGAAACATTGTCGAGAGCATAGCCCGCGACAACGCCTACGGCGTGGAGTTCAGGACCACGACAGACATCGACCGCGAGATGCACTTCGTAGTCGACCGCACCCACGGCATCGGCCCGGTGCTCAAAGCCCTCAGCGCAATCACTGGCATCAGCATCCACGCCGAAGGCAAGAAGATAGTGGTGGAATAGGTTTACATAGTCGTAGAAATTGGTCCGTGCGGCGTTTATTGCCAAATAACGCCGCATATTTTGCGGCATATTTAAGAAAAAATGTCGAAAATGTAAACATGGGAGGGAAAAGTTTTGGCTGTGGACGAAACTTTTGCTATTTTTGCAAAAACTTTCGGCTATGGACGATAAAATTGCACTTTTGGCACAATACAATCCTTGGGGAGGCAGGAGCTTTGACACGGGTTTCCCACGTAAGGACTACTGCGGCGATATTTCCCGATACCTTGGCAATCGCCTCGTGAAAGTGCTCGTGGGGCAGCGGCGCACTGGCAAAAGCTACATTCTGAGGCAGGTGGCGGCCTCGTTGGTAGCGGAGGGGAAAGTGTCGGCAAAAAACATTTTCATGATCAACAAGGATCTTGTGGCTTTCGATTTCGTTACCGACTACAAGGCTCTTGACAACCTTTTCCGGCTATACATGAAAGAAATACGCCCAGAGGGAAAAGTGTTCATCTTCCTTGACGAGGCGCAGAATATAGAAGGATGGGAGAAGTTTGCCAACTCTTATTCGCAAGACTATACGGGGAAATATGAGGTCTTCGTCACAGGCTCCAACTCTAAAATGCTCTCCGGTGAGCTTGCCACGCTACTCTCTGGCAGATACGTCAAGTTTGAGGTCATGCCGTTTTCTTTCGCCGAATATGCTGGCTTCAAGGCTCTGCCACAGAGCCGCGGCACTTATATAAGCTACATGCGGGAGGGGGGTATGCCGGAACTGCTCCAGCTGGGCGACGACGAGGCGAGGCGCAACTACGTGCTCTCGCTCAAGGATACCATCCTGATGCGCGACATCATCGTGCGTCGGCATATTAAGGATCCCGCACTCCTCGAAGACCTTTTCGTATATCTCGTCAACAACACTTCAACCCTGTTTTCTGTCAACAGCCTTGTGAAATACTACAAAGGCAGAGGTAAGGCGGTTAGCTACGACAAGATAAGCCTCTATGCCAGCTATATGGCTGATGCCTACCTGCTCCACAAAGTCGTCAGATACGACATTGGGGGAAAAGAAACACTCGCTGGCGTATGCAAATACTACGCCAACGACCCTGCCTTTCACAATTATCTCTTCCGGGGCATTGCCCACGGTATTGGGTACGACTTGGAAAACCTTGTTTACCTCACGCTGCGCAGGCGTGGATTTGACGTGTATGTGGGTGCTGCGGCGGCAAGCGAGGTTGACTTCGTGGCAATGAAAGGCGACCGCACGCTATATGTGCAGGTGGCATACGTCCTCGCCGATGAGGCTACCATAGTGCGGGAATACCGCCCGCTGCGGGGCATCAACGACAACTACGAGAAGCTCGTGGTGTCGCTCGACGATATTCCACGTCCGTCCGACGGAGGCATACTCAATGTTCCGGCGTGGGAACTGGAACAAAGGCTGTAGGGGGTGCTCCATGCAATTTGTGCAAGCCGTGCTTTTTTAACAATAAAAACAGGGAAAAAGTTTTGGTATATCAGAAAAAAGCACTAATTTTGCCATAGATTACAATAAAAGGCGTTTACGCGACGCTGTTCTTGACGTTCTGAAGAATTCTCGCAAAATTCCAATGGTAAGGGTCAAGGGCACGACAACCGTAGATGTCCCGTCGGTGTATGTTCACCTAACCCAAGGTATGCCATATTCTTTTTATGGTATGCCGTGGGTGACGGGTTATACATATATTGAAACGTGGGCTTCTGCTGTATCTGTTCTTCTTTACCATAGGCGATGCGAGAAGCCTTTCAGGACGTGGAACGACAGCAGAGTTCCACGTTTTTTTGTATTCCCAAAACGACTGATTGACAGACTGATTGACAGACATCTACGATGTCGGGTGTGAGGCTGGTCGTAGGCAGGCTCTGTGAGCTTGGGACTGTGGTCGGCAGGGCCAATATCCTGCTCGCTTGTGGAGTCAGATGGTGGGGCGCAGTGCCCCGACGGGCACAATCATGCGGTAACCCTAAGCAAGCGAGGAACGAGCGCAGCCTGGGGACTGCGGAGAAGCCAAGAGCTTGACGGCGTGCCTCGGAGAGGCACGATAGCATCCCTCGGGATGCGCTTCATGGTTGTGTTGTGCCGCCCTTGGCAGGAAGCGCACTGCGTGCTGTCTAACCTCTGCGAGGCTGCTTCAATGAATGTATAACAAACAAATCATAAAGAAAGGAATGTGTTATGAGAAAAATTCTACGATTTCTAATGCTCATCCTCATGGCAACGTGGGGAGCGGAGAGCTACGCCGAATGCGTACAGATAAAAGGTGATGACGTGGATGTTGATGACAACACTCATTCATACAGCAAGGGTGACATCACAATAAGCTCCACACAAGGAAAGATATGGGATAATTTCAAGAAGAAAGATAAATATGTATATCGTGGCACATATACGGGTGCCACGGGGCAAACTATAATCGTTCCCATTGGTTCCAATTTCACTGTGTCGTGTGATGGAGGCTACATTGATTACATACTGATTAGCTACAATAATGGATCGGGTGGTTCTGTTAACCACAGTGAGCATTGGGATAAAATTTGCGTATCTGGCGATGAAACCAATACAAAGACATCTTACTACCATGAGCATGAGAACTCTGGACACCTAACTGACAAGGCTTGGTGGGGAGGCTATGGATCTGGTTCGTCTTCCGTGACATTCTATGATACCAGAACTGATTATGGTTCGTGGCGTAGCCAAGCTCAAACCACAGGTATGCTTTGGATTTATGTCTTTTACCACAAGGGATCCACCATTACCCAGTCGATGGCTTTGGGAGGTTCGCTCAGGCAATTTTGCAAATCGGACACTACCGTCACGCTTACAAGAAGCAGCACGAACACCAATGTGAACAACTACGACAGCAATTTGTCTATGTACTATACTGTTGACGGCAGCACACCCACTACGAGCAGTAGCACGTATGGAAGCGGGATAACGCTCGGCTGTACGAGGAATATAAAGGTGCTTAACCAGGCACGGCTTCAGCTTGCGGCGTATGGTGGCGATGCGGGTAGTAGCGATTTTACGGATTTACCTGATTATTACAACGCCGTGTCGGATGTGGTGACGGTCGAAACCGTTACCAAGTACTGCAATGTCACCCTCAACGCCTCCGGCTTCGCCACGTTCGCCCACAACAACAACATGACGTTGAAGACATCGGGTTATACGGCGGCGGGATACAAGATTTCCAATTATAAGAACGGCTCGCCGAGTGCGCTGCAGCCTATCACACCTTATTACTCGCCTTCAACTGCGGGCTACAAGGTGATACCAGCAAGCACGGCGGTCATCGTGTTCGGCACTAAGAACACGACGGTTAAGCTCACCAACCCGTTGAACGACGTAGCGACGAACGACGACAGCAGCGGAGCCCATACCCCGAGTGACAACGTGCTCTTGGGTAACACTGGCTAGTCATCCGACGATGCCGCCTCCAGCACAGACGACGGCTACGACTACTACTATCTCATGCGGGAGTCGTCGAGTAGCAGCACGTAGGGTTTCTACTGGGCGGCGGCAAACGGCAGACGGGGGAGCCTCGGTGCCCACA
>CAZTUD010000189.1:0-5617 GCA_964616945.1 uncultured Prevotella sp. | reverse complement strand
AAGAAGCCTCTCTCCCGGCCCCTCCCCTTCAGGGAGGGGAGAAAGCACTCCTTCCCCATCAATCAAGGAGTTTACGTCCTCTGGCCTAACCTCCACCACCATGCCGCTGTTGGACCACCGAGTGCCACGATTGCTCGGCGACATGCCGTTGACCACAATCTGCTCCTTGCCAGTGGCAGCAGGAATGACGAAGCCACCCGGACACATGCAGAAAGAATAAACGCCACGGCCATCGACCTGAGTAACGAATGAATATTCGGCGGCGGGCAGATATTTGCCGCGCCCGTTGCGGTTGTGGTATTGAATTTGGTCAATAAGCTCGGCGGGATGCTCCAGGCGCACGCCCACGGCAATGCCTTTCGGCTCAATCTCCACGCCCGCTTTGGCGAGATAGCGGTAAACGTCGCGCGCGCTGTGGCCAGTGGCGAGAATTACGGGGCCGCGGTAAGTTTCCTCCTTGCCTGTGGCGAGGTTGAGGGCGTGGACACCAACGACGGCCCCCGTCCCGTCAGGGCGGGGAGAAGAACTGGCAGAGGCAATTATCAGCTCCGTCATTTTCGTCTGGAAATGCACCTCCCCCCCACTCTTCAATATTTGCAGCCGCATGTTCTCGATGACGCGCGGCAACTTGTCGGTGCCGATGTGTGGATGGGCATCGGCAAGAATGGAAGTCGATGCGCCATGCTGACAGAAGACATTGAGAATTTTCTCCGTGTTGCCGCGCTTCTTGCTTCGCGTGTAAAGTTTGCCATCGCTGTAGGCACCCGCGCCGCCCTCGCCGAAACAATAGTTGCTCTCAGGGTCAACCTTCTGCGTCTTCGTTATAAGCGCCATGTCCTTTTTGCGTTCGCGCACGTCCTTCCCCCTTTCAAGAACGATGGGGCGCAGGCCAAGCTCAATGAGGCGCAGCGAGGCGAACAGTCCGCCCGGACCCTCGCCCACAACGACGACCTGCGGCTTGTCGGACACGTCGGGATATTCGGTATGCACAAACTCGTCGTCCCGCGGCATCTCGTTGATGTAAGCGCGAACTTTCAGGTTCACGTATATGGTGCGCTGGCGGGCATCAATGCTGCGGCGAAGCACGCGCACGTGGGTCACCGTGCGTGCGTCGAAGCCCTTCTCACGGGCAAGACACTGGATGATGTTCTGCTCCGACCAAGCCACCTCTGGCAACACCCTAATCTGATACTCCTCTGTCATACTTTTTAGATTTTGAAAATCTATTATAACATCCCCTCTGAGAATGACCTGTGGCTCACGAAACTGTGGTTCGGCTTGAAATACGCCATTCTCAGCGAAGCTTGCAACTGCTTGACAATAAACAAGTTGTCTTTCATAGCCAAAATCATTGCCGCCAACGCTTTCCCTTTACGGCGTAAAGGCGATGCGATTACGGCGCAAAGACAACACGACTACGGCGTGGAGGACTTGCTTCCACGCCGTAAAAGCTGCGTCTCTACGGCGTAGAGACAATGCGCGAACGTCGGGCGAACCTTGAAACTAAGCTTTTAGGCCTCCAAATGTTAAAGGTTTAACATTTTTCAGCCCAATTTTCCATGACACGTTTTTGTGTCATTTTCCTTGACAAGCCTACTTTATGATGCCCTGCTCCACGAAAATCTTCTTCAAGGCTTTCACCGCACGCTCCACCTGCTCCTTGGTATGGGTCGCCATGAGAGCGAAGCGCACAAGGGTATCCTGTGGCGCGCAAGCCGGCGGAATGACAGGGTTGATGAACACCCCCGCTTCAAACGCAAGCTGTGTTATGAGGAACGTCTTGGTATCGTCGCGCACATAGAGCGGGATAATGGGGCTCTCGGTGTCACCAATCTCGAAGCCCTCCTCGCGGAAACGCTTCAGCGCATAGTTGGTTACGTCCCACAGGCGCTGGCGGCGCTCAGGCTCATTCTGAATGATGTGTAGAGCCTCAAGGGCGCAGGCCGTAGCGGCTGGTGTATCGCTTGCCGAGAAAATGTAGGTGCGCGACGTGTGGCGAAGATAGTTGATTGTGTCCCAATCGGATGCTATGAAGCCGCCAATGGAGGCAAGGCTTTTCGAGAACGTGCCCATTATGAGGTCGATGTCGTCTTGAAGCCCGAAGTGGTGGCAAACACCACGCCCCTGGTCGCCGAACACGCCAAGTCCATGAGCCTCGTCCACCATGATGGAGCAGTTGTACTTGTGCTTGAGTTCTACTATCTCCGGCAACTTTGCGAGGTCGCCCTCCATCGAGAACACGCCATCGACAACAATCAGCTTGATGGCCTCGTTGGGAAGCTTTTCGAGAATGCGCTCAAGGTCAGCCATGTCGTTGTGCTTGTAGTGCAGCTGTGTGGCGAAGCTCAGGCGGCGTCCGTCAACAATCGACGCATGGTCGCGATCATCGCAAATGAGATAGTCCCCACGCCCAACTACTGCGGGTATTACACCCGAATTGACCGAAAAACCTGTGGAGAAGCAAAGTGCGTCGTCCTTGTGCTCAAACACTGCAAGCTCCTTCTCGAGCTGCACGTGTATGTCGAGCGTGCCGTTGAGGAAACGGCTGCCAGCACAACCCGAACCGTACTTGTCGAGAGCTGCCTTGCCCGCGTCTATCACGCGCTGGTCGTTGGTAAGACCAGTATATGCGTTGCTACCGAACATAAGGATTTTCCTGCCACCCATAGTGACTTCGGGGCCTTGCTTGCTTGTTATCTCACGGAAATAGGGATATACGCCTTCTTCCATGTACTTTTGAGGTACACGATAATGCCTGTATCTTTCTGTTAACTGTCCCATCTTATAAAATAGGTGTAGAAATACTACAATTATATATTTAGGTTGCAAAGTTACAAAAAAAGACTTATTCTCCACACAAAAAACAGGAGAAAAGAATAAAATACGAAAAAAATAATGAATTAAGGACAAGAATACGGATAAAAAAAGCTATTTTTGCGCAAGAAAACAAACTAATATGAAAAAGAAAATTCTCTTTATCATAAACCCCATATCGGGTACTGTGAGCAAGGCCGGCATACCAGAGGCCATCGACAAGTATCTCGACAAAGAGCTGTTTGACTACCAAATAGCCAAGACCGAATATCCCGGTCATGCCACCGAGCTGGCAAGCAACGCCGCCAAGGACTGTGTGGATGTAGTGGTGGCCATAGGCGGCGACGGCACCGTGAACGAGGTGGGGCGTGGAATAGCCCACACCGCCACGGCACTTGCCGTGATACCCTGCGGCTCAGGCAACGGACTGGCACGCCACTTGCTCATACCGCTGAACGTGAAACGAAGCATTGAGATAATAAACAAATGCGTGGCAAAAAACCTCGACTATGGTATTATAAACGGCCACGAGTTTTTCTGCACATGCGGCATGGGCTTCGACGCGTTCATAAGCTTCAAGTTTGCCGAGGCAGGCAAGCGCGGGCCGATAACCTATGTGCAGCAAATACTGGAAAAAGGACTGAGCTACAAGCCCGAAACCTACGAGATTAGTGTAGATGAGAGTACCGAGCGGTTCAAGGCTTTCCTCATATCGTGCGCCAACGCATCGCAATATGGCAACAACGCCTACATCGCGCCCCAGGCAAGCATGAGCGACGGCCTGTTGGACGTAGTGATAATGGAGCCGTTCAACATTCTCGAAGCCCCGCAGATTGCAATCGACATGTTCAGCAAGACGCTGAACAAGAGCTCTCGCATAAAGTCGTTCCGAACCAAGCCCCTCAGCATCCACCGCTCCGCGGCCGGCCCGATACACTACGACGGCGAACCGGTGATGACAGGAGCCGACATCGACATACACCTTGAGGCGGGGGGCATAAAGGTGATTGTCAATCCCGACGGAAACAGGGCTATACGCCAGCCAAACGCAATACAGACAACCGCCGCCGACCTCTTCAATCAGCTCAACGGCATCCACGACGACATCGTGAAGCATACGCGGCGTGGCGTGATTTTGACGAAATTATTACAGAAGAAGATAGAGAAAAATCTGCCTTCCATATAATTATCTTGAAAAAACAGCCGATAAATTTCATTATCACAGAGGAAAGTTGTAACTTTGCACTTCCGTAAAAGTATTGTAAATAAACAAGATATAAACAATAAGATATTCATAGGATATGACAAAAGCTGATATCATCAACGAGATTACCGAGCAGACAGGCCTGCAGAAGAAAGAGGTAACTGTGGTAGTGGAGAGCTTCATGGCAAGCGTGAAGCAAGCCATGCTCGAAAGAAAGGAAAATGTCTATCTCCGCGGCTTCGGAAGCTTCATCATCAAGCACCGCGCCGCCAAGACAGCCCGCGACATTGGCAAGAACACCACCATCACCATCGAGGCCCACAACATTCCCGCATTCAAGCCAGCCAAGGCCTTCATCGATGAGATGAAAGGTGAATAAAGAAATTACACGTAATATTAACAACAACATTAAAAAATTTTAGCTATGCCAAACGGTAAGAAAAAGAAGGGCCACAAGATGGCTACGCATAAGCGTAAGAAGAGATTACGCAAGAACCGCCACAAGAGCAAGTAAGCCCAGTGGCAGTTCTTGGAGGGGGCGTGCCTCACATCAAGGCGTGCCCCTTTCTTATAATGTAAAACAAATGAGAAATGACAAGTGAAGTAGTTATCAACGTCAAGCCAAAGGAGATTTCCATTGCCCTGCTCGAGGACAAACGCCTGGTGGAATACCAGAACGAGCAGCGCTCTGCCAACTTCTCCGTAGGCAACATCTACATCGCAAAGGTGAAGAAGCTCATGCCTGGGCTGAACGCATGCTTTGTGGACGTAGGTTATGAGCGTGACGCTTTCTTGCATTATCTTGATTTGGGAAATCAATTCAACTCCTACGCCAAATATCTCAAGCAAGTACAAAGCGACCGCAAGAAGCTTTATCCATTCGACAAGGCAACACGACAGCCAGAACTGCAAAAGGACGGCAGCGTGCAGCAAACCCTTACGGTGGGTCAGGAAGTGCTTGTGCAGATTGTGAAAGAGCCAATTTCCACCAAGGGACCACGATTGACAAGCGAGCTAAGCTTTGCGGGCCGCTATCTCGTGCTCATTCCCTTTGGAGACAAGGTCTCTGTTTCGTCAAAGATTAAAAGCGGGGAGGAAAGGTCAAGACTTAAACAACTCATCCACAGCATCAAGCCCAAGAACTGCGGTGTCATAGTGCGCACGGTGGCGGAGGGCAAGCGTGTAGCCGAACTGGACGCGGAAATGAAAGTGCTCTTCGAGCGCTGGCAAAACACACTGCAGAAAGTGCAGAAAACCCAGAAGCGGCCACAACTCGTATATGAGGAGACTGGAAGAGCCGTAGCCATGCTGCGCGACCTCTTCAATCCCACCTACGAGAACATTTATGTCAACGACGAGGAAGTTTGCAAAGAAGTGAAACATTATGTGACACTCATCGCCCCTGAAAAGGCAGGTATAGTAAAGCTCTATACTGGAAAGGTGCCAATCTTCGACAACTTCAACGTCACAAAACAGATTAAGTCAGGCTTCGGCAAGACCGTGAACTATGCTCACGGGGCTTATCTCATCATCGAACACACCGAAGCAATGCACGTGGTGGATGTGAACAGTGGCAACCGCTCGAAAAACCCCAACGGG
>CAZTUD010000188.1:0-5704 GCA_964616945.1 uncultured Prevotella sp. | reverse complement strand
GACTGACAGGCTTTTCACATTACCAGAGCGACTGTAGTTTGCAATGGTTGTCTTATATTTTACAACAGCTTTTGTCTTATAGTGCTTGCTTGTAGTTATGGTTGTGGCCCACGGGTCAAGATGCGTCTTTGGCAAAATCTCTAAGGTTACCGGGCGGTAAAGCCCAGCTCCAGGATACCAACGGCTGCTCTCCTCCATATTCTGCAATGACACTGTAATGGTGTTGTCGCCCTCGTTGACATATGGCGTTATGTCAACACGGAAAGGCGAATAGCCGTATGCCCAATAGCCTGCCTTGTGGCCGTTGACATAAATCGTAGGCTCCGCCATCGCGCCGTCGAAGTTGAGAAAGACAAGTCGGCCATCGAGCCGTGGAATGTCAACATGCCTTGTGTAATAGCCTTTACCAATCCAAGGCAATGCTCCTGAGCGTCCGCTTTTCTCCGTTTTTTCTTTTTCGCCATTCTGCTCAATGGCAACCATTTGCAAGTCCCATTTCTTGTCGAACGGACCGCTTATAGCCCAGTCGTGAGGCACCGTTACTTGTTGCCAATGCACACTGTCACGCGAAAACGACCATTGGCGTAATTCTGTGGATTGTCTGCCTTCGCCACAAGCCAGCATTGGCACAAACATGACCGCAAATAAGAAAAAGTTTTTCAGCATTTGGTTTTTAAGACTTTTAAAGACATTAATAATGTAAGGGAGCGTTTACGATGCAAAGGTAAGAAAAAGAGTGGAATATTTCAATTATTTTTAAAAAAAACGACAAAAATATTTGCATGGGCAAAAAATAATCTATAACTTTGTAATCGTTATCCTGAAAACAATCTTTTACCTTAAATGGAGCTAATACCTATTGAAGATTTGGAGCGGTGGCCTGTGAAGGTAATCGCTTTTTTTGTTGCCCATACTCCAACGGCCTCTATCTGGCATTTACAGCGACGACCCTGCATGGGGCGATGCCGCGTCACATACTTAAACCCCGCCTCACCGTGCTTTCGCACGGATGAGACGGGGTTATGAGTTCGGTGAGCCTTTCAGGCTTAGTAGGACTTTTGATGCACACTTTATGACCTTAATGCAACTTTACGCTTATTGGTGCGCGTCCCTCAGCAAGTCGTTGACTGTCTTCACTGGGTTGAATGTTGACAGAGGCACCTCCACGAAGACTGTGTTCCAGTCGCTCATCGAGCCATTCCACAGTCCGGGAAGTTCAAGTGCCTTCAAAGGACGACCGTTCTTGCTCTTGCTGCTGATGAAGCCTGTGGCATGATCCACATAGTCGGGCAGATTGAACGGCTTGCCCTTATAGTCCTTTGTGGCACACACCAAGTCAACGGGGTTAAAGTGGGTGCCCTCGGTGAACATTTTCATGTAAGCCTCGTTGCTCTTGTCTATCTGGCTGCTTTCCAAGATTTGCGGGCTTACGGTGCCGTCCTGGTTGTAGGCAAGGAACGGCCCACCACCGGGTTCACCCACGTTTTTCACCACGCCGCAAACGCGCAACGGACGGTTGAGCTTGCCGCGCAGGTAAATCACGAGATCGGCATCCTCAAGCTCCTTGATGTCAGGCTTGCGGCAGCAGAGAGTATGCTGCACGAAACGTATAATCTCCTCCAGTTTTTCATGGTTGTATGTCCCGGAGTCGAGCAGACGCAAATAGTCGAATATCTGTTTCTGCACGCTCACGAGCACGCCGCCTATGATTTGCTTCCACTTCACGGTGTCGCCCTTGAGCCTGTCGGGCACCACATTGTCAATGTTCTTGATGAACACCACGTCGGCATCGATGTCGTTGAGGTTTTCAATCAAAGCCCCGTGACCGCCCGGACGGAAAAGCAGCGAGCCGTCGTCGTTGCGGAACGGCGTGTTGTCGGGATTGGCGGCAACGGTGTCGGTCGAGGGTTTTTGCTCAGAGAAGCTTATGTCGTACTTCACACCGAACTTCTCCTCGTAATAGCCCTTCTTCTCCGCCACTCTCTGCTCAAATAGCTTCAGGTGGTCGTGAGAGACGGTATAGTGGATGTGAGCCTCACCATTGCTGCTGGCATAGAGTGCTGCCTCCACAAGATGCTCCTCCATAGGCGTGCGTGGCCCGTCAGAATAGCTGTGGAAGAAGAGTAAGCCCTTTGGCAACTGCCCGTAGTTGAGACCCTCGGCATTGAGCATGTTGGCAACGACAGCCTTGTAGTCGCCCTTTGCGATGAGGGCTTGTACGTCGGCACCATTGTTCTCCTTGCACTTCTCATTGAGAGCTGGATAGAAAGCAAACTTCTCGATATTGCCAAAATACTCTTTCTCAAAATCGGTCTGCGGAGTGTCGTAGTCGGCAGTGAGGAAGGCGAACATGTTCTTGAACATGCGGCTTGCCGCTCCCGACGCTGGCACGAACTTGACTATCTTATGCCCATCGCGCTTGTAGGCTTCCCATTTTTCGGCGGCAGCATCCTGAGCCTTACCGCCTGGCGCAGTGATACCCTTGCCTACAGTTGCGGCAGCCTCTATCTTGAGGAATGGAAAACCTTGTTCAATCTCTTTAAGCTGATGCTCGACCTGTCCGATGGTCATACCGCGACTCTCAATCTGCTTCTTATCTTCTGGCTTTAACATAGTGGTTTATGGTTTTTATGGTTATACTGTATCGTAGTTTGCATTCTGCGATTTGTTTTCAACGGCAAAAATAATACATTTTTTCCATTTACACGTGATTTTCCCTAAGTTTTTACAGCAAGCCTCGCTTTTTCTATTGCCTGACAAAATAATACAGCAGCAAAAGAACAGCAATGGCAACAATGAATACTACCGTCTTGACAAGACAGCTGGCAACTTTCCTTATAACCATAATCGCGGCGACAACTGCCAACAGGGCGGCGACGTAGTATGCAAACGAAGAATTCATGATGGTGAAGAGTAAAGAGTGAAAGGTGATTAATGAAATAAGCTGAGAAAAGCCTGTGGAATGTCAGTTTCGAAGTTCATTGGCCTGTGGCTGACAGGATGGTAGAAGCACAGCTTGTAGGCGTGTAGGCATAACCTGCCTGTCGGGTCGTCGCCATTGCCGTATTTTACGTCGCCGCACACAGGATGCCCCATGTCGGCGGCATGGACACGTATCTGATTCTTGCGTCCTGTCTCAAGCTTAAACTCCACAAGAGAGTGAAAGTCAGACCTTTGCAGCACCCGATAATGGGTTATTGCCAGTTTCCCGCCGTTGTCAGTTTGACTGCTATAGGTGAAATATGCCTTATTGTCCTTCAACCAGCTTTGTATGGTGCCTTCGTCATGATTGACAATGCCAGACAGCACCGCCACATACCTGCGGTCGAAAACAATGTCGTGCCAGTCTGACTCGAGCATCATCTCCGTCTGCTTGTCCTTGGCGTAAATCATCAACCCACTGGTGTCGCGGTCAAGACGGTGCACAACATGAGCCTGGCAGTGCTGCCGGCTTTGGCGAAAATAATCGTCCAGAATGCTTTTTACGTTGAGAGAGCTGTGCCCCGCCGCCATTGAGAGTATGCCATCCCTCTTGTCCACGACCACGATATAGCGGTCTTCATAGATTATGCGCAGGTAATGGTTCTTGAACTCATTGTTGTGCTTGGTCTTGCTGATTGCCACCCTCATGCCTGGCTGCAACAGGAAGTCGAACTGCGTCACCACCCTGCCGTCAACCTTTATGCCATGTCCCGCAAGCGTCGCCTTTATCTTGCTGCGGCTCTCGTTGACGTTGGCAAGAAGCCAGTCGAGAAGCCCGGATGTCTCGCCGATAGTGTAGTGGTCATATAAATCGCGTCGTTGTTCCATCCTCACTCCTTTCTTTTCCATATTTTTACAATCTTGTGCCTTATGGCGAGAATATTGAACACACTGACGAGCAAGAAAAGTCCCACGCCAAGAAACACGGCTGGCACGAGTGTGCCAACCTCAACGTCAGGGAAAAGGATTTCCACGACACCCATGTAATAGCTCCTCACCACCGCCAGCACTACGGCGGCTATGACAAGCACGCCAAAGTTGAGCCCAATGGTAAGCAGTTGGTAAGGTCGTGCCACAGCCTGCGGGCTGTAGCCTATGAGCAACAAATTCTCGAGCTTGGACGAGTTTTTCTGCACAAGCAGGTAAATACTAAGCATGAGGATATAGAAGCTGAGGAGAGAGATGACAAGTCCGACCAACATAACCATCGATGCCATAAGCCGTAAGAAATAGGTTGTCTTCTCCGCGTTCAGCTTGTCGTCGTCCACCTCATAGCCTTTCTTGTCAAAAAACTTTGTCATCTGTTCGGTCTTGCTGTTGTCAACATCGAGTATAAGGCGTGTGGGGTTGGCACGCGTGCCCGAACCGAAGGAAGAATTGCTCCAGTCCATGAACGCTTGCGGAACAAGTATGCCGTTTATGCGGTTGGAAAAACCTATCACCTTTCCTTTGAACGAGCCTTTTTTGCCATTGCCCTGCACAAAGATGTCGATGTCAATCATTCCCACCAGTCCGTCGCTTATTTTCGGTAGTGAGCGGGCTTGGGCAAAGCCAAAGTTATACATTGCAAGATAGCTACGGGGCAGGATAATAGGTACTATGCCTGAGCCTTTGTCATATTTCCAGATGCCAGCAGGGGCATCGACAAACGCATCGGGAATGCTCTCAAAAAAAATCTCAGAATTGAGTATGCTGGTGCCGCCAATGCCCATGTGTGCCGAAGCCTGATAATCGGCAGAAATGAACACGCCTATCCGCTTGGCGAAACCACTCCGCTCAAGAGACTGGATTTCTGAGGCGGAAAAGTCATTCGACTGCCCGGAGATGGTTGTTCCCATACCCACTTTCTTCTCCACAATGATGTAGTCTGACTTCATGAAAGAGTCGTCGGCCGTAAACAGGGGCTCTACGTCCCTATAGAATTGATAGCCGAGCAGCACTATTATCATGCCGAAGAGGTTGGCGAAAAAGAAGCCTATGAACTGTGCCACACTTATGTGGCGGCGCAACAGTTTCCAAACAAGACTCATAACCTTATTACCCTTTCATAGTTTAAGTCAATATGCTTGCCAATGCTGGTCGCTATCACTCCCGCTCCCTGCCTTTGCGCCTCTTCCATCATCACGTCGCCCATGATGCGTGCGTTATAGTCATCAAGATGGGATATAGGCTCATCTACGAGGATGAAGTCAAAGGGCTGGACGAGGGCTCGTATCATTGCCACCCGCTGTTGTTGCCCAAACGACATCAAGCCTACCTTTGCATCAAGCTTGTCGCCAATGCCGAGCCTTTCGAACCAAGCCTTGATTTCATCTCTTGTCTTGAAGTTTGTGAGCTTGTTTTTTATCTCAACGTTCTCCATAGCCGTAAGCTCAGGAAAAAGGCGCAATTCCTGAAAGAGGTGGCTCACATGACGGCGGCGGATGTCAACCCACTCGCCTACACGCAGCGAGCGGGTGTCCCTGCCGTCGAAAAGCACACGACCGGCATAGTCGTGCCGATAGCCCATCACATAGCTGCAGAAAGTGCTCTTGCCTTTGCCCGAATCGGCTTCAACAAGGTAAACACGTCCCTTCTCAAACACTATGTCTTGCCGCCACAGCTCCGACACAAGGTCGCCTTGTTGGGCAAAGACATGCGGCACCACCGATTGAAAACTAATACTATTCATTTCAAAGTGTACACTATAGAAGACAACTTCCCGAAGACAGGCTTCAGGAGC
>CAZTUD010000187.1:0-5719 GCA_964616945.1 uncultured Prevotella sp. | reverse complement strand
GCGGTATCTCGGTTGGATGGACGGGCGCACGCTGTGGCGCGTGGACACGAAGAAGAAAGTGGTTGACATCTTCGACATGACAAAGGAGAACAAGGACAACATGCTCTCGCGCTTCAAGTTCGACCTCGACAAGTTCAAGTATAGTTGGACGAGCAGCAGCGAGGGCACGATAATTAACGTCGATGCGCCGTCGGGGTCGGGTGGCATCCGCCACGCCAAGATTGTGCTCGACCGCAAGACGGAGGCTCCCTTGGCGTTGAAGATAAAGGTGGCGTTCTTCTGGACCACCGTCAAGCTGTCGGGATTCCGTACTGGCGGCATCAACGACCGCGAGTTCACGTTCCCCCGCCAACGCTTCAAGGACTACGAGTTCAACGACAAGCGCGACGACTGAGTTGGTTATTCGTGGTGATATTTTTCGCCGTGGTTGATGGTGCAGGCGCGGTAGAGCTGCTCGGTGAAGACGAGGCGCACCATCTGGTGGCTGAACGTCATGCGCGACAAAGAGATGAGTTCTTGCGCACGCGCATAGACATCGGGCGAGAAGCCGTAGGGACCGCCTATGACGAAGACGAGCCGCCGCGCCGACTGCTGCCGCTTGCGCAGCCACGAGGCGAAGTCCACGGAGCGCATCTCCGAGCCGCGCTCGTCGAGTAGCACCACGGTGTCCGACGGCTGTAGGCGGGCGAGAATCAGCTCGCCCTCTTTCTGTTTCTGTTGTTCCTCGGTAAGGGCGCGGGAGCTCTTGAGAGCGGGTATCACCTCTACGGAGAAAGGCATGTAGTGGCATATGCGGGCGGCATAGTCGTCGATGCCCGCGCTGTAGAGCTTGTCGGCGGTCTTGCCGACGAGTATGAGCATTGTCTTCATTCTTGTGAGTTATGGTTTGGTGCAAAGGTAGCCAATACATTTTATATCTACCTGTCGGTTTGCAACCTGTTAGCATTATTTATCCTACGTTCAGAATGCGGGAAAGCAAATAATGTGTACCTTTGCACACAGTTATTAGACAATGTGAACATTTAAAAGAGAGAACAATGGAAAAGAAAATCATCATGCTTGCGCTCGCCGCCTGCCTCGTTTCGGCGCCGGTCGCTGTAACTGCTACTGCGGCGGATGCCGAAAATGCCTCAATGGACATGGGTGCGACGAAGAAGCAACAGAAGAAGACAACGAAGAAATCGACCAAGAAGACCACGAAAAGCACGAAGTCGACGAAGACCACGAAGACCACAAAGGCAACGCAAGCTGCAACTACTTCAAAGACAGCGGCGCCTGCCGCACAGGAAGCCGCCCAGGAGCCTGCAAAGGCAGAGTCGGTAGCGAAGTCGGTTGCCACACAGCAAAGCTCCACGGGCAGCAGCGTGCTCGGCAACATCATCGGCGGCATACTTGGCGGCTCGTCGGCAACGACATCGTCGTCGTCCAACAGCGGCAGCGGCATAGTGTCGGCGTTGACCTCCATCTTCGACCTCTCGAAGATAGCAAAGAAGAACGACCTTGTGGGCACGTGGACATACACGGAGCCGGCGGTGGTGTTCTCAAGCGACAACGCGCTGAAGAACATCGGCGGCAAGGTGGCGTCGAGCGCAATAGAGAAGCAGCTGCAGAGCCAGTTCGAGAAATTTGGTGTCAAGAAAGGTGCCATGCAAATGACGTTCGACAAGGATGGCAACTTCACCCAGACCGTTGGTGGCAAGACACTCAGCGGCACCTATTCGGTGAGCGGGCAGAACGTGACGCTGAAATATGCCGGACAGGTGCAGCAAATAGTCGGCACCACGCAGATTGACGGCAGCGACCTGCTCATCGTCATGGACGCAAGCAAGCTGCTGAAGTATGCCAACGTGCTCGGCTCGCTGACTGGCAACTCCCTGCTCAGCACCGCCGGCAACCTGCTCAGCTCCATGAACGGCATGGAGGTGGGCCTGAAGCTCAACAAATAAAGCCTTTCACGGGGAATGGCGTTGTCAGCAAGCTCTGCCGAAATATTGCGGCTCGCAGTGCCCTCGATAGTGAGCAACATCACCGTGCCGCTGCTCGGGCTTGTGGACCTTGCCATCTCCGGGCATCTGGGCGGTGAGCGGTACATTGCCGCCATATCGGTAGGCAGCATGGTCTTCAACCTCATCTACTGGCTCATGGGCTTCCTGCGCATGGGCACCAGTGGCATGACGGCGCAGGCATACGGCGCAACCGACTGGCAGGGCGTGCGGCTGCTGCTACGACGCTCGCTCACGGTGTCGCTCGCCATTGCCGCCTCGTTTCTTGTGCTTCAGGTGCCGATAGGGTGGGGCGCGTTGCAGATTATTCACCCATCGCCGCAGGTGTGGCCGCTGGCGCAGCAGTACATATCAATCGTCATCTGGGGCGCGCCCGCCATGCTGTCGCTCTACAGCCTCAACGGCTGGTTCGTGGGCATGCAGACCACACGCGTGCCGATGGTGGTGGCGATTTTCCAGAACGTGGTCAACATCATCGCCTCGCTTGCCTTTGTCTATGGATTTGGCATGAAGGTTGAGGGCATAGCTCTCGGTACCCTTGTGGCGCAGTGGAGTGGCGTGCTGCTCGCGGCGTTTTTCGCATGGCGGATGATGAAGACTGTCGATGGCCGCAGTGCGTCGGGGAACACGGTCCGCAATTATTCATGGACGGCATTCTTCCGTGTCAACCGCGACATATTCCTGCGCACGCTGTGCCTCGTGTCGGTGAACCTCGCCTTCACCTCGGCGGGCGCACGGCAAGGCGACATGCTGCTTGCCGTGAACACGCTGCTGATGACGTTCTACACCCTTTTCAGCTATGTCATGGACGGCTTCGCCTTTGCGGGCGAGGCGTTGGCGGGCAAATATTGCGGAGCCAACGATAAGCCGGCGTTGACAAGGCTCACGCACAGCCTGTTGTGGCGTTGGGGGTTGCCGCTCGCGCTCATCTTCACCCTTGCCTATATCCTCGGCGGAGGCCTGCTCGTGAGATTGCTCACCAACGACGGAGCGGTGGTGGTGGCGGCACGCGCCTACAGCCCGTGGACGTGGCTCATACCGCTCGCGGGCTATGCAGCATTCATCTACGACGGCATATTCATAGGCATGACCCTGACGCGCGGAATGCTCGTGTCGAGCTTTGTCTCGGCTGTCACCTTCTTCGCCATACTCGCCCTCGCCGTGCTCACGCCATTGGCACAGTCTGCCCTCGTGAACCATGCCCTGTGGCTCGCGTTCATAGCCTACCTTGCCATGAGGGGGCTGATGCAGAGAAACATATTGAGTCGCAAAACTGCATAGCGAATGTTTTTGTGGACAAAGAAAAGAAAAAAGCCGCTTTGATTTTGTCCATTCACGATTTTCAATTACCTTTGCAGTTGGAACTCGAAAAAACTTATATATCTAAAATATAAAACACATGAAACCTACATTGTTACTTCTTGCCGCTGGCATGGGCAGCCGCTACGGCGGGCTGAAGCAGCTCGACGGGCTGGGACCCAACGGCGAGACCATCATGGACTACAGCATCTATGATGCCATCCAGTCGGGCTTCGGAAAGATTGTATGGGTAATCCGCAAGGACTTCGAGCAGGACTTCCGCGAGAAGATTCTCTCGAAGTATGAGGGGCACATCCCGTGCGAGATAGTCTTCCAGAGTCTCGACAAAATCCCGGAGGGCTACACCGTGCCGGAAGGCCGCACGAAGCCGTGGGGCACCAACCACGCCGTGATGATGGCGAAGGATGTCATCAAGGAACCGTTCTGCGTCATCAACTGCGACGACTTCTACAACCGCGACTGCTTCCGCGTGATAGGCAAGTTCCTCGCTGACCTGCCGGAGGGCAGCCAAGGCAAATACGCAATGGTGGGCTTCCGCGTGTCGAACACCCTGTCAGATAACGGCAGCGTGAGTCGTGGCGTGTGTGGAAAGGATGAGCATGGGCATCTCACGTCGTGTGTGGAGCGCACCGAAATTCTTCCTACGCCCGACGGCAACGCCAAATACAAGGACGAGAATGGTGAGTGGGTCAACATTCCCGGCACTACGCCCGTATCGATGAACGTGTGGGGCTTCACGCCGGAATATTTCGACTACAGCGACAAGCTCTTCAAGGAGTTCCTCGACATGCCTTCCACAAAGGCAAACCCGAAGGCCGAATATCTCATCCCTTGGGTTGTTGACCACCTTATAAAGGCTGGCAAGGCTACGTGCGAGGTGCTCGACACCACGAGCAAGTGGTTCGGCATTACCTACTCGGCAGACCGCCCGTCGGTGGTGGCGAAAATACAGCAGCTCGTAGACGAGGGCGTGTACCCGCAGAAGCTGTTCTGATAGCCCCACCCCTGACCCTTCCCCCACTTAGGGGAGGGGATGATTACCACCGTAGGAATTAAGATACGGTAGAAAGACAATAAAAACAAAATAACAATCATTTAACAAAAGTCCTCATACCCAAGACACATTTCAACCCCTCCCCAAATGGGAGGGGCAGAAAGTGGCAAAGCCGCTTTGGGGTGGGGCTCTTTATCCTTATGGCAAAACAAAACAACAACGGTCGCGTGATAGCGATTGTGGCGTGCATCTTCCTCTTCGGAATGATTTCGTTCGTAACCAACCTCGCCGCACCTATCGGCGTCATCTGGAAGAACCAGCCTGAGCTGGCCGGCAGCAACACCCTCGGCATGATGGGTAACTTCATGAACTTCTTCGCCTACTTGTTCTTCGGTATTCCTTCGGGCAACATGCTCACCAAGCTTGGCTACAAGAAGACTGCGCTCATCGCCGTCGCCTTCGGCTTCTTTGGCGTGTTCATACAGTTCCTCTCAGGCCAAGTGCTTGTAGGCACGCTCGCTGGCGGTCTGCCCGCAAACTGGTTTGTCTATCTCTTCGGCGCATTCGTCTCCGGTATTGCAGTTTGCATGCTCAACACCGTGGTCAACCCCATGCTCAACCAGCTTGGCGGCGGTGGCAAGGGTGGCAACCAGCTCAACCTCATCGGCGGTTCGTTCAACTCCCTCATGGGCACCATCACCCCGATGCTCGTGGGTGCGCTCATCGGCACCGTCACCAAGGACACTGCCATCACTGACGTGAACCTCGTGCTCTACATGGCAATGGGCATCTTCGCCGCCACGTTCATCATCCTGCTCTTCGTGCCTATTGCCAACCCTGTGGCACGCGAGCACGTCACCTACGAGCATTCGCCGTTCGCTTTCCGCCACTTCACTTTTGGCGTAATCGCCATCTTCGTTTACGTGGGCGTGGAAACAGGTCTGCCTGGCACGCTGATGTACTATCTGTCCGACACAGGCTCCAATGGCGCTGGCATCTCCCCCGCTACGGCAGCTGCCATAGCCGGCTTTGCGTCGGGCACCTACTGGTTCCTCATGCTCTGCGGACGTTTCATATCCAGCGGCATAGCCTCGAAAGTGTCGAGCAAGCAGATGATGGTTGCCGTCAACGGCGTGGCATTCGTGCTTATAGCCTGCGCCATTCTCCTGCCTAAGTCAATCACTGGCTCCATGCCCGTGTTCACCGGCAGCGGCTTTGAGATGGTAACCATGCCTCTTGGCGCAATCCTCATAGTGGTTTGCGGCCTTTGCACCTCCGTGATGTGGAGCTGCATCTTCAACCTCGCTACAGAGGGTCTCGGCAAATACACCGAGAAAGCCAGCGGCATATTCATGATGATGGTCGTTGGCGGTGGCGTGCTTCCGCTCATCCAGAACGGTGT
>CAZTUD010000186.1:0-5743 GCA_964616945.1 uncultured Prevotella sp. | reverse complement strand
AATGGCTCCCGACTCACGCAGGTCGCTCAGTTGCGGGCGCTTGCCCTCAAGTCCCTCGCGGTTTTCCACAGTTCGGTTAAGCTGGGAAAGGGCGATAATAGGTATGTCAAGTTCCTTGGCGAGTCCCTTCAACGAGCGGGATATTGTGGAGACCTCCTCCTGTCGGTTGCCGAAGCGTGCCCCGTTGGCATTCATAAGCTGTAGGTAGTCAATCATTATGAGTTGAACACCCTTTTCGCGGACAAGGCGGCGTGCCTTCGTGCGCAGTTCAAAGATAGACATGCCAGGGGTGTCGTCTATATAAAGTGGTGCGCCTGTCAGCTTCTTCAGGTTCTTGTCCAATCGCGCCCATTCGTCTTGCGACAGCTGGCCATTCATAATCTTCTTGCCCTCTATCTCGCAGACATTGGAGATGAGGCGGTCGACAAGCTGTACGTTGTTCATCTCAAGCGAGAAGAAAGCCACGGGAGTGCGGTAGTCCACAACTACATTCTTGGCAATGGACAATGCGAACGAAGTCTTGCCCATAGCTGGGCGTCCAGCTATTATGACGAGGTCGCTCTTCTGCCATCCCGAAGTGATGTCGTCAAGCTTCGTGAACCCAGACGGTATGCCCGTGAGACCAGTCTTGTTGCCTGAGGCCTTCTGTATGATGTCCACGGCTTGACGTATGACGGGATCAATCTGGGTGAAGTCCTGCCGCATGTTTATGCGGGAAATGTCAAAGAGACTTCCCTCAGCCTCCTGCATCAGCTCCTCCGCGTCAACCATTGGGTCGAAAGCCTTCGTCTCTATGACACTGGCAAACGAGATGAGTTGGCGGGCAAGGTATTTCTGTTGCAGTATCTTGGCATGGTAAGCGATGTGCGCCGACGAAGCCACACGCGAGGATAGGTCAACGATGTATGCGGGGCCTCCGACATCATCGAGCGTCCCCTCTCTTTGGAGCTCGTTGGTAACAGTCATCAGGTCAACGGGGTTTTCATCCACGTTGAGCTTCTGGATAGCGGTGAAAATCTTTTGGTGCCTCGGCTCATAGAATGTCTCGGGACGAAGCGTCTCCGACACTATGGAAAAAGCATCCTTGTCAATCATCAAAGCTCCGAGGACAACCTTTTCTATGTCAATGGCCTGTGGCTGCAAATGACCGTATGTCGGGTCGATTGGCGTGGAACTCCTTTGTCTGGAATTGTTCTTGGAATTATTCTGTGCTGGCATTTTATTGTTCTTGTATGGTGCGCATAATATAATTGTGGCGCAAATTTACAAAAATTATATTAGAAAGAACGCCACACTGGGAAATTTCTTTTATTTTTGCAGTCGATAAGCAATATACAAAAGACAACGAAAATGATTACTTTTCCTTGCGCCAAGATAAATATAGGCCTGAATGTCATCGGCAAACGCAGCGATGGCTACCACGACATTGAGACAGTTTTCTATCCCATTCCATTGACCGACGCTCTTGAAATAAAATACATGGATGAGCAGTTTCCGTCTGATGCCCCATGCGACCTGAAGGTTACAGGCAACAGCGTGGATTGCGAGGAACGCAAGAACTTGGTGGTGTGGGCATACGAACTGCTTGCAACTGATTTCGAATTGCCACGCATACACGCGCACCTTGTAAAGCGCATACCCATGCAGGCTGGCTTGGGAGGCGGCTCATCCGACGGGGCTTTCATGATTAGATTGCTTGACGAGAGATTTAGGCTTAATATGGGCATAGCAGAAATGGAACGCTATGCGGCCGTGCTTGGCTCCGACTGTTCGTTCTTCATCACTGCCGAACCTGCTTTCGCCACTGGACGTGGTGAGGTGCTGGAACCAGCCGATGGTTCGCACGGCAACCTTGACGGCTATTACATAGCCATAGTAAAACCAGACGTGGCAGTTTCCACGCGTGAGGCATACAGGAAAATGGAGTGCCGCAAGCCTGAGAAGTGCTGCCGCGATGTAGTGCGACAGCCCATTGACACGTGGAAAGACTGTCTAAGCAACGACTTTGAGAAGCCTGTGTTCCAATCGTTTCCCATACTTGGAAACATCAAGCAAAGGCTTTATGGCATGGGGGCAAGCTATGCGCAGATGTCGGGCAGTGGCAGTGCCATATACGGCATATTCAGGTCGAAGCCCAAAGATATGGAACGGGCTTTCAAGGGCTGTTTTACTTTTGTCTCAAAGCTATAGCGTTCAGGACTTCATAAACCCTCTCGACAGGCAACCCCATGACATTGTAGAAGCTTCCGTCTATCTTTGTCACGCCCACATAGCCTATCCATTCCTGTATGCCGTATGCACCAGCCTTGTCGTATGGCTTGTAGTGAGTTACGTAATAGTCTACCTCTGTCTCGTTCAATTCACGGAACGTGACGGCAGTAGTTTCCGAAAAGATAGTTTGCTTTTCCGTAGTTGTGATGCATACGCCAGTGATGACGTGATGTGTACGGCCGCTCAACTGTTGCAACATGTGGCATGCCTCAGCCTTGTCCTTGGGCTTGCCCATTATTTTGTTGTCGAGAACTACTATTGTGTCGGCAGTTATAAGCAACTCGTCTGGCATGACCTTATACGCTGCGGCTTTCTCCTTGGCTATGAACTGCGGAATTTCCTCCACCTGTAGATATTGGGGGTAATCTTCGTTTATGCCATCGATAACCTCGACCTCGAAGTTGAGGTCAAGCCCTGCCAAAAGTTCACGCCTACGTGGTGAATTGCTTGCTAATATTATTCTCATGCTTGTATTTTTTGTTTCCCGTTGTAAGACCTTTAGTTTTAAGTCGCGAAACTAATAGTTTCCCGCCCCAATCCCTCTAACATGCAGAGGTATTAGAGCGGGAAAATCATTGGAAAGAAATTAATTATTGCATAACCCTACCCGAAGTTGTCGTACATTATACTCTCGGTCTCGACGCCGAGACTGTCAAGGTAGTCTGTTACGGTCTTGATAAGCATTGGAGGGCCGCAGAGATAGTATTCGCAATCCTCAGGTGCCTCGTGATCCTTGAGGTACGTGTCACGGACGCAGTTCACGGCAAAGCCAGCATAATACTTCACTCCCGCTTCGTCAGCCTTCGGGTCAGGACGGTCGAGGGAGAGGTGCATGTGGAAGTTGGGGAATTCCTTCTCAAGTTCCCAGAAGTCCTCAAGGAAGAACGCCTCCGACAGCGAGCGTGCGCCATAGAAGAAGTGCATCTCACGGTCGGTGCAGTGAATCTGCTTGGTCATATACATAATCTGCGAACGGAGAGGAGCCATACCTGCACCACCGCCAATCCAAATCATCTCCTTGCCGGTATCAAACTTCGGGTGGAAGTCGCCGTAAGGACCACTCATGCGGACCTTATCACCCGGCTTCAGTGAGAAGATGTAGGAAGAACCGATACCTGTAGGCACATCCTGAAAGCCTACCTGTGGACGTGGCTTGAACGGTGTGGAAGCGATACGCACTGTGAGTGTGATGATGTTGCCCTCGGCAGGATAGTTAGCCATGGAGTACGCACGGATGGTAGGCTCGGGGTTGTGAGCCTTGAGGGAGAAGATGTTGAACTTCTTCCATGCTCCGATATACTCATCGCCTATAAGCGACTTGTCGAAGTCTTTGTCGTAGTCGATGGTGTCGTAGGCAGGAATGTAAATCTGCGCGTAGGAGCCGGGGATGAAGTCCATGTGCTCACCAGGTGGCAGAGCAACCTTAAACTCCTTGATGAAGCTCGACACGTTGCTGTTGCTGATGACCGTGCATTCCCATTCCTTGACATTGAGGATGGCATCGCTGACCTTTATAGAGAGGTCGCCATGCACCTTTGTCTGACAGCCCAGCCGCCAGTGGTCTTTGATTTCCTTACGGGTGAAGTGCCCCTTCTCCGTGTCGAGAATCTCACCACCGCCTTCGAGAACCTGCAAGCGGCACTGGCCGCAACTGCCTTTACCGCCACAAGCCGATGAGAGGTGGACGCCGTTCTCGTTGAGGGTGGAGAGAAGGCTGCCGCCCTGTTCCACCTCAAGCTTATTGTCACCGTTGATAGTGATTGTCACCTTTCCGCTTGGGCTGAGATATTTCTTGGCTATGAGCAGCACCACGACAAGCAACAGGATGATGACGAGGAATACTGCTATGCTTACGCCTATAAATTGTCCCATAATCTTTTTCCTTTAGAATTTTAAACCACTAAAGCACATCATCGCCATAGCCATGAGACCCACGGTGATGAAGGCGATACCCATGCCTTGCAGAGGCTTTGGCACGTCGCTGTATTCCAATTTCTCACGGATAGCACCGAACATCACGATGGCGAGAGTCCAGCCAAGGCCGCTGCCCAGAGCGTAGCAGATGGCATCACCGATGTTGGAGATAGCCTGCGCATTGGTCGGATCGAGCTTGATGCGCTGCTGCATGAAGAGCGAGGCTCCCATGATGGCGCAGTTCACGGCGATAAGAGGGAGGAAGATACCGAGAGCCGCATAGAGCGAAGGCGAGTATTTCTCCACCGCCATCTCAACGAGCTGTGTGATACCAGCGATGATAGCTATGAAGAGAATAAAGCTCAGATAGCTGAGATCGACACCTTTCACGAGACAGTCGGGACCGAGGACATAAACCTGCAACAGGTAGTTGATAGGCTCGGTGACGACAAGCACGAAGGTCACGGCGATGCCGAGTCCGAGCGATGTCTTCACGTTTTTGCTTACTGCCAGGTATGAGCACATACCGAGGAAGTAGGCAAAAATCATATTGTCTATGAAGATAGACCTGAATAGTAATGATATTGCGTGTTCCATAGCTTATTTCTTTTCTTCTTTAACGAAAAACGCGTGGTTCACCCAGATGATGCAGCCGATGAGTATTAGGGCTGTGCACGACATAGTCATCATGCCGTTGTTGAGGTAGCCAAAGTCGTATGCGCTCTGGGGGATAATCTGATAGCCGAGAAGGCTGCCACGACCAAAGAATTCACGGAAGGCACCTGCGATGACGAGAATCATGGCATAGCCGATACCGTTGCCAAGACCGTCGAGGAACGAAGGCCAGGGCTTGTTCATCATGGCGAAAGCTTCCAGACGACCCATCAGGATGCAGTTGGTGATGATAAGTCCGACATAGACTGAGAGCTGCACGCTTACATCGTAGGCGAAAGCTCCGAGGATTTGATTCACTATTGTCACCAGAGCCGCAACGACCACAAGCTGCACGATGATACGGATACGCATGGGTATCGTCTTGCGTATGAGCGAGATGATGACGTTGGAGAATGCCGTAATCACCGTCACGGCAAGTCCCATCACAATAGCTGGCTTTAGCTGGGAGGTCACTGCAAGTGAACTACAGATACCGAGTATCTGCACCATTATCGGATTGTTCAGATGCAACGGCTCGACAAAAGCAGCTTTATCTTGTTTTGAAAATAAACTCATAATTGATTTATTTGATTTTTTAACTACTGCTGATTGTCCGGACCGTTCAGGATAGGCAGGAACTTGGTAAGTCCGTCGTGAAGCATGTCGGACACGCCGTTGGATGTTAGAGTAGCTCCTGTAACGGCATCGACTTGAGTTTGTGGGTCTGTTACCTTTTTCTGCACTGATAAAGCTATGGCATTGCGGTCGGTTTCATTTTTACCAATGGTCCTAAAGAGCTTCTTTCCTTGAAATTGCTCCTGCCACTTCTGATTGTCCTTGATTTCAGCACCGAGACCTGCCGTCTCACTCTCATGGTTGAAGTAAGCTCCATAGACGTTTGACT
>CAZTUD010000185.1:0-5744 GCA_964616945.1 uncultured Prevotella sp. | reverse complement strand
CGACATCGACGGCCTCATCACTCGCGTCCTCGACAGGATATAATCCTCCAAGATTTTTTCCTCACACGGATATTCATAAAAGATTTTAAAGATGACTATGTTTCACTACGTGTTGATGGCCAGTGTAAACAGCGAAACCAAAAATCATTAAAATCTTTAATATCCGTGTGAGAAGAGAAAGATAATTCGTATGGAGCATTCCTAAAGCGTCCTCAAAAGGCTCAACAACTTTTTTCGATATTTTTTTTGGTAGTTTGGTATGAATGTCGTAAATTTGCGCATAGTAACAATGATATTCAAACTATGTTAGGAATTAAGACAAAACGTGTCCCTATTGGTGGAGACATTGCGAATGAAATTCGTAATGCTGTTGTTCGAGTGGCCACCAAGCAACTTAATGACAGTGAGAAGGCAAGTGTTGAGCGTTCTAAGCATCTTCGCAAGAAATACAGGGCAACTTGGAAGGATATAGATGGGAGAAATTTATAATGTAGATATTATGAGGGCTGAAGACGCCTCAGCTCTTAATGGTTTTTATTGTGGAGTAAAGTCAATGGATGACTTTATTCATGACAAAATTAACGGCCTTGCCAAGTTTATCGCTCTTGGAGTTTCCAACCTTTGGCTTGTTTACAAGGGAGGGACAGATGTGGTTGTTGCTTTCTTTGCCTTGAGTAAAGATGCTTTAGTGCTTAACAATGAGGATAAAAGAAACATAGAGAGCTATCCTGGCAAACGCGATACAATCGTATCTTCTGAAAATTGGGATCGGTTTTGGGATGAGGAGAAATACCCTGCCATAGAGATAGACTATTTTGCAGTCTGTAAGGAATTGAGGGATAAGAAAGAAATACATTTGGGAACATTCCTTATTGATGAAATCTGTAGGATGTCGTATTCTGACCTATTGTCAGCTACAAAATTCCTTACGGTGGAGGCTTTGGACACACCAGAATACAGTGCTGTTAGATTTTACCAAAAATGCGATTTCCAGTTCAGTGAGAAAGCAAGAAATCAGGCTTTTTTCAATTCAAGCATGACAGGCGAAAGAGCAACAACACAAAGAATGTATAAAATAATACTACCAGAGGACTAAAACTATATTCGCATTTTTATGTTTACTATGTTACTATGTCTTTAAATCAATTACTATGTCTGCGCAAGCGTTGCACTTGTCATAGTGTTAAAATCTGAAATTTTTCGGGCAAATGTTTGGAGGTGTCGCAAGAAACACCTAACTTTGCATTACTTACCGTAATAGCCCGCAACGAAAGCAGGGCAGTCCACTACCAACAGGAGGACGTGTCTTTGGCTAAGTTCGGGCAGCCGTTCGGGAGCGGACGGTGGCAGTGCGGAAGCGACTCTTGCAGCGACGGCGTTTACCCGACGTAATAATAATGAATGTATATGTATTAGGTTTTCTTACTAAGGTATTGTTTCCCCACCATCTCTGTATCTGTCTAACATCCGAGTGTTAAACAACTGTGTGTAATTGTGTCCTGCGGGAAAGGGGCGCAAGAAAATAATAATAATGAATGCTATGAGAAAAATTTTACGACTCCTTATCCTCGTCCTCATGGTAGTGATGGGGGGGGTAAAAGCGTATTCGGGAGTTACACAGATTAAGGCAGGTTCGTGGTCGAATAGTTCTCAATCTTCAGTCTCCCAAGACGGCATAACCATCAATTTTTACGGTAGCGACGGCAATGCCAAGGCTATTACTATAGAGGAAGGCACAGGTGAGTCGGGGCAGCATTTTACTCCCAACAAAGGTGACCAATTTGAGGTAGTTTCCTCAAAAGGCCCTATTTCCTACATTTATATCAGCTTTACGAATGGAGCTTTTTCAGCTAAGAGTACGGGAGCCACTAATATGAACGTCAACTCGGGCTATGGCAATTGGGGTCATAAGAGCAAAAGCAATGGGTGGTGGACACCGTCGGATGGTTCCTTTGGCCTAAACACGATAAGGTTCACGGTGACAGGCTCGCAAATCCGCATGCTTTGGCTGCGCGTTTATTATGGCGATAACAGTGTGATGACAATCAGCGGTAGTGGTACCAATGGGGCATTGACAAACGGTGTCTATAGGTATGGCGATAATGATAATTCAAGTGACACCAAAGCAACAGCCACCATCACGTCGAGCAAGGATAAGAGCACGATTTATTATACTACCGACGGCTCCGACCCCCTTACCAACAGCAACCGCAAGACCTATTCTTCGGCGGTCAGCATAACAAACTCCACTGTTGTAAAGGCGTTTGCCACTTACACTCAGGGTGGTGACAACGGTGACAAGACGGTGGCCAGCGCAGTGGGAACGTTGGTTTTCACCCGCTTTTACAAGCGCAACATCTCCAGCTACAAATATACCACATTGGTGTTCCCTACAGCCTTGAAGGTGCCATCTACATGCAGTTGGGCGGCGGCGTGCACGTACAACAGTTCGTCGGCCATAGTGACAATTCCAAACAGCGGGACTACAGGGAGATACAACGCAAACAGCATTATTCCTGCCAACACGCCCGTGCTGGTTTACGCCTCAAGCGCGGGCGACAAGGAGTTTGACTGGATAAACGAGGCCAACGGCGAGGCGGCAGCCGACTCGCCTTCCTCCAATAACCTTGAGGGCAATGCGACAGGCAGCGCGGTGATGCCGACCTCTAATTCAAGCTATACATACTTCGGCCTTATGGCTCCCACGACGGCCCAGAAAAATAGGGGCAAGTCGTTTGGCTTCTACCAATTCAATTATGCCGGCACGTGCGGTGCGATACCTGCCTACAGGGCTTACCTGAAGGTGCTAACAACCAATGTAAAGAGCAACGCCGCGAAGGAGGGCATCAGCTTCGGCTTCTTTGACGACGACAACACCACCACGGGCATCAGCGTTATCCCCGAGACAATCAGTGGCAGCGATAGCGGCCAGCAAGGCGCATCGTCAGCCCGCTACAACCTGTCGGGCCAGCAAGTGGGGCCCGGCTACAAGGGCATCGTGATTGTGAACGGCAGGAAAATGATTGTGAAGTAAGGAAGGAGGCGTCGAGATGATGAATACTGATACAGAGATAAGCCTGAAATACGTAAGGCCGGAGATAACGGTCGTGATGTTGGATGCCGAGGAGATGATGGATAACGGTCCTGGTGTGGTGACCAGCCCCGGTGACACCTCCACCATCTACGCCAAGCCCGGCGACGACGAATGGGAGGACGAGGACGAAAGCTTTACCAACAAATGGGACAACCTCGTGCCAGACAACTTGCCGGGGACGTGGCAGCCAGTGGGAGAGTGAAGGACTGACCCCACCCCCAGCCCCGCCCCGTCAGGGCAGGGAGGAAGCCACCCGTAGGGGCATACCCCCGTGTATGCCCTAACAACACAGGAATGACGAAATAGCAGGGCAGGAAGAATACAACCGCAGGGCATACACGGGGGTATACCCCTACAGAGGACGAGCCAGCTTCCGTAGGTTCATATCCGTGCTATTCGTGCAATCCGTGGTGGAACTTAGGAACGAAATTCGTGGTTGGATTTGAAGATACCGCCCGTGGAAGTGCCAAAGTATCTGCGTAATCCGCATAATCTGCGAGAAAGAAGAATGAAGAAAAGATATATCAGGCCGCGCGTCGGCATTACGGTGGCTGACAGCGAGCCGCTGGCTGGGGACTCGTACATACAGAGTACGGATGTGCCTATCGGCGGTGGCGGCATCATCGGTGCGAAGCGTTGGCATGATGGCGGCACGCAGACAGATGATGACGAAGAAGAGGAAGAGGAGACCGCTGACACCCTGATGGTGGTGAGGCGCAGCCTGTGGGAGGAATGAAAGGTAAGAAGGTAAGAAAGTAAGAAAGTGAGAAAGTAAGATTTTGAATATAGTTTTTTTTCATATACATTATTATTTGTGCCTGCCTGACCCGTGAGGGCAATGGCAAGCATACCTTTCTTGGCGATGCTTACCCGCGAGGGCATGCGTCGCCTTTTTCTTTTATCGGAGGTGGCGGTTATTTGTTGCCGATGTTCCTCGGATGGTGGAGAAGAATTTCGCGGCGCAGCGACTCATCGTCGAGATGGGTGTAGATTTCGGTGGTGCCTATGTCGGCATGGCCGAGCAGCACCTGTATGATGCGCAGGTCGGCGCCTCCTTTGAGCAGTGCGGTGGCGAAGCTGTGGCGCAGGGTGTGGGGCGATATTGTCTTGGTGATGCCTGCTTCCACAGCCTGCCGCTTCACCATGATGAGAATCATGGTGCGCGTGAGATGGTGGCCTCGACGGTTGAGGAACACGTAGTCCTCCTCGCCGGGCTTTATTCTCATCTGGCGGCGGTCGTCGAACCAGAAGTTGAGTTCCTTTATTGCCTTTTCGGATATTGGCACGAGTCGCTCCTTGTTGCCCTTGCCCACGACGCGCAGGAAGCGTTCGCCGAGATTGAGGTCGGAGAGTTTCAGGTTGGTGAGCTCGGAGACACGCAGCCCGCACGAGAACAGCACCTCTATGATGGCACGGTTGCGATGGCCCTCGTTGGTGGAGAGGTCGATGCTTGCCTCAAGCTGGTCAACCTCCTCGGTAGTGAGGTATTCGGGCAGATGCTTTGGCAGTTGTGGCGATTCGAGGAGTTCGGTGGGGTTGATTTCTATATAGCCGTCGGTAACGAGAAACTTGTAGAATGAGCGCACGCCGAACAATATCCTTGACTGCGACCGTGGGCTCAGGCCATGCTCGTGGAGCGATGCCGCAAACTCCTCTAACTGGTGCAAGGAGACGGCAAGAGGGCTGGTGCCATTGTCGTTGAGGTAGTTGAGCAGCCATTGCAGGTCGTGGGTGTAGGCATCGATGGTGTTTTGCGAATAGCCGCGCTCAAGCTTCAGATAGCGCACATATCGCCTCATGAGATTAGCTGAGGATGATTTATTTGGAGTTTTATTTTGCATTGTCTTTGTTTTCTGCTAATTTTGCAGCAAATATATAAAATTATTCTCAAAAAGACGTTCCCTGATGAAGAAAATTCAGATTATCAATGGTCCCAACCTCAATCTTTTGGGTGTCCGCGAGCCAGGCATCTATGGCGACAGCTCATTTGAGAGCTATCTGCCCAAGCTGCGTGGCATGTTTCCCAACGTGCAGATAGACTACTACCAGAGCAACATAGAGGGCGAGCTTATCAGCAAGATGCAGGAGGTGGGCTTCGGCTACGACGGCATTGTGCTCAATGCCGGAGCCTACACGCACACAAGCATCGCCTTGCTCGACTGCATCCGCTCGCTACGCTGCCCCGTGGTGGAGGTGCACATCTCCAACGTGCACAAGCGCGAGGAATACCGCCATCACTCCATGATTAGTGCGGGATGCTTGGGCGTGATATGCGGTTTCGGCCTTGACTCGTACAGGCTTGCGGTGGCCGCCTTGGTGAACTTATGACCATTGAAGAATATATAGAAAAGGTCAGCGAGCCGGAGGGCGACTATTTGCACCGTTTGTGGCGTGCTGCCAACATCCACACTGTGCACGGCCACATGGCGAGCGGGCATTTGCAGGGCCGGATGCTGAAAATGCTCGTGATGATGCAGCGTCCGCATTACATACTTGAGGTTGGCACGTTCTCTGGCTATTCTGCAATATGTATGGCGGAGGGGCTCAAGGAGTTGGGAATTGGGAGTGAGGAATTAGGAGTTAGGGGTGAAAGGAAAATTGTAACCTTTGAGATAAACGACGAGATGGAGGATTTCACTCGTCCGTGGAT
>CAZTUD010000184.1:0-5788 GCA_964616945.1 uncultured Prevotella sp. | reverse complement strand
TGCCTGTAGCGGCAACAAGGTCGACGCTATGCTTTGCGCGTTTGCAAAATCGTGTGCGGCGCAGAGGTTTCCGCTTGCATCATAGATGTAGAGCTTGGTTTGCCCTATGGCTACATCACTGCAACTGCTGTTGTCGAGGACAACTACTGTTCCACGCTCGTTTTCGTTGCAGGCCGTGAAACCCAACAGGGCGGCAACCGTGAGCAAGAGGCTCAAGATGTGGTTGGTTATTGTTTTCATTTATGTCAAGGTCAAAAAGGTTAGGTGCAAAGTTAATAAATTCTTACAAAAACTGCAAAAATGTACGCAGAAAATTTTCAAAAAGTATCGTTTTAGCGCAAAAACCATACGAATAGAATGCTATATTGTCATCTCCGCATTCACTTGGGGCATCCCCTTGTCCAATAATTGTTCTGAGTGTCATATTGTAAAATTCTTTTCCGTGCAACCCCCTCCGTGAGCGCGATATTTTCGACCAACCAAAGAATTATTTCGTACAGCGCAATGGTGGGCGACGTTGCTAAGTTGTTGTAAATCAACGGTGTAACAAAATTTAAGATTTTTGTCTGCCGTAAGTCGCCCACCTTCGCGGCGGCAAGGTGTCTGCTTCGCGCCGCCAAGAAGCCTTCCCTACGCCGCCAAGAAGGCATCTCGGCGGCGTAAAGCAGGAGACCTTGCGCCGTAAGGTACATGCACACACGCCGCATGAGGTTCGTGGAGACACCGCAGGAGCCGTTTTCCTCTTCTGGAACACCAATTTCCCGTTGTCCTAACTTTTTACTTTTTGTGAATTTATTTCATGTTTTTGTCGCAAAGGTAATAAAGTGGTAACTTTCCCATATTGAGAGGAAACAACTTTCGCTCCTGATGCTATAAAAATAATGCAAAAAAAGCGCACCGACCTAAACAGGTCGGTGCGCTTACTGTATGTAATTGAGGAATGGACTAAAGCTTTACTTTGCCGCCGAAGCCTTGGTGTGGCTCACGTAGTAGCCGCCGTTCATCTCGATGGTGGTGCCGTTGTAGGTTGTCTTCGGGCCTACGAGGGTTATCTGGTCGCCAACCTCAATGCCTCGTGCGGCAAGGAAGTTCTGGCGGTCGGCCCCGCGTGGCGCGCCGTAGCCGTAAACGCCATACACGTAAACCTCGTTGGTGCCGTCGCTCACATAAATGTTGCCATACTGGGCGTTCCTTATCCTTGTTATGGTGCCTGTAATCAGCAGCGGGTCGGTGCCGTCGGGCGAGGCGTTGAACTCGGCGAGGCTTACGCTCTTGCAAGCCTGCACGCTCTCGACCACCGGGCTGCCAGACAGCTCAATAGTTGACCTGTACACGGCGCGTGTGCCAACGGCAGTAACTATGTCGCCAGCCTTGACGCTCTTTGCCAAGTCGCCTGTGGGACCGTAGATTTCAACCTCGCCAGTCGGGTCGGTGTAGTCGTTGACATAGTAGTTGCCGTGGCTGTCAACCCTTGTCACGAGGCCGGAGATGCGGTATTGCTGTGTTCCCACTTCCGCAGCGCGGAACTCGGCGAGCGTGGCATCGATGACGGAGCCTTGCTGCGACACTGTGGCTTTCACGGACGAAGAGTTGGAGGTTATCACCACATCGGCAGAGCGTGCGCCTGCCGTGTTGGGCTGGGCGTGGAATGTGATGACGGCTGTGTCGGCGGGGTTGGTTACGACCTTTGAGGCCACGCCGGCAATGCGCTCAATCTTGCTCACGCCGAGCCAGCTCTTGGCGTCGTCGGGGATTGTCGGGTTTGCCCCGCTGCCCTTGTATGCCACCTTTACCACGAAGTCGCCGCCAGCCTGTGGAATGGCTTCTTCCTGCGTGCTTACAAGCTGGATGAGCGACTTTGTGAGCTTTATCACCGTAACGTCCACAAGCTCAACGGTAGTGCCGTATGTTGTCTTCGGGCCTTCAACTGTAATCTCGTCGCCGTTCTCTATGCCGAGCGAGGAGAAGTTCTTGGTCTTGCCCTCGGCATCGAGAGTGCCGTAAATAGTGATGCGGCCTGTGGCATCCTCAAGATACCAGTTGCCGTAGGTGGTGTTGTAGATGTCTTGCACGGTTCCCGACACGCGGAAAGTCTTGCCGTCGGCTCCGGCGATGACCTCGGCGCACGTTGCCTCCGTTGCCTCCATCGAGCCTTGGCGCACCTGCAGGAATTGTGTCTGCGAGCCGCAGCTCAGTTGTAGCTGAGCCTCGCGTCCCGACTCAGTGGAGGCTGCGCTGAACGTGATTGATGTTTCGCCCGCCGAGCCGCTCTCAACGCTTGTCGTAAGCCATGTGGGCGTGCTTTGGTATGTGGTGTCGCGCGTGCCGTCTTCGTTTCTGGTTATTACCTGGAACACCTTGTCCAACTGCCAGTTGCCGTTGGCGGTAACAGTAACCGTTGTGTTGCCGCCTTCCTGTGGTATCGTGGCATACGACTTGTCGAGCGTGATGCCGGACAGCGTTCCTATCGTGTTGTCGTCATCGCAAGCAGTAAGACATGCCAGCCCGAGCAGCACGGTGAAAATATGTTTGAGTTTCATAGTCTTTCTATGTTTTGCTTTAGTTGAAATAGTATTTCAGTCCGACAGATGCGTACCAGCACTGCCCGATGGCGTAGTTGGGCACCCATGTCTGTACTCCGGCCTTTACAGCGGCGGGCGTTGTGAACACAGGATAGCCGTCGGCGTCGGTGTGGTCGTAGCGCAGTATGCGACCCTCGTTGAGCGATGAGTTCATGGCCTTCATCACGCCCCACTTGGAGTCGAAGAAGTTGAGTACGTTCTTCATGTCGAAGCTCACCTGCAGTTTGTGGGTTGTCTTGCCGCTGTAAATCTTGAAGTCGTGCTTGTAGCTGAAGTCGATGCGGTGTACCCACGGGTTATAGACGCTGTAGGCCTCGGCATATTCGCCCTGATGCTTCTTCAGGTAGCTGTTGCCGTGGACATAGTCCATGAAACGCTGGCGGTCGTCGGCAGAGTTGAAACGGAATTCGTTCTCCGCCACCTGCTTGTCGGTGGGAATGTAGAGAGCGTCGTAGCTGTAGCCGTCGCCGTTCATGTCGTTTGCCAGCATGAAGCTGTAGTTGTAGCCGCCGTGGAAAGTCTCATAGAACAGTGAGTAGTGGTTGCCGCTCTTGTCGTGGAGGGTGAGGCCAGCCGAGATGCGGTCGGGAGTGGCATACTGCGAGTTGTGCAGCTTGATGTTGTTGGGGCCGAACACTGTGGGCACGTATGTGAATGCCGACTCGGCGTTGGAGCCTGGCAGGCCCGTCACCTCTTTGTTGACGGTGTGGTTGTAGGATGCCTGGAAGCTCATCCATTCGAACGGCTTCATGTCAACCGATGCCACGAACGACCATCCGTAGCCACGGCTTGTGTTGCTCAGCACGAACGCCTTGTCGCGGTCGTTGCGGAAGCCGGAGGGGAATATCGGACGGTTGTCGGCGCCGTTCCAACGGGCAAAGCCCTCGACGGGCATGATGGCCCAGTCGGTGATGGTGGCGGCGTTGACAGTCTTGTTGAACATGCCCTCAAGTGTCACGGTGAACGGGAAGTCAACTGGCACGGAATAGTCCACGGCGAGGGTTGTCTTCCAGTCTTGTGGCATCTTGAACTTCGGGTCAACGGCGGCTATGGAGCCTGAGTGTGTGCCAGTCTCCGGGGAGATGGTGGTGGGGTAGCCCATCGACACGAGCTTGTCGTAGAGAGCCTGTATGGTGGCATGTCCGTTGGCGTCGGTAACGAGGCCGCCCGCGAACTGGCTCATGTCGATAGTGAGGTTGCCGTTGCTTTGCGTTACGGTGGAGCCTGTGTACCAAGGCATGTTGTTCCTGTTGCGGCTGGCATTGTAAACCACAGTGCTGCCGTTGAGCTGCGCGTTATACTGCACCATGCCGGAGTTGGAAGGCATGTTGGTGAAGAACACGAGGGGCAGACGGCCTGAGAAGAGGCCCGTGCCGCCACGCAGGCGAAGCCTCTGGTTGCCAAGCACGTCCCAAGTGAAGCCCACACGCGGTGAGACGCGCACCCTTGCGTCGGGCCACTTGCCAGTGTCGATGTGGCGACCGTCGTAGTCGAGGGCGAGGATGGCATTGTTGGTCATCAGGTCGCCGTTGTCGTAGGCGAGCAGGTCGAAGCGTATGCCGTAGGTCAGCTTGAGGTTCTTTGTTGCCTGCCAGTCGTCCTGTGCATAGAGACCGAAGTTGTTGCTGTTGATGCGTGCGGCAGGTTTCTTCTCGCCGTTGTAACCGTAGGTGAGGCATACGATTTCCGGTGCCGCACCGTTGATGAAGTCGTCAACTGAGCGGTAGCGGTAGTAGCCCGTGCCATTGCGCATGTACTGGTTGTCAGCCATTTGGTGCTCGTACATCGCGCCGAGGATGAGCTTGTGGTCGCCAAGATACCATGAGAGGTCGTCCTTGAGGTTCCACACGGTGTTGTGCACGGCGTTGTTCCATGTGAACAGCTCGTAGCCGAGCGACATGTACTGCACGTTCTGGCCCGTGCCGTCTTGTATGTCGATGAACGGGAACTCGTCGGAGTTGCTTCCGCGCACGTCGTCGAGCTTTGAGAACGTGGCGAGGAACTGGTTGGAGATGTTGTTTGAGAAGCGGCTGTTGAGGTCGAGCGAGAAAGAATGAACCTTGTTGTTCATCGAGTACATCGTGTTGGCGAATGCCATGCTGTATAAAGATGTACGCGAGTAGGGCGAGCGGGTGCCGCCGTCCATTGACGAGGCGTTGGGACCCGACCAGTTGTTGTTGTTGGTATAGTTATAGCGGAAGTCGAGGTGGTGCATGTTGTTGATGTTCCAAGTCAACTTGGCAAGGAGGCGTGTGGTGCTCTTGTCGGCGGGGAACGACGTGTAGGATCCTGTGTCGTAGCCATATTTCTCGGCGACGAAGTCCTTCACGCGCTGCATGTCGGCGACGGAGGCGTAAGACAGGTACTGGCTTTCGTCGCCCACGCCGTTCTCAGACGCACGCCAGCGCACAGCCACGGAGGGGGTGGTGGTGTATTCGCCGTTGACGAAGAAGAAGAGCTTGTCCTTGATGATTGGGCCGGAGAAAGTGCCGCCGTAGGTGGTGGAGCGGTCCTTGTCGCGGGCTCCTGGCACCTGCTGGCCATAGACGGCGTCGCCACGCATCTGCTCGTTCTGGTGATAGACGTATGCCGTGCCCTTGAACTCGTTGGTTCCGCTCTTGGTGATGGCGTTGATGCCGCCGCCGATGAAGTTGGTCTGGCGCACGTCGTATGGCGAAATCACCACTTGCAGCTCTTGTATGGCGTCAATGGAGATTGGGTTGCCGCCGCCGGGGAGGTTGCTTGAAAGTCCGAAGTTGTTGTTGAAGTTGGCTCCGTCAACTGTGAAGTTTGCCGTGCGCCCGTCGCGCCCGCCAAACGCCATGCCGTTGCCGCCGTAGGGCGAGAGGCGCGTGATGTCGGTTATGCTACGGCTAACGGTCGGCATGTTCTGTATTTGCGTGTTGTCGATGTTGGTTGCCGCGCCAGTGCGCTCGGTGGTGAACTTTGTGGCCTTTGCCTCAATCACCACCTCACCGAGCTGCTGCGCGTGCTCGCTGAGCCATACGTTGAGGTTGTAGGTCTGTCCGAGGCGCAGGTTCACGTCCTTGAAGTCCTTGGTCTGGTAGCCGATGTAGCTCACCTTTACCGTGTATGGGCCGCCGGGGCGCATACCGTTGATGGCGTACATGCCGCGGGTGTTGGTAACGGCCTGATACTTGGTGCCAGAGGGCACGTGTGTGGCCTCGATGGTCGCTCCTATCACG
>CAZTUD010000183.1:0-5824 GCA_964616945.1 uncultured Prevotella sp. | reverse complement strand
TTGCCAGCGTCGGTGCTGCCGTAGTCGGAAGCTATCTTCACGAAGCCGGCATAGCCCGCGCCGTCGCCGTTGAGAGCCTTGTCGAACTGGTCGGCGTTGAAATAGTCCTGCCCCTTGGCAAGCTCAGTGCTTGCCTTGTCCTCACGCGGCCCGGAAACGAACTCGCTGTAGCAAAGCCAAGCTGCCACCACGACGATGACCGCGATAATCACGCCGCTAATCACCTTCTTGTTCTTGTCAAAAAAAGCGCCCGACTTCTGGGCGGCATCAAAAGTTGTCTTTTCGTTGTTGTTTGCCATTATTGCTTGTATTTTATTATTTTTCTTTCTTCGTGTCTTTAGTTGGCAAAATTACTTATTTTATCCCACATACTGAAATTTATTGCTTTATTTTTTCATTTTAAGGCCTAAAACGATTAATCTTGACCATTTTCCCATTTACACGCATTATCTTAATGCCCGGCAAGCGCAACGAAGACGGTCTGCCAGACAGGTCATAGACCAGACTACAACGCTTATCTGGTTCGGCAACAACATTCTTCACACCATCCACCTCTACATTCTCCTCAATTTTCATGTTGTCGAGGAATATGTTTGACTTGTAATCTGCTACCACATCAAAAGACAAATTCAAGTTTTCCGTCATTGCCACAAACGGGATGCATACCTCCTGCCATTCTTCCTGTTGTGTTATAGGCAGATCCACCGACTGTCCAAAGACATCGCTATAGCCAATGCTGACGGATAACGTGTCATGCGAGTCTTCATAGCTTGAAAACTTCCTTACCTTAAGCCGCAAACAATACTGCTTGTCCCTTATGACCCTTATGTTACTACCAGTCAACCTGCCCCTCGTGCCATTTCTCTCAAACGAGACCTGCGTCTGTGGCGAATACATCAAATAGCCAATTCCACTTGCCGCACATGGCGACGAGGGCTTGTCATCATTCGTCAACTTATGTATGACACTCAGGTCCGCATCAGCTTCTATACTAATGTAAGTCCAAAACGACGAAAGTTCCATATTCTCAAAATCGTCTTGCCACACTACGTTCCCGTCTTGACCGCCAGGGACATCTGGGTCGTCGTCAGGAGGTGTAATCACTTCGCTGCCATTGTAAAAAAACACACAGTCGCCATCCTCCCTTATGCCAGTCAAAGAAATACCAGTGCTCGCTCCATGAAATGTAGAAGCCGAAGGCGTGCTGTCGTCGGTAAAGGTGTCATTGCCAGTGCTGCCAGGGAAAGGGCAGCCTGCACTGTTGATGTCACCATAGTACTTGGCTGCTGCCCCCGTAGTGGCATATTGCGACGAGGCACACACGGGATAACACTGCTGTGGGTATGTAGAATTGATAGTGTTGGTGGCTGACTTTGGCTTAAGGCTGGGGCCTATGTGGAAAATCAGCAGCCCTTCGCCTGGCACCGACTTGTCAAAAGAAACCTGCCGCCTATTCTCGAGCAAATAAAAATCGTCTTCCTCACCAGTGTCAATCTTGTAAATATTACCTTCATTGGAGCTTGGCGCAATGGCATTTTCAACATTGGTATCCAAGGGCTTGGCATCAGTCCATCCAAAATCATATACCTTGACATAGGGATTGAAATTAGCAGGTGAGATGCCCGAATCATTCCAACTGCCCGATGCCATTATGTCCCATTGGCCAGTTCCTTGATAGCTTCCGCCAGTTTCATAGTTTGTGTCATAATAATCCATTGCTCCGAGCGCATGTCCTATCTCGTGGCAGTGAGGCCCAATGCGTGAAATGCCATTACCCATGTTATCCCTAAGCTCCGGGGCACACGAATAGGTGTCAATTTTCATGCCTTGAACAGTTATTGCCTCAAAAGACATCTTATGAGCCCAAATGGCATCAGAAGACGCTCCTGCCTCCTCTCCATAGCCAGCATAAACAATGTGGATGTTATCCACAAAACCGTCACCGTCGGCATCATAGTCAGACAGATTCACCTCTTTAGCAGCTTGGCTAACGGCCTCCTCAAACAGGGCATATGGGTTCTGGTCATTGCCGCCAGCACCACTGTTGCCACCGTAATACCTCATTGGGAACGCCGAGGTATAAGGGCCAGCAATGTCGCAACGCAAACGCAACTTGCCATACGACGCATAGGCGTAATAATCTTTCACACTGCCTTTGGCATTGTCCTCACAATAGTTCTCCTCATTGAACAAACGCTGGAAATCGGATTTCTCCTTTGTGAAATTCCTGTCAGCAAACTGCATCATGATGACAAGCATCTTGCGTTCGCCAATCACAGAACTCGTTCTCGCAGCCTTAGACCGCCACCTGCCGTTGCTGCCTGTCATCGCCTTACGCATGTCAGTAGCGTTGGCATACGGCAGCAGTCCTTTTTCCTGACTGGACAGGAATTGCCTCAGCTCTGCGGTTCTTTTTTCCACTGGGGAAAGTGCATAAGAAGAAGCCACAACCTTGCCATCACTTGCCTTGGCGGCATAGTGCCAACCGTCTGTCGTTTGCAACAAGCCATAGCCTTCCTCGTCAAGTGCATATTTGCAATACTCGTCCCCTTTCAAGGTTATGAGCACCGTGTCACGTCCTTCTATCACCTTAACGCGTTTAGGGTATGCGGGGACGGCAAATCCACAATACGTAAAAGACAAGACTACTAACAAAACAAAAAATCTCTTCATGGCTGAGAAAAAATCAGTGGTTGCATTTTTCAATGCAACCACTGAAGACATTACTTTATCCTATCCTTATAAGCCTTAAATGGGGATTGGTTGTCTTGCAATTTCACAGCTTGCAGCTGTCCGGACGATGATTGCACCGAGCCTACCACTCTGTCAATAACACCAGAAAATTCTCCTTCTGCATTCACAGCCCAAGTTACAATACCCAATGTTGACTTTCCATTACGAGCCAACTTCCAATTATCTCCCTGTTTTATAGGAGTAAAGTCATTTGGAGCATTTTTCATCTCCCTCTGAAAAGCCCATGCAAGAGCCGCATCTGTGGAATAAAACCAACTACTTGGCCCACTCACACTCATTTGGTAGTATTTTTCAACATAACCATTAACCGTGGTTGTCCACATCCAATACGAACTGGAGTATTTCACATCACTAATATAAGCACAAGCCTGATTTGTCCCACTTTTGGTCGTTATCTTAGTTTTTACCAATTCTCCATGATTGCCATTTTTGTCAAAAGCAACGGTACACACCGTATATTCCGTGACAGGACTAAGATTTTTCCATGAGATAACATAACCATCACTTGGAGTGTCACGGTCGGAGTCATCTTCTGACATCTCTTCTATAATCTCAGCGTCCGTCTTGCGTTCTATCACTTTCGACAAATAAAGTGCAGAATAATAGTAAGCCACGTTTTTTTCATAAGTGAAATCAAAGGCAAAGCCATTTGCCAATGTGACAATTGTGTTTGGCGATACAGAACAATTTGAAGCCAAGACTCCATTCTGAACTACCCGGCATTGACATGACTTGGAACCAGAAACGAAAGTCAGATTACACTCACGTGGCGAAGCTGAATAGTTTTCAGAATTAGCCGTCAAAGTGACAGAAGTGTTTCCGTTGCCACTACTTGATGACAACGTGAGCCAGCTTGGCGTGCCTGAAATTTCCCAAGACGAGTTGCACGTTATGCCTATGGTGACACTGCTGTTTGCGTTTCCCAGAAGAGTTACTTCTTCCTTGTCAAGTGTCAGGCTCAGCCCTGCGGCTTGTGTTACCTTCACTTTCTTTTGTATATCACCAGCCGTTATCGTGATGATGGCAGTGCGTGCGGTTGACTCAGTGTTATCCTCAGCTGACACTGTGATTGTCTCATCACCATTGCCCTTTCTGGATGACACATCGAGCCAACTTTCGTCAACAGCCAACAACCAGTCGGTGTTGCAACTAATGTCAAAGTCCTGACTTTCTCCACCTGTTGCCTCCAACTTAATGGCAGATGGATAAACACTAAGTTCGGGGTCGGGGTCATCATCTGAGCCGCTGCATGAAGACAGCACCCCACAGACGCAAAGCATCATCGCCCCGATAAAGGGCAGTACACCCCCATAATATTTGTTTCTTTTCATAATTTCATGCACTGGATTCGTGTCGTGCGCAACTCTTGTTAAAAATATATGTTGTGTTTTATTCTTCTGATACTAAGGACAGTAATTCCGAAGGATATTTATCCTCTATTGCGTGTCAGTAAAAAGCGGACGCAAGCCATCTCCACTTGCTCTCGCAAGTACCAACAAGCACGGCACATATTCTAAAGCAAAGCAGTGACAACTCACGTCCGAGGACTGGGATGAGGCTCTTTGGACTCTCCGTTGGATGAGAAAAGCTGGCGGCATTCGCATAAGAGAGAGCTTAGGGTTCTGGCATCCGTTGTCCCAACAGGGAAGCACGATTTTTGCAACTATAACGTAACACTCTAACGTAAAGTAACCCAAGGGAATACAAAAAACGTGAACTCTGGACACTTGCTTCATATGCAGGTTGCCGCCAAGCTCACCTTATCCAACAACAAGTACATCAGAGTTCACGCCACATAGCCATGAACCTTCAGCATCCTCGTTCTCCTGGATTGGAATATTGGCGGCATTCGCATAAGAGAGAACAAGGGCTTCAAGCCCTATTTTTCCTGTAAAGAAGATTCTGTTTCTTTTTAATTTGTTTTTAAAAGGTTCTACATTATGGTTAATACGAGGGTTACCCGCTCGTATAGATTCTATCTCGGCTGCAAATGTAAGAAAAAATTCTTGAGGTGCAAAGCTTTTTCATCCTTTTTTTTATAAATCTAAGGCAAATCCAAAAAATATAGCTTTATTTTTTCATTTTAAGGCCTAAAACGATTAACTTTGCAATGCTTTTCCCCCAAGGAACATGATACTGAAAAAGATTTCAATCGTCAATTACAAGAACATTCGGCAGGCACAGCTGGAGTTCTCGCCGAAGATAAATTGTCTCATCGGCAGCAACGGCGTGGGCAAGACCAACCTGCTCGACGCCGTCTATTTCCTGTCGTTCTGCCATTCGAGTTTCACCAACCAGGACAGCACCGTTATAACCCACGGGCAGGACTTCTTCGTGGTGGAGGGCGACTACCTGACCGACGATGGCGGCGAGGAGCGCATATACGCGGGCATGAAGCGGGGCAAACACAAGCACTTCCGCCGCAACGACAAGGAATACAAGAAGCTGTCGGCGCACATCGGCATCATACCGCTCATCTTCATCACACCCTCGGACAACACTCTCGTCACTGGCGCGGGTGAGGAGCGGCGGCGGCTGATGGACGTGGTGATTTCGCAATACGACCACAAATACATAGACGCGCTTGCCCGTTACAACAAGGCTCTGCAACAGCGCAACGCCTTGCTGCGGGCAGAGGCGGAACCAGATCTCACGCTAATGGAGTTGTGGGAGCAGGAGATGGCGACGGCGGGCGAGACCATATACGGCAAGCGCGACGCTTTCGTACAGGAGCTTGTTCCACTTTTCCAGAACATATACAGCACCATCTCTGGCGAACGCGAAGAGGTTTCGCTGCGTTACGTCTCTCACTGCCAGCGCGGGCCGCTGCTTGACGTGATACAACGCGACCGCCTACGCGACCGCGCCGTGGGCTATTCGCTGCACGGCATCCACCGCGACGACCTTGAGATGCTCATCGGCGGCTATCCCATGCGCAGGGAAGGCAGCCAGGGACAGACGAAGACATACGTGCTGGCTCTAAAGCTTGCACAGTTTGACTTCCTGCGCCGCACGTCGTCCAATACCACGCCGTTGCTTCTCTTGGACGACATCTTCGACAAGCTCGACG
>CAZTUD010000182.1:0-5862 GCA_964616945.1 uncultured Prevotella sp. | reverse complement strand
TCAAGATGCTCGACAACAAGGACCTCATACCCTGCTGCACGGGCATGATACAGCGGGAGGTGGCGGAGCGGATAGCCTCGAAGCCTGGCACGAAGCAGTATGGCATACTGAGCGTGCTGATACAGGCGTGGTACGACACCGAATATCTTTTCACCGTGGATGAGAACGTATTTAACCCGCCGCCCAAGGTGAAGAGTGCGGTGATACGCATGACGCGCAACGGCGTGACAGCCCTTGGCTGCGACGAGCGGCTGTTCAAGCGGGTGGTGAAGACGGTGTTCAACCAGCGGCGCAAGATGCTGCGTGTCTCGCTGAAGCCTCTCTTTGGCAGGGACAACATGCCTGGCCCAGACTTCTTTGCCAACGACATGATGACGCGGCGGCCGGAGCAGCTGACGGTGGCGGAGTTTGTGGAGCTGACCAACCTCGTCGCAGGACATAGTACCTTTTAAGACATAGTAACATAATAGCGTGAGACATATTATTGCAAGAACAAAAACATGTTACTATGTTACTATGTCTTAAAAAAGATACTATGTCTTTGTCTTTAAGAGAAAATCTGTTTAAATTTGTAGCATGAAACCATAAAAACCAAATATTATGATTGACGTTAAAGCAACCTTGAAGAGCGCCGAGGAAAAAATGAAGAAGAGCGCCACCTTTTTGGAGGGAGAACTGTCGCGCATTCGCGCCGGACGTGCCAACATAGCAATACTCGACAGTGTACGCGTGAACTCTTATGGACAGCGTGTGCCGCTGAATCAGGTCGCAGCCTTGCAGGTGCCGGACGCGCGAACCATCACCATCCGCCCGTGGGAGCGTCGTGCCATAAAGGACATTGAGAAAGGCATCATGGACAGCGATGTGGGCATCACGCCGGAAAACAATGGCGAGATGGTCATCCTGCGCATCCCTCAGCCCACGGAGCAGAGACGCAAGGAGCTGGTGAAGCAGTGCAACAAGATTGGCGAGTCGACGAAAGTGCAGGTTCGCAATGTGCGCGCCGAGTACAAGGACAAGCTGAAAAAGGCCATCAAGGATGGACTTTCGGAAGACCAGGAGAAAGATGCCGAGGGCGAGTTGCAGAAACTTCATGACAAATACATAAAAGTCATCGACGGCACCCTGCAGAACAAGCAGAAGGAAATAATGACGGTGTAGGTGAAAGGACTGGTAGTAAAGAACACTGGCTTTTGGTACACCGTCTTCACCGACGACGGGCAGACGGTGGAGAGCAAGGTGAAAGGCAATTTCCGGCTGAAGGGCATAAAGTCGACCAACCCCGTCGCGGTGGGCGACCGCGTGCAGATTGTGGTGAACCAAGAGGGCACGGCTTTCATAACCGAAATCGAGAATCGCAAGAACTACATCATACGCCGCTCTACCAATCTCTCGAAGCAAAGTCACATCATTGCCGCCAATCTCGACCAGGCTTTCCTCATGGTTACGGTGGCTCATCCCGAGACCACTACCAACTTCATTGACCGGTTCCTTGCCTCGGCTGAGGCCTACTCCGTGCCGGTAGTCTTGGTTTTCAACAAGACCGATGCACTGGACGATGAGGAGTTGCGTTACCAGCAGATGATGGTGAGCCTTTACGAGACTGTGGGCTACGAGTGCCGGCAGGTCTCGGCGGCGACTGGCAGTGGCTGCGGCGAATTACGCAAGTTGCTGCAAGGCAAGGTTACCTTGTTGAGTGGAAACAGCGGGGTGGGGAAGTCCACCCTGCTAAATTTGTTTCTGCCAGGAACTGACGCAAAGGTGGCGGAAATAAGCGAGGCTCACGACACGGGCATGCATACCACCACCTTTTCTGAAATGCTGCCATTGCCGGAAGGTGGGTGGCTCATCGACACGCCGGGCATAAAGGGCTTTGGATCCTTCGACATGGAGCCGGAGGAGATAGGCAGTTATTTCAAGGAGATATTCAGGTTTTCAAAGGATTGCCGTTTCTCCAACTGCACTCATACCCACGAGCCAGGCTGTGCTGTGCGCAAGGCCGTTGAGGAGCACTATATCGCCGAGAGCCGCTACAACAGCTACCTGTCGATGCTTCAAGACAAGGACGAGGCGAAATACAGGGAGGCGTACTAAAGGTATTACTTTTTTACCGTTACCGTGTATTCCGACATGAAGCTTGAGCCGGGCAGCAGGTGGTTGGTGAGGTAGCGGTCGGCAAAGTCGCCGTCGTAGCCGTTAATGTCAGTTACGCCATACCACGGCTCTATGCAGACGAACGGGGCATTCTTGCCATAGGGCGACCATATTCCCACTGCCGGCGACTTGAACGTTACCACCACTGCGGCTTTGTCGTCGTTGTCGAGCAGTGCGACCTGATGCAGCTGGCAGTGGTCGAAAATCAGGGCGTCATCCTTGAACGTGTCTTCGTTGAACTCCAAAATTCCCTCTTTTGTCGCCACCTCCTCGTGGCGTGCGCCGTCGAGGCATCCCGTGTTGCCGTCGATGAAGCGGCGTATTGGGTTCTCGGTGTCAAGCTGTAGCCGCCCGTGCATGGGTTCGCCCGCCTTGATGCCAGGAAGGTTGAATGCCGGGTGCCCGCCTATCTGGAAGGCAATGGGCTTGTCGTCGGTGTTCTCCACGTGCCACACCACGTGCAGCGTGTTGCCCGTGAGCTTGTAGCTTATGGCGAGGTTGAAGTGGAAAGGATATTTCTCCAGTGTCTCGGCGTTGTCGTGCAATGCGTACACCACTTGGTTGTCGCCTTTGGCAATGAGCTTGAAGTCCATGTCGCGGGCGAAGCCGTGCCGCCCCATGTGGAAGTCTTTGCCGGCGAAGTGTGCCGTTCCGTTCCAAAGAGTGCCCACTACGGGGAATAGGATAGGGGAGTGGCGGCCCCAGTATTTCGAATCGGCCTGCCAGAGCAGCTCGGCACCCTTGTTGTCTCTTATGCTCAATAGTTCGGCTCCGTGGGGCGAGACGGTAACCGTAAGTTTGTCGTTCTTGATGGTTTTCATGGCTCAATAGTTTTATAGTTTGTGGTTTATAGTTTTGGTCAGGCTTTAGACCAACAAGGCCAAAGGGACAATTCCACTTGTTGGTGGATTTGTGCCTTTGGCCTTATTGCTTTATTCTTCCTTTTTATCCTCTTCTTTTTCTTTATCCTCTTCGGCTTCATCCTTCTTCGGGGCGAGCAGCTCCTTAAAGTCGGTGTAGCCGTTGTCTATGAGGATGTTGTACCATTGCAGCAACTTCTTTATGTCGCTGTCGTGCACCCTGTCCTGGTCGTAGTTGGGCAACACGCTGGCGAAGTAGTCGCGAAGCTCCTTGCCCGAGCTTTTCTTATAGTTTATCGACGTGTTCTTCAAGCCCTCTTTTTCGCCGACCTTGGCAAGTACTTCCCACAGGGCTATGTCCTCTGCGTCGGTGTACATTGCTATGTCGCTTAGGCTTGTCACGCGGTCGGTGGCAAAGGCGGGCATACGGTGGTGGGTGGCATCGAGGGCTTCCACTATGAGGTTTACCTTGCCACGTGATACCAGCTTGTAGAGGCCTGGCTTGCCTGAGATAGAAAGTATTGTCTCCATTTGTTGAGTCGTTGGTGTTTTTTAACTTATTTGTAATTGGTGTAATATCTGTTTTATTTGTGTGTCCAAGTTGTGTTCGCCGTCGTTGATGATGACGAAGTCGGAGCGTCGCTCCACTTCCTCTTGCGGCCATTGGCGGTTTATCCATTCCAGAGCTTTCTCCCTTGGGATGCCGTCGCGCTGCACTACGCGGCTTATGCGCAGTTGCAATGGCGCCGCCACGCACACCACGTGGTCGAACTTGACGCGTCGGTAGAACCCGCTGTCGAAAAGTATCGCGCTTTCAAGCCATTCCTTGCCGCTCTGCATGAAGTCGCGTGCCACGGCGGGGTGGATGATGTTGTTGGCGGCTTGCTTGTTCTCTTCCGATGCCAGCAGAAACTCCGCCAGCACCCGCTTTTGCAGCATGTTGCCTTTATAGACATTGTCGCCTACGAGCTTTCTCAGTGCCGCCTGCAGTTGCGGGTCGTAGTAAAGCCGTTTGGCGGCATCGTCGCTGTCATATACGTTGATGCCATATTCCCTCAGCAGCCGGCACACAAAGCTTTTGCCGCTGCCTATGCCTCCTGTTATGGCGATGTGCCTCATTGCTGCTCTATGAGATAGTCCACGCGGTCGCTCACAAGCTTGGCGTTGCGAGCCAGGCGTGAGTGGCTGCGTAGGTAGAGACGGCACTTGTCCGACGGATGGCTGGCAATCTCCTTGTAATCCACATAGACCTCGAAGTCGGCGGGGCGCACTTGGCGGTAAACGTTTGCCCCGACGCTGTATTTCACGGTCGCTGTCTGCGGGAACGTGCGTATGGTCAGGTTGGCTGGCTTGTTGACCGCCTTGATTGGCACCTCTTGGGTCCCCTCTGTCAGCACGTCGGGAAACAGAGTTACCTTCACGGTGGCGGGGCTGATTTTCGCCCCGTCTATTTTCCTTATCCTCACGGTGCGTACCACGGTATCCTCGAAGTTGCTGATGTTGAGTTGCTCGGTGGCGACTCCCTCAATCTTCGACAGCAGCTCCTTGCTCGCATACACGGTCGCCATGTCGGGCACTATCTGCACATGCGCAAGGTAATAGTTGTTTCCTGGCACGATGCTGCCGCTCAGCCTCACCCTTACGCGCTTGTTGCGTCCGAAGTTGAACGAGAAGTCGAGCTTGTCGGCTTTCATCGCCGTGATGACTGACGAGCCGTAGAGCCTCTGCCTGATGATTTTCTGCAGGTCGGTCGCCGGCACTTGGCCCTTTCCCGTCTGGCGGTTGGCGTATTTTGCGAAGCTGAGCCTTATGGGGCGCAGGCGGTTGTAGGTCTCGTAAGCCATCATGGTGAAGCCCTTGTCGCGGATGGTTACCCTTATGGTGTCGCTCATGTCGGACGTCATCACCACGTTTTTCGGCACGCCCGCCAGACGCATTGGCACAGGAAACTCCACCTCGTATGCCTCGTTGAGTGTCATCATCAGCCAGAAGACACCGCTGATGGCGAGACAGAAGAGGAAAATCAAAAACTCCTTGCCCGAGAATGCGGACAAGAAGTCTTTTAGTAAGTCGTATAGTTGCCTTAGCCTATGCATTGGGCTGGCCCTGGGCTGCGTCCTGGAAGACGGTGCCCTTGTCCACAGTGATGACCACGCCGTGGGCAATCTCCACGTCAACAGTGTTCCTGGCCTGGTCGAGGCGCTTCACGGTGCCGTAGATGCCGCCGCCCGTCACGACCTTTGAGCCTTCCTGCAGCGAGTTTTGGAACTCACGTATTTTCTTTTGTCTCTTCTGTTGCGGCCTTACCATGAAGAGCCACATGATGACGAAGATGGCGACGATCATGAATATCATGCCGCCGAGGCCACTGCCGCCCTGGGCTGCCTGTGCAGCCAAAACTAATGATGTCATATTACTGTTTTTTGAGTTTATTGTTCGGGTTGTTGTGTCGCCGGCTGTTCAGCGGGCTGTGCCTTCTGTCCGCTGTCTTGCTGTTCCTCGTTGGCCTTTGGCTTGTGCACGAACCTTGTAGGGCCTGTGTACTCCGTCTCTTCTTGCCTGCCGTAGCCCCCGCGCTGGGCATAGTTGCCACGGCCGAAACCTTGCTGCCCGTTGTAGCGGTCGTTGTTGTATCGGCGTGGGCTTTCCGCTTTCCTCTCAGGCCTCTCCGGGCGTGGCGGCATTTCCTTCAGCAACTTGCCAGTAGATATAAGATGCCGTGCTATGGCATCGAGCATGCCGTTGATGTAGCCTCCGCTCTTTGGTGTGGAGTAGAGCTTTGCGAGGTTCACATATTCGTTGATGGTTACCTGCACGGGAATGTTGGGGAACGTGAGCATCTCGGCAA
>CAZTUD010000181.1:0-5897 GCA_964616945.1 uncultured Prevotella sp. | reverse complement strand
TATGTCGGCCACCATCTCCACGTTGTCGATGTCGAACTCGCCGTCGGCCTTGCCCTCGGCATAGACCTTTCGGAAAATCTCCATCTCGTCCTCGTCGAAGTTCTTGCGCACCTTCTCCACCGTCCAGATGTTGCGGAAGAACTCGGCACGCAGGTTGCCGTTTCTGACCACCGTTTCCTTAATCATTATCAGGTGGGTGTATATCAGCTCTATTATCTTGTCCTGCGGGCGTATGCGCTTCGCCGCCACCTCGTCGAGCTTGTCGCTCAGGCGCTCAAGCTCCGACTCTATTACGGCATAGTAGATGTCCTCCTTGCGGCTGAAATAGGTGTAGAGCGTGCGGCGACCCTTACCCGACGCCACCGCTATGTCGTTCATCGTGGTCCCGTTGAGCCCTTTCTTGGCGAACAGCTGCCGCGCCACGTCCACGAGTCTCTGTCTTGTCTTGGATATTGACATACCGCTATTTTTGCACATGTTGAAAACCATGTGCAAAAATAATGGCATTTCCTGAGACAGCAAAAAAGTAAACAGAAAAATTAAGCAAAAAAATACTAACAGGCGGCAAACGCCAGCTCACGACTTTGCAACCAGGTTACAAAGTTTGGGCAAAAACACCACTTGCAACCAAGTTGCATTTCCTTATTATTAACTTTGCACCAGATAAAAAAGAAAGGCAAAATATCATGAAACGCATTCTCATTATTGCAGCAGCAACAGCATTGGCACTGGTGGGCTTCACCTACTGGTCGCAGGGCAAGGCGACGGAAAGCGCCGACGTGGAGGAAGAGACCGACCTACAGGACATTCCCCTCACCGAGCGGCAGGTGAGGACTGCGGGCATCGGCTTAGGCAAGGCCGAGGACCGCGCCATCGACGCCACGCTCACCGCCAACGGGCAAATCGTGCTCCGCGCCAAGAACAAGGGCAGCGTGGCGGCGCTCATGGGCGGCATCGTGAAGAACATATATGTCAACGACGGCGACCACGTGAGCAAGGGGCAGACCGTGGCCACGATAGAGAACACCGACGTGGTGTCGCTGCAGCGCGAATACTATTCGGCGAGCAAGGACTGCGAGTTCGCCCGCCTCGACATGCAACGCCAGAAGACGCTCGACAAGAGCGGCGCGGGCATAAAGCGCAACCTGCAGGAGGCGGAAAAGGAATACCGCATAGCGCAGGCGAGGATGCAGGGCATAGCCCAGCAGCTCACGCAGATGGGCATCCCGACGGCGGGTGCGTCGAAAGGACGGTTCGCCACCACATTCCCCGTGAAGTCGCCCATATCGGGCACCATCAGCAACATCACCGCGTCGCTCGGAAGCTACGCCGACATGCAGACCCCGCTAATGAGCGTCCGCGACAACTCGGCCGTGGAGTGCGACCTCAACGTCTATGAGAAGGACATCAACAAGGTGAAGGTGGGCGACGCGGTGCTGCTCACCGTTACCAACGAGCCAGGCACAAAGGTCTATGGCAAGGTGTATGGCATGAACCAGTATTTCACCGACGGCACGAAGTCGGTTGCCGTGCACGTAAGACTGAACAATTCAAAAACCAAAACACAAAACGCAAAATTGTTCGACGGGCAGTATGTCAACGGGCAGATTGCCATTGGCCGTGAGCGCACCAAGACGCTCCCCTCGAAAGCCATTGTACGCAGCGACGGCAAGACCTACATCTTCGCCTTGAACGGCAAGCCCGGCAAGCGAGGCTACCGCTTCTCGCGCCACGAGGTAACGACCGGGGCCTCCGCCGGGGGCTACACCGCCGTAACGCTGTGCAAGCACATACGCGAGGGCCAGGAGATTGTAACCGACAACGCCTTCTACCTTGCGTCGATGACGGGAGACCACGGTGAGGAATAATTAATAATTTTGAATTACAAATTACGAATTGTCGCTTCGCGATGAATAATTATTAATTGAAAATTTGAAATTGCCTTGGCAAGTCATTCGTAATTCGTAATTACACATTCGCAATTACAATATATGTTCAAGAAACTCATAGATTATTCCATAAGCCACAAACTCGTCATCGGCGTGCTTGTACTGGCGCTGGCGGCATGGGGCGTATGGTCGCTCGCAGAGCTGCCGTTCGACTCCACGCCCGACATCACCGACAACCAGGTGCAGGTCATCACGCAAGCCCCGTCGCTCGGGGCGCAGGAGGTGGAGCAATACATCACCACGCCGTTGGAGATGGCGATGGCGAACATTCCCCGGCTGAAGGAGCGGCGCAGCATCTCGCGCAGCGGCCTGAGCGTCATCACGCTTGTCTTCGACGACAACGCCGACATCTACTGGGCACGCTCACAGGTGAGCCAGGTGCTCGACGAGGCGGGCAAGGACCTGCCCAAGAACGCCGACGTGAGCATGGGGCCGATAGCCACCGCCCTCGGCGAAATCTACCACTACACCATCCACGCCAAGAAAGGCTATGAGCACAAATATTCGCTCACGCAGCTGCGCACCTACCAGGACTGGATAGTGCGCAAGCAGCTGTCGGGCACGCCCGGCGTGGCAGAGGTGAGCGGCTGGGGCGGCTACGTGAAGCAATACGAGGTGGCGATAAACTCCGACCGGTTGGAGGCCTCGGGCGTTACGGTGGGCGAGGTGTTCGACGCACTGGAGCAGAACAACGCCAACACTGGCGGCAGCTACATAGAGCAGGACGCCAACCAGTACTTCATACGTGGCATTGGCGCTGCTCGCAGCCTTGACGACTTGCGCAACATCGCGGTGAAGACCGTGGGCGGCATTCCCGTGAAGGTGAGCGACGTAGCCGACGTGCGCATGGGCCACGCCACGAGGTTCGGCGCCGTTACCCGCAACGGCGAGGGCGAGGTGGTGGTCGGCATAGCCATCATGCTCAAGGGCGAGAACTTCCAGGAGGTGAGCAAGCATGTCAAGGAGCGCATAGCGCAGATACAGAAATCGCTGCCAGAGGGAGTGGTGATAGAGCCGTTCATCGACCGCACAAACCTCGTCAACCGCGTGGAGGGCACCATTGCCCACAACCTCATCGAGGGCGGGCTGATTGTCATCTTCGTGCTTGTGCTCTTCCTCGGCAGCTGGCACTCGGGGCTTGTCGTGGCGAGCGTCATACCGCTGTCCATGCTCTTTGCCTTCGGCATGATGAAGACGTTCGGCATCGGCGGCAACCTGATGAGCCTCGGAGCCATAGACTTCGGCATGATAGTGGACTCGGCGGTGATAATAGTGGAGGCGGTGGTGACACACATCAACAGAAGCCTCCCCCCAGCCCCCTCACAAGAAGGGGGAGGGAGCCTTGACAGGATAGTCGCCAAGGCCTCATACACCATGATGTCGTCGGCGGCATTCGGGCAGATGATTATCATGGTGGTTTACATCCCCATAATGCTGCTGACGGGCATCGAGGGCAAGATGTTCCGCCCAATGGCGTTGACAGTGTTCTTCGCCATCCTCGGCGCGTTCATCCTCTCGCTGACATGGGTGCCTATGGCGAGCGCGTTGTTCCTCAGCCGCAAGGCGAAGACGCACGAGAACTTCTCCGACCGCATGATGGAGAAGCTGCGCTCGTGGTACCGCCCGGTCCTGACGTGGGTCTTGCTCCGGCGGAAGGATGTCATCACCGGGGCCGTGGCCCTATTCTGCGTGAGCATCGTGGCATTCCACTTCCTTGGCGGTGAGTTCATCCCCACGCTTGAGGAGGGCGACATTGCCATCGAGGCAAGCATGGCGCAGGGCACGTCGCTATCGCAGATGGTGGAGAGCTGCACCAAGGCTGAGAAGCTGCTGAGGAGTGAGTTCCCCGAAGTGAAGCAGGTGGTGAGCCGCATTGGCAGCGCGGAGATACCCACCGACCCGATGCCTGTGGAGCGCGCCGACATCATGGTGAGCTTGAAACCAAAAGACGAATGGACTTCGGCGAAGACCACGCCCGAGTTGATGGACAAGATGCAGGAAGCCTTGGAGAACCTGCCCGGCATGGAGTTCGAAATATCGCAGCCCATACAGATGCGCCAGAACGAGCTGATGACGGGCATACAGCAGGACGTGGCGATAAAGATTTACGGCGACGACCTCGACAAGCTCGCCAGTGTGGCGGCTGACGTGGACAAGCTGATAAAGAACGTGCGTGGCGTGAGCAGCACGTTCGTGGAAAAGGTGTCGGGGCTGCCGCAAATTCAGGTTGCCTACAACCACGAGCGGCTTGCGGAGTACGGCATCAGCGTTGACGACGTGAACCGCGCCATCGAGACCACATACGCCGGAGCCGTGGCGGGCAGCATATATGAGGGCGAGCGCAAGTTCGACGTGGTGCTGCGCATGGACAACGCCGACCGCAACAAAATCGAGTCGCTGCGCAACCTGCGCGTCCCGCTCACAAATCTCAATTCTCAATCCTCAAATCTCAATTCTGAAAGTTCAGTGCCGCTCCAGCAGATTGCCGACATTGAGTTCAAGGACGCGCCCGCGCAAGTGAGCCACGAGGACGGAACGCGCAGGATTTATGTAGGCTTTAATGTTCGTGGCCGCGATGTCGAGAGCACGGTTGCCGACATACAGCAGATACTTGACAAAAAATTGCATCTGCCCGAAGGCTATTACTACACCTACGGCGGACAATTCCAGAACCTCAAGAGCGCGACAAGCCGCCTGATGGTGGTCATCCCCATAGCCCTCGTCGTCATCCTGTTCCTGCTCTACGCCACAGTGAGGAGCGTGCGCGAGACGCTGTTCGTGGCTTCGGCGATACCGCTCGCGGCGATAGGCGGAATATGGGCGTTGTGGTTCCGAGGCCTCAACTTCTCCATCTCGGCGGGCGTCGGCTTCATAGCCCTGTTCGGCGTGGCGGTGCTCAACGGCGTGGTTCTCATCAACCAGATGAACGCCTTTGCCAAGGCGGGGGTCAAGGACGTGGAGAAGCGCATAGTGGACAGCTGCATGATTCGCCTGCGCCCGGTGCTGATGACGGCACTCGTCGCCTCGATGGGCTTCCTGCCAATGGCGCTGTCAAACGGCGACGGGGCGGAGGTGCAACGCCCATTGGCAACAGTGGTGATAGGCGGGCTGATAACCTCCACGCTGCTCACGCTGCTCGTTCTGCCAGCAATATACAAGACGTTTGTGAAAAGGTAAAAGGACAAAAAAGGTAAAAAATGAGACGCACTATATTATTTGTATTCGCTATTGTCAATTGTTGCTTCGCGACAGCGCAAACCATGAGCCTTGAGCAATGCCTGAAGCTCGCCGACGACAACAACACTGCCCTGCAGGCGGCAAAGCTCAACGCCGACAAGGGGCGCATAATGGAAGGCACGGCGTGGGACATCGACAAGACGGAGCTGACACTGTCGCAAGACCCCACCTCCGGCGGCAGTCCCGACAACGCGCTCTCGCTGTCGCAAACCATCGACTTCCCGACCCGCTATGTGGCCCGCCGCCACCACCTGAAGGCGGAAACAAACTCGTTGGAGGCAGAGGCATCGGTGGTGAGGAACCAAATACACGGGCAGGCGGCAGCCCTCTACTACACCCTCGCCTACCAGAGGGAGAAGCTACGCATACTGCAAGCCCAGGACACGATACTCGCCCGCTACGAGGACATAGCCACCAAACGCTACAACGCCGGCGACGTGCGCCAGCTTGAGCCGCTCAACGCCGCCAGGCTGCGCCACGAGAACCAGTTGGCGGCAAACATGGCGCAGACGGAATATGCCAACACGCAGGCAGAACTTGCCCAGCTGTTGGGCACCAACGCCAGCATCAACCCTACGGCTGCGGCATTCGCGCCCGTCGCCTTCGCCAATGAGGACGGCTACAACTATGCCCAAACGCCCGAGGGGCAACTGTCCGACGCACAGCTGCGCGTCGCCGACGAGGCGGTGAAGGTGGAGCGCACGGGCTACC
>CAZTUD010000180.1:0-5943 GCA_964616945.1 uncultured Prevotella sp. | reverse complement strand
ACATCGTGGTGGACAAGGGGGCGATGGAGGTGCAGCTTTACAGCCGCGACAGCGTCCTTATGAAGTCCTATCGCTGTGCGCTTGGCCGCAACTACGGGCAGAAGCAGAAGCTCAACGACTGCCGCACGCCGGAGGGTGTGTTTCGGACGGGTGGAGTCTTCAACAGCTCCAGCTGGCATTACACCAGTCCGGAGGGTGTGCGCAGCAAGAAGCCAGGGCAGTACGGGCCGCGCTACATCGCAATCAGTGGCTCGCGGTTCAAGTCGATAGGCATCCACGGCACCGATGCCCCACGCTCGTTGGGACGGCGTGTGAGCCACGGCTGCATACGCGTGTCCAATGCCGACATCATGGACCTCGTGGCTTACGTGGAACCGGGAATGAGAATCATCATCAAGCCAGGTCCTGCCGACGAGAGAGTCAACAACGGCGATAGCCCATTCCCGAGGAGAGATGAGCAGAGTGCGCGGGAAGCCGCCGACAGCATGGCAGTGCCCTGTAACGTTCAATCGGACACTCTGCCACGCAACCCATCGCATGACACGCCGCCATCCAGCTCCGACACCCTCTCCCTCGCCATGAAGAATGTATAATGTAATAACAACAACCCCATAATTAATACAACTATGAGAAAGCTATTTTTATCAGTGACATTGACAGCTGCCACGGCAATGATGCTCGCGGGCTGCGGCAATAAGAGTGCCAACAACTCCGGTGGCAACGACAGCGTGCAGGCGGCGGCCGACAGCAGCGGCACCGGCGCGGGAACCGTCTCCAAGGCATGGCCGTGGGATTATCCGTCGGACGTGAAGCCCGATGCCAAGGACGGGCAGACGATACTGTGCGCTCCAGACTATGCCTCGAACATTGAGAAAGGCAAGGAGAACGGAGACCATAGTGTTTACATATACAACCAATGCACGTTGGTGAGCCTTGGCGACAAGACCTCGAAGATAAAGAACATCACCAACCAGGAGTATGACGTGCCCAACAGCCTCATCATCCCCATCCCGGAGGGTCAGACGGCAAAGGTGGGCGACATCGTGCTGACATGGTGGCAGGGCGGCGGCGGAATGCAACATGCCATCGTCACGGAGGCCTCCGACCCCACACAGCCCACGGCGACGTTCATTGACATGCCGTGGAGGCTCAATGACGACGGCACGATTAATGAATACGACCTGTGCAGCGCAAAGCTGGCGCCAAACTCCTTCTTCGTGCTCAAGGACGGCGAGGTGACGGTAGGACAAAGGGTAAGGTATCCTGACAACGGCAACCAGGCTGACGCTACCGTCGTAGGCATTAGCGGCGACAAGGCACTGTTGAACGGCTTCGCAGACCATATAATGGTTGCCAAGGTTAGCGACTTGAAGCCGATACCTTATCACCAGAACATCAAGCCCGGCGACAAGGTCTGGTGCGTATCCGTCGCCTATTTCTCAGAAGGATATACGGTTGACAAGGTTGACAACAAGCAGGGCATAGTGTGGGTCACTACGAAACGTGACAAAAAAGAGGTGCGCAGCATTCTGCAAGTGCTGAAATCTCTGTAGAACCCCGCAAACTCATTAACTCAACAACTCATTAACACCATTAATTCAATAATTCACATTATGAAAAAGTTATTGACAATGCTCATGTTGCTCGTATTCGTGGCAACAGGGACGAACGCACAGATTGGAAACCTTGGCAGCCGCATTATGAAACGTGCAAAGAGCAAGGTGGAGCGCACTACGAAAAGCGCTATTGACATTGCCACCGACAAGGCCGTCGAGAATGCCGAGGGAAAGATAGAGGATGCCACCAAGAAGAAGGCAAAGAAGGCCGCAAAGAAGGTGGCAGGTGACAAAGCCGCCGAAGTGGTCAGCGGTGACGACGCATCAGGTGATGATTCACCAACCGATGCCGCATCGGCCTTCAAGGCCGGAAAGTTCCGCGCCATACCGAATCCGCCGATTGACATCAAGACGCTCGATGCAGCCACAAAGGATGTTATGGATGCCAACGATGGCGTAACGCTCGACAACTGGAACGACAAAATGACCGACGACCAGCTACTGGTAGTGGGTACACTCTTCTTCCGCCAGCAGCTGAAGAACCTCAACGCTGGCAACTTCGATGACGTTGCCAAGACCATGCTCGACTACGATAACATTGGCATACAGCTGTGGAGGATATTCAACTCAAGGAAAGTCAAGACCGACGGAGGATCATATATAAATGACCCCAATTGTTATTTAATCCAGACAAGGATGCGCGACCTGAACTACTATTTTGCAGAGTCGATGTTTGTAGGCCTGCCTTACAACGCGGCAGCATCCAAATATGGATACCAATACAATGAAAGAGCCCATCAGGTCAGACTGGCTCTGTTCGGCAATCTGGAGGTGCCGTTCTTCACCAAGCAGCTGTACTATCAGATGTACGACTATTTCCTCACCCTTGCGGAAAAGGAGAAACAGAGCGAGGAATGTAAGAAACTGTATGTTTCCTACGCTGTTTCCTGGCGTCTTAAAGCTGCCGACCCGGCAAAGTTCACTGACGAAAACGTTGAGGAAAGCGACGCGGAATGGCAGGCTCTTGAAAAGCGGATGGCAGCGTTTATGAAGAGCTGGAATGGAAGCGATCTGGAGACACTGGCACAGCTGAAAGCCGAGAAGAAGGAGAGCAAGGCTAAGGCTGCCGCTGCTGCCGCTGCTAAGGAAAAGGAATACTGGACATCGCAGATTCCAAAGGGCATCAACGATCCGACCACGGAAGCACAGTTCAAGAAAGTGGCACAGTCTTACTATGGCAGCAACCGCACAGTGGTGAAGGTCATCGTAGAGTCAAAAGACTGGCATATACGGACGACCCCGTTAAACAAGATTATAAATCGCTCGAAACAGTGCACTGTCATCACGAAGACTTCTGACGGCAAGTACTACATGCAGACCTGCGACGTTATCCAGAGCTACAATGGCGGCAAATACAGTTCGCCAAGGCTTGACGTGCGTTCTTTCGGTGACAACCAGACAGGCTACGAGATAAACTGGAAGTGATAATAACAATTTTAACGAGACACGTAGCGATGAAAACAATCGGTAAGAGCGGCTTCATGCGTGCCATCGTCACTGCATTGTTGCTGTTGGGTGTTATGATTGTAACGCCAGCCGCCAGCGGATGCGACGGTGAAGACGAGATAGAGAACACCACATTCGGCAACAATGTAGATTCCGACTGGCAGGGGTGGACGCTGACCTCCGGCTCATACTCGTGGCCCGACTCCAAGAAGGTGGCTGAGACAAAGGACTTCTCCTTTGCCTCGCTGCCAAGGAGCAAGGCTGACCTGCTCCGCCTGTGTGCTTTGGGCTCCGGCTCAAAAGGTCTGGAGCAGCGCATCACCTCACCGCAGATGGCGGCGGCACTGTGCTATGCGGCACTGTGCAACTACTCACGCAGTGCCAACAGCACCAAGGAGATGATTGTGTGGCTGAAAGGCCCGGAGAGCGAGTCGAACAGCGACTGGAACAACGTCAGCCGTAGGTTGAGGGACTATCCTTACATCTCCTATGCCCTCTTCGACGGCACCTCGCCACTCAACAACTACACGCCTACCACACCCTACACCATACATCCCTACACGCAGGCGCAGTATGCCACTAACGGCTCCAGCTCCATAACCGCCGACCGCGGCACGTGGACGGAGAGCGACGGCGTGCTCTACTGCAAGGTGTTCGTGAAGAGCAGCGGCGCCGACAGCCCCGTACCCATAATGACCAAGTATCACCGCGCAAGCGGCAACTGGTTCATCAACGGCAACGTCATGGTGGCTCTCACCAACATACGCCAGCCTTCATCATCGGGCGGAGGGTATTGACACATAAACTCCCAAACTATAAACTATAAACTCATACAGTCATGAACGAAATCATTCAAAACTTCAAGGACATCCTGACGAAGAAGTACTTCCTCTTCGACGGCCGCGCATCGCGCAAGGAATTCTGGTACTACGTGCTCGTCAATGCGGTCATCATCGCCATACTGCAATACGGCGTGGGCCTCGCCAGCGAGAAGGCAGCCCTCGTGCTGGTGGGCATCTACTCGCTCGCCGTGCTCCTGCCCGGACTGGGTGTGACGGTGCGCCGCCTACACGACATCGGCAAGAGCGGCTGGGCAATCTTCATTTCCATCATCCCGCTCGTCGGGGCACTCATCCTGCTTTACTGGGAGGCAAAGGCCGGCGACACGCAAGACAACAAGTACGGCGTTCCACCGACGACAACATAAGTGTTAATCGACGACAAGTGATGGTAACTAATCGCTGTATAGATGCCTTCGGTGAAAACATGAAGTTGTTGTTTAAACACCATGAAAATGAAACAGTTATTATTCATTCTGACAGTTGTCTTTGTCCTCCTGTCTTGCTCTGGCAGCAGCAAGGCGGGCAAGGGCGATGTCGACACGGCGCAGGTGGCTGCCGCTAACCCCCAAATCTCAAATCCCAATCCTCAAACTCTCAAGAGTCCCGACGGCAAACTCTTCGATGCCCGCATCGTGAAGGGCGGGCAGGTGCAGGTGGACATCAACGAGGAGCTTGCCAAGAAAATGTTAGAGGGGATATGGACTAACAACTTCTCCATGCCGGAAGATAACATAGTGGAGGGAGTGTCAAACGTAGTGCAGATTTTGATTACGCCCACTGATCCTGAATACTACAAAGACAAGCAGCCTGGCGACTGGGATCCCTACCTTGTCATGCGTACCAAGGACGGCCATGTTGCCATACTCAGCATCAGAAACACCATCTTCTATACCAACCAGTTGAAGAGCAGCGGACCACTGTCGTTTATCTCCGGTGTCACCAACATCCGCCCCGACGAAGACGGCTATGGGGCAATGGCGGACACTCCGGACGGCGCGGTCTTCGTGGATAACTCCGGGGTCGTAGAAGGCCACTACTCGCTCAGCCCGAACTCTGACGACCAGCTATCTTTCTCTTCCGACTGGAACATTATGATTGGCTCCAGCGACGGCAGGGAGCAGGAGCTGTATTTCGCCATCGGCACCTTCATGCCCGCTGGCGACGTGAACGAGGGTGTCCGTGAGGAGGACGAGGAGGGCTTCAATGTGGGTGTGAAGCACTTCGTAGCGAAGACCGACGAGGGAACGTTCAAGATTACATGGGAGCAGACCACTGACGGCGGCAGGTATGCCACCTTCACCGAGATGCCGAAGAACTGTCCGCTGATGAAAAATCACAAGTACACTGCCACGGTGGCGGATTAATTCCTTTAGTACACTTAAACTAAAAAAGTAAAAGGGAAGAAAAGTAAAAATGATTATGAAACGCACGACAATTCTTACAACTCTGCTTCTGCTTGCAGTGCTTGCGGCAAGGGCGCAAGAGCTTACCAGCGTCAAGGCATGGTACATCAACGGCTACGCTTTCATCGCCACCTATTCCAACGGCGGCAACACCATCGCCTTTAACGGCGGCTCCTTGCACGAGGGCGGCATACAGTTCACCATGCGCAAGGCAAACGACGACGCTTACTACTACCGTGTGTCCGACGACGGTGTCGCCATCCTCGGCGGCAGCAAGGCCTATGAGGACAATATCAGCGGGGTTCCCGTGCTCGTCATAGAGGACGACAAGGACAACGCCGCAGGGGTAATGCGGGCAACTGACACTTTCGCCGAATTGGAAGACTTGATAGATGGTGAGCTCGGATGTATCGTCGAGGGTGAATACAAGGACGCACAAGGTCGCAATGCGCACATCACGCAGGGCTTCCTGCAACTGCCCGGCGAGAAGGGACATGACATGATTTTCGGCTGTGAGGATGAGACTCCTGTCAACATCATGGAGGCGGGCGGCAAGAGCTGGCGCTTCATCGCCACTTACGACGGACTGACGCTCTATCCCATTCGCCTCATGGACGAGTCGGATGTCTATGAGGA
>CAZTUD010000179.1:0-5954 GCA_964616945.1 uncultured Prevotella sp. | reverse complement strand
CGCTCGACGCAACCGACACGAAGACGGGCTACTGGGGCACGAAGTACGCGGCACTTGGTGCGGCGAAGTGGGTGGCAAGCGACCACACGGGGCTTGAGCCTGCCGGCCTTGCCCTGAAAGACATCGGCAACGACTACTACCACGCCGACTTCGTTTATCCGACTGTGCGTCAGGCAATCGGCATAATTAATCCTACAGTAAAGCAATAAATACCATGAAAAACATATTAAGATTTCTTCCAGCCATAGCCGTTGCCCTCACCATGACCGCGTGCCAGGACAATGACGAGGAGAACTTCGCCGACAAGGCCCGCATCGATGCCACGTCGATGCAGGCGGAGACTGTGATAAAAGGTTCGGAGGGCGACATAACGAAGACGCTCACCATTGCCACGGCACGGCCAGCCGAAAAGACCATCACTGCAAAGGCGGTGGTTGACAAAAGCCTCGTCGCAACCTACAACAAGGCTTACTACGCTGATGCCGAACTGCTGCCCGACAGCTGCTACGAGATCAATGAGGCCGTGATGACCATCAACCCCGGCTCGGTGAAAAGCTCCGAGGCGCAGTTCACGTTCAAAAGTCTCGGCTCGCTCGACCGCTCAAAGGTCTTCGTGCTGCCCGTTAGCGTGCAGACAAGCGACATCGAGATGATTGCCTCGGAAAAGAACTATTACTACGTCTTCAAGGCGGGCGCGCTCATCAACGTCGTCGCTGACATCGTGGACAACTACCTTGAGATTTATCCGTGGGCAAACCTCGACCGCGTTCGGAACATGACGCAGATTACGATGGAAGCCTTGGTCTATCCCCGCACCTTGGACAAGCTCATCTCCTCGGTCATGGGCATTGAGGGCAAATTCCTCATCCGCATAGGCGACGCAGGCATATCGAGCAACCAGATACAGCTCGCCACGTCGTCGGGCAACTTCACAAGCACCAAGCTCCAGCTGCAAACCAACACGTGGACGCACATCGCCATGACCTACGACCGCTCCACGGGCGAAATAAAATTCTACCTCAACGGCAAGCTTGCCTACGAGACTTCGGGCAGCCCGAGCATAAACATCACGGGCAACGGCAGCGACCGCAACTTCCTCGTGGGCAAGTCGTATGACGACAACCGCGACTTCGACGGCTACATCAGCGAGGTGCGCGTGTGGGACGTGGTGCGCACGCAGGAGGAAATTGCCGCCAGCATTTACACTGTTGACCCGACCAGCGCAGGCCTCGTGGCCTACTGGAAGTTTGACGAGGGCGCGGGAGCCAATGTCGCCGACACTTCGGGCAACGGCAACACGCTCAAGGCACAAAACGGCCCGCTGCAGTGGCACAACGTCTCGCTGCCAGAAAACAACTAATTTTGTCGCAATAAAAAGAAAAATGTATAATACATCGAATTTCACAAATTTCACGAATGCTTTCGGCACGACAGCTTGTTCGTTTGCACTTTCGTGTAATTCGTGTAATTTGATGTAAAAAGAAGAAAGCTATGAAAAGAACAATGTATGCCCTGCTTGCCGCAGCCATGATGGTTGGTTGCTCCAACGAGATTGACGTGAACGGCGTGAGCGAGACGCAATACGAGAAGCCGGCGGAGAACATCGCGTTCCTGACCGACAAATACGGATGCAGCAACGCCGACTCCATAATCTTCAACGAAAAGGGATCTACCGACTTCTATGTCAACACCACCGACGCGGCGACCGCCGAGCAGACTTACACCGTGAGCTACGACGCGGCGGCTCTCGCCAACTACAATGCCAAGAACGGCACAAGCTTCCAGGCCCTGCCGCAGGAACTCGTTACCATCGACGGCCAGGCGACGCTTGCGGCGGGCGAAACCAAGTCGTCGAAAATCACCGTCAATTACACGTCGGCTGACAACCTTGAGGAGAACGCCGTTTATGCCATTCCCCTGAAAGTTTCGGGTGCGGCGGCAAAGACTTCCGACGAGAAAGGCGAGTTCGTATTGCTGGCACGGGACATCACGAAGATGCCAAACTGCCACAAGGCTGGCGGCCTACAAGTAATCTCCTGCATGGAGATAAACGACGCCAGCCCGCTCTACAACCTCTGCTTCACGCTCAAGGACTCGAAGAAATATTTCTTCGACCAGGTAATCCTCTTCTCCGGCAACATCAACTACAACTCTGAGACACAGGAGGTTTACAACTACAACAACGAGAACATAACCCAATGCCTGCAATACAAGGAGAAATACCTTGAGCCGTTGCAGCAGAAAGGCATGAAGGTAATTCTCGGCATACTCGGCAATCACGACCGCGCCGACATGACCATGCTCAACGACGAAGCCTGCCGTGCGTTTGCACAGGAGCTGAAAGCCGTGCTTGACGCTTACAACCTCGATGGCGTGTTCTTCGACGATGAATATTCCGCTGGCGATGGCAGTCTGCCAGGCTTTGTGCATTACAACAACTGGTCGCGCCTTGCTTACGAATGCAAACGTGCCATGCCCGACAAGCTTGTAGAAGCCTACATTTACGGAGGAACAAGGTCGGCAAGCGAGGTTGACGGCCACCAGCCAGGGGAGTTTGTAGATTACGGCATTCACGACTACGGCGGCACTTCCGACCTGAGCAGCAACTTCCCCGGGATGCCAAAGACGGGCATGATATTGGCAAGCATCGAGTGCGCACGTGGCTACGGGAGCAGTGCCGCGACATACGAAAGCATTCGTACAAACGGCTATGGGGGAACGATGGTGTTCGCCCTCGCGCCGAGCCGCACGCCGATGACCGTGCTCAACACCGTGGCCAACGCCTTCTACGGCGAAGACTTGGTGAGGACGGGCACATACGAAAAAGATTGGTAACTTTGTAGGGGCATACCCCTGTGTATGCCCTAAAAACTCAAATCACAAACAAGATGAAGACAAAATATATTTATCTTTCGATGATGGCAGCCGCCCTCTCGCTCGGTTTCACTGCTTGCAGCGACGATGACGACGAGCCAGCTTACCCCACGCCAAACCAAGTGGAGAAAAGCGAAATCGCCTTTGACACAGACACCGTCAAGGTGGGCGTGAGGGAGACCGCGACTTTCAACATCACTGAGGGTGCGGGCGACTACAAGGTAATAGCCGAGGACACAGCCGTGGCCACGGCAAGCATCAGCGGCAACACTGTGACCGTGAGCAGCCAGAAGAAAGGCATCACGGGGCTTGTGGTCTCCGACGCGAAAGGCGCATACAAGCGCATAATGGTCAAGAGCATGTATTTCACCATGACCCTTGACAAACAAGAAGTAAAGGTTGGCATGAAGCTCGGCCATACCGACGGCACCGCCAATGTGAAAGTGCTTGAGGGCAACGGCAACTATGCCGCCGTGAGTGCCGACGAGTCGGTGGCCAAGATTTCGTATATCCAAGGCGACTCATTAATTGCCATTCTGGGTGTCGCAACGGGTTCGACTACCATCACGGTGACCGACATGATGGGCTTGACGCAAACTGTGAACGTAACGGTTGAGACTACTTCCATAGCTTACACAGAGGAAGAAAAGCAGGAGTTGATGAACGACAATACGCTGCATTGGACTTGGGATGGAAGTACCGTTGACCGCAGCTACAGCTCATCTTATAAGTTCACGCATGAAACCGCAGATGATGGCCGCACCGTGGCTTACTATGCTTACAGCAGCACTTGGTGGACAAGCAAATACGCGCAGGTGTGGTTCGACGGCGACTTCTCCGTCGGCAAGAAGACCAACGGACGCATCTTCTACGACTCGAGCTGGAGCGGCTACGACTTCAACGACGGCGTTGAGGTGGAGATAATAAAGAACGACGGCACGAAGGCGTGGGGAATATTCTCTGTAATAGAGCAGAACTACAAGCCGCGTTACAGTTCCGACCCGCCACGTCCTTACCTCCACTACGGCAACTTCGTGATTGAGCTGTAAACGGCAGCCGCACATGACAAATAATAAAGGGCAGGACGCTATTGTGCGCCCTGCCTTTTTAGTACAGCAAGCCGAACATCCACAGGGGAATGCGGTTGCCGAAACCTGTCTCAATGTCGTCAACGGCAAGGAAGCTGTCGGGTATGTCCCTGATTTGCCTGAAGCTCTTTCGCGAGCCACCAATCTCGAACAAGTATTTGCCATCCACAAGGAAATCGCCAGTGGCGGGCAGCACCACTTTCGCCACTGCCTGAAGCTGGTTGTTGAAAAATGTCTCGCGCTTGTTTCCAATGTCAACGGCCGCCCCCAACGCCACCATCAAGTTGGTGTTGGCAAGATATATTTTTTCTGGCGACGAAAGGTGCTTGTAGTCCTTTTCCGCTTTCGTAAGCAATGAGACAATCTGCGCCTTGTCGAGCGTGTAAAGCATGTGGAGGCAACTGTCGCGCGTTGTTTCCAACGACTGCCCAAGCCTGCTGATGTTGGGCACGAGGGGCAGGCTCTGCGCTATGATGGCAAGCAGCTTCTTTGTCTTCTCCACAGTGGCGTAGGTCACTTTCTCTATCGCCGGCATGTCGCTTTCGACAACCAATGATGCCGTGGCCGCGAGCCGCATGTGATAATCCTCGCCCGCTTCCTTAAAAAACGGATAGCAGCCTCAATTTCCAGTTTATACGATGATGGAGAAACCTCATAAAGTCCATTGTCGTCATTGCGAGGCGGCGATGATAGGCCGAAAATAAAGGAAGAATGTCTTGTTGCTCCATAAAGCCATCTTGAATTTGTGCTGCAAAGTTACAAAATAACTTTTGGAAAAGTGGTTTTCGGGCTAAAAATAACTTTTGGAAAAGTGGTTTTGGCGCATAAAAGACTCAGAAACTTTGCCACAGCTTGTCGTCGGGCAACGGCGAGACGACATGAATAGTCTTCTTGGAAACTGGATGCACAAACTCCACTTCACGGGCAAGCAACGATATGCTGCCGTCGGGGTTGGAGCGGCGCGCTCCATACTTCAGGTCGCCCTTGATGGGACAACCTGCTGCGGCAAGCTGGCAGCGTATCTGGTGGTGGCGGCCTGTGAGAAGCCTTATCTCAATGAGGTGATAGTGGTCGCTGTGGGCTATGACACGGTATTCGAGCACGGCTTTCTTCGAGCCTGGCACCTCGTGGTCGTGGGCATAGCTCTTGTTCTGCTTCTCGTTGCGCGTGAGCCAATGGATGAGTGTGCCTTCCTCCTGTGGCGGAAGCTCGTGGGTTATGGCCCAATAAGTCTTGTGGACCTCCCCCTTGCGAAACATGTCGTTGAGGCGGGCAAGGGCTTTCGACGTGCGGGCAAAGACCACAAGGCCCGCAACAGGACGGTCGAGACGATGTGCCACGCCGAGAAACACATTGCCCGGCTTGTGGCACGTCGCCTTGATGTAGTCTTTCACCGTCTCCGAAAGCGGGCGGTCGCCAGTCTTGTCGCCCTGCACAATCTCGCCCGCTTCCTTATAGACGATGATTACATGATTATCTTCGTAACAGACTTTCATTACATGTTCATTCCGCCGTCAACCTGAATGACCTGGCCAGTAACATAGCTCGAAAGGTCGCTGGCGAGGAATGTGGCGACATTGGCAATGTCCTCCACGGTGCCTGCGCGGCGCAGAGGGATGTTCTTAATCCACTCCTTGCGAATGTCGTCGGGCAGAGCCTGCGTCATGGCAGTGTCGATGAAGCCCGGGGCGATGGCGTTGGCGCGAACTCCACGACGGCCAATCTCCTGCCCAATGCTCTTGGCAAGGGCTATTAGGCCAGCCTTGGAGGCGGCGTAGTTGCACTGTCCTGCGTTGCCATGAACGCCCACCACACTTGCCATGTTGATGATGGAGCCGCCTTTCTGGTGCATCATTATCGGCGTGCAGGCATGTATGAAGTTAAACGCACTCTTGAGGTTGACATTGATTACGGCATCCCACTGCTGTTCGGTCATCTTGAGCATGAGGCCGTCCTTGGTGATGCCGGCGTTGTTGACGAGAATGTCGATAG
>CAZTUD010000178.1:0-5974 GCA_964616945.1 uncultured Prevotella sp. | reverse complement strand
GGCATGGGCGGCGCCACGCGTGTGGTGATGCGCGGCCCAAAGTCTATCAACCAGAGCAACCAAGCCTTGTATGTGGTTGACGGCGTGCCAATCAACAACCGCAACAACGGCGAAGTGGAATCCATCTACTCTGACCAGCCTGGCAGCGAGGGCATAGCCGACCTCAACCCCGAAGACATCGAGAGCATAAGCGTGCTAAGTGGCCCTGCGGCTGCCGCACTTTATGGCTCAGCCGCAGCGCAGGGTGTCATAATGATTACCACCAAGAAAGGCAAGGAGGGCAAGGTGCAAGTCACCATCAGCAACAGCAGCCAGTTCTCGTCGGTGTTCAAGATGCCCGAGTTCCAGAACGAGTATGCCAACCGTCCGGGCGAAGTGCGCTCGTGGGGCGAGAAGGGCGGCTCAGAGTTCACGGGCTTTGAGCCTGAAGACTTCTTCAACACGGGCACCAACATACAAAACAACGTGGCCCTCACCGTGGGCAACGGCAAGAACCAGACCTACCTGTCGGTTGGCACGACCAACGCACGCGGCATAATACCCGACAACAAGTACAACCGCTATAACTTCGCGTTCCGAAACACTACGAGCTTCCTCGACGACAAGATGACGCTCGACTTCGGCTTCAACTACGTCAACCAAAACGACCGCAACATGATGGCGCAGGGACAGTATTTCAACCCCTTGGTGGGCCTCTACCTCTTCCCGCGCGGCGAGAGCTTCGACGCCATCCGCACATTCGAGGTGTGGGACTCGGCCCGTGGCATATACATGCAAAACTGGAACTACGGCGACGCCCTGCAGATGCAGAACCCCTACTGGGTGGCAAAGCGCATGAACCGCACCAACCACAAGCACCGCTACATGGTGAACGCCAGCCTGAAATACCAAGTGCTCGACTGGCTCGACGTTGCCGGCCGCATACGCTACGACCGCGCCGACACCAAGTTCCAGGACAAGCGCTACGCCTCAACCATCAACCTGTTTGCCCACTCTGACTACGGCTTCTACAAATATTACACCACTGCCGACCAAAACATCTACGGCGACATAATGGCCAACGTGAACAAGACCCTCGGCCAGTTCTCGATAGGTGCCAACGCGGGCGGCTCGTTCTCACGCAGCCAGTATGACCAGAACGGCTACCAAGGCGGCCTCAAGGCTCCGTCGAACATCTTCACGCCAAACGCCATCGACTACGGCAACGCCACCAACGACAACCGCCCCGTTTACGCCTTCAACAAGCACTACATAAACTCGCTGTTCGCCAACGTGGAGATAGGCTGGCGCAGCATGCTTTACCTCACGCTCACTGGGCGCAACGACTGGGACTCGGCTCTCGCCGGCACCAACAACGAGTCGTTCTTCTATCCCTCGGTAGGCCTGTCGGGCATTATATCGCAAATGGCAACAATGCCCCAGTTTGTTGACTACCTCAAGGTACGCGCCTCATGGGCATCGGTTGGCTCAGCCATCAGCCCCAACATATCCTCGCTGTGGCGCTACGCATACAACGCCGCCTCTCAAAACTACGCCACGGTGACCTACAAGTTCCCGGAGACATTCTACCCTGAGCGTACCGACTCGTGGGAGGCAGGCCTCACCGCCCGCTTCTTTGGCAACACCCTCTCCCTCGACGTTACTGTCTATCAGTCGAACACACGCAAGCAAACCTTCCTGCGACCCATAACCGTGGCGGAAGGCTACGGAAGCGAATATGTGCAGACGGGCAACGTGCGCAACCGGGGCATCGAGCTGTCCTTGGGATACAACAAGGCGTGGGGCGACTTCAGCTGGAGCAGCAGCTTCACCTACAGCATGAACCGCAACAAGATTATCGACCTCATGGAGGATGAGAACGAGACCATCAGCACGAGCGGCCTCAACGGCGTGAGCGTGATATTGAAGAAGGGTGGCACTATGGGCGACGTTTACAGCTATACCGACTTCGCCCGCGACAACGAGGGGAACATAGCCCTCGACGGCAGCGGCAACGTGGTGCGCAAGACGCTCGACAACCCAAAATATCTCGGCAGTGTGTTGCCAAAGGCCAACTTCGGGTTCTCCAACGACTTCACGTGGAAAGGCATCAACCTCGGCTTCCTGCTCACCGCACGCGTAGGCGGCATCGTAATGAGCCAGACACAGGCCATCATGGACTACTACGGCGTGTCAAAGACATCTGCCGACATGCGCGACGCTGGCGGCATTGCCATAAACACGGGCATGGTATCGGCGGAGAGCTACTATAGCGTAGTGGGCGGCGACAACCCCATCTGGTCGGAATACACCTATAGCGGCACAAACGTGCGCCTGCAGGAGGCTCATATAAGCTACTCCTTCCCGCGCCGAATGCTGCACGGCCTCGACCTCACAGTGGGACTTACTGCCAACAATCTCTGGATGATTTACTGCAAGGCTCCGTTCGACCCCGAGTCAACAGCGTCCACGGGAACGTTCTACCAGGCTCTCGACTACTTCATGCAGCCAAGCCTACGGTCAATGGGTTTCAACATAAAACTGAAGTTCTAAACCTCAACTAACGAACATCAACATGAATAAGATATTAAAGCACTTTTCTTTGGTCATTGCCACCGTGGCGGTAGCGGGCACAGCAGCCTCATGCACGGCTGGCTTCGAGGATGCCAACCGTCCGGGTGAGAATGCATCGGCAGAGGAGCTGGGAAGGGACAACTACAACACCAGCTCGTTTATGACACAGATGATAAACGAGGCATTCCCCGAACAAGAGAACGCCTACCAGATGAACCAAGACCTCATAGGCAACTACCTTGGCAGGTACATGACATACGCCAACAACGGCTTCGCGGGCAGCAACTTCATCAAGATGAACGCCCCCGTAAGCTGGGTGCGCTACCCGTTCAACGACAGCATGAAAAAGACCGTGTCGGCATTCAACGAGATTGCGCGCCTCTCAAGCCCCGAGAGCCTTGCCTATTCGTGGGCACTCATCATCAGGGCGCAGTCGTTCCTGCGCCTCACCGACATGTACGGCCCAATGCCAATAGGCGCGGAAGCAGACCCCAACGCCTACTCGTCGCAGGAAACGATTTATCACTCGCTGATAGCCGACATCGACAAGGCACTGCTCTCCATCAACGCCATGATTTCATCAAACGGAGGCCAGCTCGTGCAGTTTGCCGACGCTGACAACGTTTACAACGGCGACTTCACCAAGTGGGTCAAGTTTGCAAACTCGCTCAAGCTGCGCATGGCCATACGCATGCGCTTTGTCGACCCCACCTACGCAAAGCAAGTGGGCGAGGAGGCCGTGGCAGCTGGCGTGATAACGGTCAACGACGACAACACCACCATCAAGTACACCCCCAACGGCCTTTACAAGACCTCGGTGGAATGGGGCGACAGCCGTGCCTGCGCCGACATTGACAGCTACATGAATGGGTATGGCGACCAACGCATAACACAATACTTCAGCGCGACGGCGACAGCAGGCGACCGCACTGTGATAGGATGCCGCGCAGGCGCGAACATAGGCAACAAGTCGGTGGCGGGCAGCCTGTACTCGGCGGCAAAGGTAACCTCCGACACTCGTGGCACATGGCTCACTGCGGCTGAGATGGCGTTCTGCCGAGCCGAGGGCGCACTTGCCGGGTGGTCAGGCATGGGCGGCACCGTCGAGGCTCTTTACAACGAAGGCATAACACTGTCGTTCAACCAATGGGGAGCAAAAGGTGCCGACGACTACATGAACAACGACACCGACACGCCAGCCGACTATGTTGACGCCGACGGCGGATACGGGGCGGCACACGGCAAGATGAGTTCCATCACCGTGAAGTGGGACGAGGATGCCACCGAGGAGCAGAAGCTCGAAAGGCTCATCATCCAGAAATGGATTGCCCTGTACCCCAACGGGCAGGAGGCTTGGTGCGAGATACGTCGCACTGGCTATCCAAAGGTGTTCCCCGTGGCCCAGTCAACATCATACAGCATAGAAGTTGCCAACCGCATACCTTTCGACTACATGGAGGCCACCAACAACGCCGAGAACTACCAAAAGGCAGTGCAGCTGCTGGGCGGGGCTGACGACTATGCCACAAAGATGTGGTGGCAACGCTGACAGCCAAATCACCAATAACATAAACGACAAGAAAAGCAATGAGAAACATATTAAAGCTTATGCTGCTCACGGCAGCAGCTTCCCTTACCGTCACGGCCTGTGACACTGACTTGGAAATCAAGAACCCTGCCAACCTCACCGACCCCGACCGCAGCCCTGAATACTACGAGGCGCTGAGGGCATACAAGAAAACCGACCATGCGGTGGCCTTCGGATGGTTCGGCAACTGGGTGGGCAGCGGGGCTTCGTTGGAGAACTCGCTTCGCGGGCTTCCCGACAGTGTTGACTTCGTGTCAATTTGGGGCAACTGGCGCAACCTCAGCCAAGAGCGCAAGGCGGACCTGGAATACGTGCAAAGCGTGAAAGGCACACGTGCGCTGCTGTGCTTCATAGTGGCAAACGTTGGCGACCAGCTCACCCCCGATGGCGAGGACCAGTTTGCCTATTGGGGCAGTGGCGACGAAGCCATCGTGAACTACGCCAACGCTATTTGCGACACCATAGACAAGTACGGCTACGACGGTTTCGACTATGACTACGAGCCAAACTATGGCTCGCCAGGCAACATATCGGGCAAGCCAGAGGCCGAAAAGGTGTTCATAGAGACTCTCGCGAAGCGCATCGGCCCCAAGTCGGGCACGGGCAGGATGCTTGTCATAGACGGCGAGCCACAAACCATCAACCCTGAGCTTGGCCCGTGCTTTGACTACTTCATAGTGCAGGCTTACTCATGCTATGGCGATGAAGACCTTGACAGTCGCCTCAGCAGCACCATAAGAAATTTCAATGGCGTGCTCGAACCAGAGGATGTGGCAAGGAAGTATATCGTGACTGAGAACTTTGAGAACTACGCCGCAGCCGGGGGCGTGACCTACTACGACCGCCAGGGCAACACCATGATGAGCCTTGAAGGCATGGCCCGCTGGCAACCGGTGGTGAACGGCAAGAAGGTGCGCAAGGGCGGGATAGGCACATACCACATGGAGTATGAGTACAACGCCGGCAAGCAACCATCATACCCAGCCCTGCGCAAGGGAATACAGATTATGAATCCGTCGGTCAAGTAACAATTAAAAACAAGCAGAAATGAAGATTATCTCAACATTAGCATATGGAAGCCTGATGCTTGGCATGGCAACGCTCACGGGGTGCGACGCCAAGTACGACGTGCTGCACAACCAGGCATACATACTACAAACCAGCACAAACGCCAACTCGTCGCTGAAGCTCACCGTCGGCACACAGGCCGTCAGCACCGACATAAACGTGCGCCTGTCTGACGTGGCGCAAGAGACCAGCACCTACAAGCTGGTGTACGACGCACAGGCCCTTGAGGACTACAACACCAAGAACCAGACGCCATACACGCCCCTGCCAGAGGACGCTTTCACGCTGTCATCAGACGAGGCCACAATAGAGGCTGGCTCTTCTGTGTCGTCGCCAATAACGCTCACGGTGCTTCCTTACAGCGACGAGCTGAAGAACTCGGGCAAGAAATACGCCGTTGCCTTCCGACTTGAGAGCAAGGACGGCAAGGCTGAGGTGCTACAGTCGGGCAAGGTCATGGTGTACGTGCTCGACCAGGTAATAATACAGCCTGTCGTGGTGCTGAACACAGGCCACTACATCAACACCGACCTCTCGCAGACATACACGCTCAACGAGTGGACATTCGAGATGAACATCAACAAGGCCGTGCTCGGCACAGCCATAGGCCAGATGAACAACCAGGCCATATTCAGCGCCGGTCCCGACGAGATATACATACGCTTCGGCGACGCGCCGATAGAGGGCAACCGCCTGCAGATAAAGACCCAAGGCACACAGCTGAACAGCAACATGCTCTTCAACACCAACACGTGGTACCATCTC
>CAZTUD010000177.1:0-5976 GCA_964616945.1 uncultured Prevotella sp. | reverse complement strand
CACATGCCGCCTCGCAGCCAGCGTGTCCGCCACCGATGACTATAACATCATATTTGAAAATCATTGTCAATGTTCTTTAGGAAAATAAAGTTGTGCGCCTTGTGCGTTTGCTCTTTTCAGCGACATGAAGCCGTAGGTAGCCACCACCACGAAGCACATTTGGAACTTGCTTATTTGGAATATCGTGCCGAGGTTCTTCACCATAGGGTTGGTAACGTCGTTGGCGAAGCCCCACATGGCAAAGCAAATGGTTGTCATGATGAACGACAACAGGTAGTTGATGCCGTTTTTACGGAACAGGCTGTCCGGCTTGGTTTGGGAATTCATTGAGTTTTTCGGATTATTCTGTTGCAAAAGTACGCATAATTCAGCATTATTTGCTAATTTTGTGGCATAAAACGTATGAAACAACATGAAAAAACTTCTTTCACTGCCTCCAAGGTTGGCAGGGTGTTTCCATGACATAACGGGTCTGCCCTGCGACGAGTGGTTTTGTACAAGTGACCCTGTGGGACGCAAGTTGGGTTCTGGCGGTGGTACCGCCAACCTGCTGCTTGAGGCCTTTCGCGACGATAATGCCACAAACGGTATTGTACGCAATGGCGCAACGGACCATAGCTTTGATACCTGGCTGGCAAGGGAGAAGCGCATCTTGCTCCATGCTGGAGGACAGAGTCGCAGACTCCCCGCCTATGCCCCGTCGGGTAAGATACTTACACCAGTACCCGTTTTCCGTTGGGAGCGTGGGCAGCGGTTGTCGCAGGACTTGCTATCGTTGCAAGTGCCTTTGTATGAGAAGATTATGAGCATTGCCCCCCATGACTTGCATACGATGGTGGTCAGTGGCGATGTCTATATCCGCGCCACGCGCCCATTGCAGCCCATTCCCGATGCCGACGTGGTGTGCTATGGGCTTTGGCTCGGCCCGGAGATTGCGAAAGACCACGGCGTGTTCGTCTCGTCAAGGAAAGCCCCGTTGCGCTTGGAGTGCATGTTGCAGAAACCGTCCGTAGAAAAGCTTGGGCGGCTCATGAAAGACCACTTCTATCTTACTGACATCGGCGTATGGCTGTTGTCTGACAAGGCGGTGCGGGTGCTGATGGAGCATTGCGTGGATGCCGAAGGAGAGGTTTCCGACTACGACATGTATTCCACTTTTGGTGGTGCGCTTGGCACGAAACCCGTCATTGAGAATGCCGCCGTCAACAGCCTGAGCGTTGCCATAATGCCGTTGCCTGGCGGCGAGTTCTATCATTTCGGCACGTCGCACGAGCTGCTGTCTTCCATGTGCGCCATACAGAATCTTGTGAGCGACCAACGGCTCATCATGCACCTCTCGCTGAAGCCGCAGCCGTCGATATTCATACAGAATGCCGAGGTTCTTGCCAAGCCCACGGAGGCGAACACCAATGTATGGATTGAAAACTCGTTTGTGGGCAAGGGCTGGACTTACACCCGCGACAACATCATAACAGGTGTGCCCGTCAACGATTGGACGATTGCGCTCAATCCCGGCCAGTGCGTTGACATAGTTCCTGTGGGAGAGACGCAATGGGCAGTACGCCCATACGGGTATTATGACAAGTTTGCGGGAGAACTGCAGACTACTCCCATGTTTCCTGTTGTGGATAGTGTGGAGGAGATGGGCGAGGTACTACGCTCAATGCTTGGCTCAGGCAATGCGGATGCAAATCAAAAACCCCAAACCCTGCTGAGTGCTGAGGAGATAAGCTCAAAGGCCAACCTGTATCGGCTGTTCGCCCAACGTCGTGAGTTCAGGAAGAAAAACTGGCTGGCTCTTGCCGCCAACCATGCCCACAGCGTTTTCTACCAGCTCGACCTTGACGATGCCGCACACGAGTTCGCCAAGAACGAGATACCATTACCAAAACCGCTTGATGGGGACGAGCCAGTGATGAAACGCATCCACGATGCCATGTTCCGCTCCGAAGTCCAGTGCTTGGAAGGCAAGGACGGTGGGAAGTGCGATGCCCAGGCATTCTCGCTTCTTCGCGAGGGGTTGTTGTCGTCATCGTCGCTGTCAGCCCATCCCCGCCTCGACGTTTACAGCGACCAAATAGTCTGGGCGCGGTGCCCAGTGAGGATAGATATTGCGGGCGGCTGGACAGACACGCCTCCAGCGTGCCTCATGGAAGGCGGCAGCGTGATAAACCTTGCCATTGAGCTGAATGGCCAGCCTCCGTTGCAGACATATGTCAAGCCTTGCCGTGAGCCAAAGATAATATTGCGGAGCATAGACCTCGGGGCTTCGGAAGTGGTCAGCACCTACGAGGAGCTCGCCGACTTCAAGCAAGTGGGCAGCCCGTTCTCCATCCCAAAGGCTGCTCTGGCTCTTGCAGGTTTCCTGCCAGGCGTTGGCGGCGAACAATATCAGTCGTTGAGGCAGCAGCTTGAAGACTTTGGCTGCGGCATGGAGATAACCACGCTGTCGGCAATACCTGCTGGTTCAGGCCTCGGCACGAGCAGCATCCTTGCGGCAACAGTTTTAGGTGCACTGAACGATTTCTGCTCGCTTGGCTGGGACAAGATGGAAATTGGCAACCGCACGCTCCTGCTTGAGCAGCTGCTCACCACTGGTGGCGGGTGGCAGGACCAATTTGGAGGCGTTATGCCGGGCGTGAAGCTGCTGCAGACGCAGAAAGGCTTCGGCCAGACTCCACTTGTGCGCTACTTGCCCAATGACCTTTGGACGCAGCCCGAATGGCGGCAGTGCCATCTGTTGTATTACACGGGTATCACGCGTACGGCGAAGACAATCCTTGCTGAGATAGTGAGGCGCATGTTTCTCAACCAGCACGACGAGCTACAGCTACTGCGGCGTATGAAAGAACATACCTTGGAGATGTATGACGCCATACAGCAGGAGGACTTCAAGAGGGTTGGGTGGCTTGTGCGCACCACGTGGCGGCAGAACCAGGCATTGGACGCTGGCACCAATCCCGACGACGTAGCCCGCCTGACCAGTCTCGTTGACGACCTCTGCTTGGGCTACAAGTTGCCTGGAGCCGGTGGGGGTGGCTATCTGTACATGGTGGCAAAAGACCCGCAGGCGGCTGTGAGGATAAGGCAGACTCTGAACGAGCACAGGCAGAACGCCAACGCACGCTTCGTGGACATGACGCTGAGCGGAAAAGGCTTGCAGGTGAGCCGCAGCTGATGCCTTTTTTTGTAATGTCTTTTTAAAAAAACATATTGATGGGCAAATTTTAAGGCTTTTGCTTTGTATAATCACCAAAGTTTAGTATTTTTGCAAGCGGATAATCTGCCTACAATACCTATAACAAGGTATCAAAATACCTAAAACGTGGTATTGGAAAGTTGTGTCCAATGTCAAAGGAACTGGGAACATAAACAGCACGCTTATACAAATAACATTCAAATAATTTAAAATCAATCATTTATGTGGTTAATCAATTCTCCGATTGGTAGAAAAGTGGTGATGTCGGTAACCGGCGTCTGCCTCATTCTCTTCCTGACTTTCCACTGCTGCATGAACGTTGCCGCCTTCTTCTCGGCCGATGCCTACAACATGGTGTGCAAGTTCCTTGGCAGCAACTGGTACGCCGTGGTTGGCACCCTTGGCCTGGCATTCCTTGCCTGCTGCCACATCGTGTATGCTTTCATCCTCACGGCACAGAACCGCCGCGCCCGCGGCCCGCAGCGCTATGAGGTTACAAGCCGTCGTCCAGAGGTGAGCTGGGCTTCGCAGAACATGCTCGTCCTTGGTCTCATCATCCTCATCGGCCTCTGCCTGCACCTTTACAATTTCTGGGGACACATGATGTTCGCCGAGCTTGCCGGCATCAGCGTGACACCTGAACCTACTGACGGCTTCGGCTGGATACAGCAGACGTTCTCCAATCCCGTGTTCTCCGTTCTCTATCTCGTATGGATTTGCGCCCTTTGGTTCCACCTGAGCCACGGCTTCTGGTCGGCAATGCAGACCCTCGGCTGGAGCGGCAAGATTTGGCTGAAGCGTTGGCAGTGCATCGGCATCTGCTACGTTACCATCCTTCTTGGTATCTTCGCTTTCCTCGTACTTTCGTTCTGGTTTGGCTTCGCACCAAGCATGTAAAGGTAAAAAGGTAAAAAAGTTAAAAGGTAAAATATTGGGTGCCAGGCTATAGCTTATGGTAATCATAAACCTCAAACCTCAAACCTCAAATCTCAAATATTATGACTCAGATAAATTCAAGAATTCCAGAAGGCCCCTTGGCCGAGAAATGGACTAACTATAAGGCTCACCAGAAGTTGGTGAACCCCGCCAACAAGCGTAAGCTCGACATCATCGTCGTGGGTACGGGTCTGGCAGGTGCCAGCGCAGCCGCATCGCTCGGCGAGATGGGCTTCCATGTGATTAACTTTTGCATTCAGGACTCTCCGCGTCGCGCCCACTCCATCGCTGCGCAGGGTGGTATCAATGCAGCAAAGAACTACCAGAACGATGGTGACGCTGTTTACCGTCTGTTCTACGATACAATCAAGGGTGGAGACTACCGCGCACGTGAGGCCAACGTTTATCGTCTTGCCGAGGTTTCGGCAAACATCATTGACCAGTGTGTCGCACAGGGCGTGCCTTTCGCCCGTGAGTATGGCGGTATGCTTGCCAACCGTTCGTTCGGTGGCGTGCAAGTGAGCCGCACTTTCTATGCCAAAGGTCAGACAGGCCAGCAGCTTCTGCTTGGTGCTTATTCGTCATTGATGAAGGAAGTCCACCACGGCACCGTTGAGCTTCACACTCGCACGGAGCTTGAGGACATCGTTATCGTTGATGGTCGCGCCCGTGGCATCATCGCCAAGAACCTCGTAACGGGCAAGCTGGAGCGTTACTCAGCTCATGCCGTTTGTCTCGCCACCGGTGGCTATGGCAACACTTATTTCCTTTCAACCAACGCAATGGGTTGCAACTGCACAGCCGCTATTCAGGCTTACCGCAAGGGTGCATGGTTCGCCAATCCTTGCTTTGTGCAGATTCACCCGACTTGCATTCCCGTGCATGGCGACAAGCAGTCGAAACTGACCCTTATGTCAGAGTCTCTGCGTAACGATGGCCGCATCTGGGTGCCCAAGAAGCTTGAAGACGCCAAGAAACTGCAGCGCGGAGAGCTTCAGGGCCGCGACATTCCAGAAGAAGACCGCGACTATTATCTCGAGCGTCGTTATCCCGCTTTCGGCAATCTCGTGCCCCGTGACGTTGCCTCACGTGCCGCAAAGGAGCGCACCGACAAGGGCTATGGCGTGAACAACACAGGCCTGGCTGTGTTCCTCGACTTCTCTGAGGCTTTCAACCGTCTTGGCCGCGATGTCGTTGACCAGCGTTATGGCAACCTCTTTGACATGTATCAGGAGATTACCGACGTTGACCCGCACGACAACCCGATGATGATATTCCCCGCCATCCACTATACGATGGGCGGCCTTTGGGTTGACTACGAGCTTCAGACCAACATCAAAGGGCTCTTCGCCCTCGGTGAGTGCAACTTCTCTGACCACGGTGCCAACCGTCTCGGTGCTTCAGCCTTGATGCAGGGTCTCTCCGACGGCTACTTCGTCATTCCTTACACCATGCAGAACTACCTCAGCGACCAAATTCAGGTGAAGAAGCCTTCTATCGACGCTCCTGAGTTTGTTGAGGCTGAGAAGGGCGTGCAGGCCGAGATTGACCGCATCATGGACATCCAGAACAAACAGACAGACAAGTCTAAGCTGAAGAGCGTTGACTCCATCCACCGCGAGCTGTATAACATAATGTGGAACTACGTGGGCATGGCCCGCAACGAGGCCGGCCTGAAGAAAGCCCTTTCCATGCTGAAGGACGTGCGCGAGCAGTTCAATACCTGTGTCCGTGTTCCAGGCAGCAAGGAGGGTCTCAATGTTGAGCTTGACAAGGCAATCCATCTGCGCGACTTCATCCTCATGGGCGAGCTTATCGCTTACGATGCCCTGGAGCGCAAC
>CAZTUD010000176.1:0-6039 GCA_964616945.1 uncultured Prevotella sp. | reverse complement strand
ATCTCTGCGTCGAGGTTGTATTTCTCCATTTGCAGCTTGTGGGAATAGTATGAGAAATCCCAAGGCTCCAAACTCCCAACTTCTAACTCCCCACTTGTAGCTGCCAACTCCTCAATGGCTTTCACCTCCTTGATGGCCGTTGGCTTATAGTCGTGCAACAGGTCGTCCAAAAGCTTATAGACGTTCTTCACGTTCGACGCCATGCGATGCTTCAGCACGTAGTCGGCAAACGTCTTGTAGCCAAGTAGCTGCGCCACCTCGCGCCTGGTGTTTATTATCTGCTTGCAGATTTCGAAGTTGTTGGCATCGTTGTCGTGGGTGCACTCGGTGCTGTGGGCCATGTACATCTGTCGGCGCAGCTCCCGCTCGTCGCTGTAGGTCATGAACGGTGAGTAGCTCGGATAGTCGAGCGTGAACACCCAGCCGTCCATGTCGCGCTCCTTTGCCGCTTCTGCCGCCGCCTCTATCGCCGTGTCGGGCAGTCCCGAGAGCTGTGCCTTGTCGGTGATGTGCAGCGTGTAGGCCTTGTTTTCCTTGAGCAGGTTTTGCGAGAACTGCAATTCCAGCATCGAAGCCTTTTCCGTCAGCTCGCGCAGTTTCTCTTTGCCCGCTTCGTCGAGCAAGGCTCCGCTGCGCACGAAAGCGTCGTATTCCTGTTCAAGCAGCGTATTCTCCTCTGGGGTCAGCTCGCGGTGGTTCTCATAGACGGCTTTCACGCGGGCGAAGAGCTTGGGGTTTAGCGTTATGTCGTTTTCGTGCTTGGTCAGTATGGGGCTGAGTTTCTGCGCCAACGCCTCCATCTTCGGGTTTGTCTCCGCACTCATCAGGCACGAAAAAACCGTCGATACGCGATCCAGCAGGTCGTAGTAGTTTTCGCCCTTTGAGTCGTCGTAATATATTATGGTGTTGTCGAAAGTGGGAGGCTCGGGGTTGTTCACAATCCTTTCTATCTCCTCATCCTCGCGCTTCATGCCCTCCATGAATGCCGGCTCGAAGTCCTCGAACCGTATCTTGTCGAACGGCACGGTGTCGTGTGGCGTGCCGTATGGCTCCATGAAAGGATTCTTTCTTTCTGCGTTGTCTGCCATTTATTGTGCTTCTTTCTGTTATGAATGCAAAGTTAGCAAAAAGATTGGCAATAGTATGGAAAAAACGATTATTTAACTAATCCACAGTTATCACCAACTTGCGCCCTTTCGTCAGGTCGTTGTGCGAAATGCGGTATGTGTTGAGCTTCTTGCCGCCGAGCGTCATGCCGGTTATGCGCCCCTGGCCGCCAGCCTTGCGCCGGGTCTCTATCGTGATGTCGCCATCGGGATACCAACGCGGGTCAAGATGCAGCGTAATGCGGTCGAAGGCGGGTGTGGTGATGGTGTACATTGGCTCGCCTGGGCAGTCGGGATAGATGCCCATCATAGAGAACACCAGCCAAGCTGACATGGTACCAGTGTCGTCGTTGCCGGGTATGCCGTCGGGCTTGTCGCTGTAGTATTTGTCTATCAGACGGCTCACCTCGCGCTGCGTGCGCCATTCCTCACCCTTGAAGCGGCTGAAGAGATAGGGGTAGGCAATGTCGGGCTCGTTGGCGGGGTCGTAGAGGCCTTCGTCGAACACCTTTTGCAATGTTGCAACAAATTTTTTATTGCCGCCCATGAGCTTTGCCAGCCCGCCGATGTCGTGGGGCACGTAGAAGGTGTAGTTCCATGCCGAACCCTCGTGGAAACCGGGCGCATTGCTGAAGTCGGCTCCGTCCTTGGGGTCGAACGGCGTGAGCCACGAGCCGTCGTCCATGCGCGGGCGCAGGGTGCCGTCGCCCTTTGAGAAATAGTTTTTGTAGCCGAGGCTACGCTTGGCGAAAAGCTTTGCGTCGTCGTTTTTGCCGAGGGCTTTGGCAAGGCGCGACAAGGCTGCGTCGGCAACGTAGTATTCCAGTGCGTGAGAGACAGAGTTGTCGCCCGAGTTGTCGGCGGCGTATGTGCCGATGGGGATGTAGCCTCTTGAAATGTATGGGTCGATGTCCGGGCGCATGAGGTTGTCCTTGCCGGGCAGCGTGGCCGACTTGCGGAAGGCTTCGTAGGCGGTGTTGATGTCGAAGTCGCGCAAGCCCTTGAGCCATGTGTCGGCAATCACGGGTATGGCCGGGTCGCCCTCCATTGTCCACGTCTCGCGTCCGAACAGCTCCCACTTGGGCATCCAGCCCCATTCGCGGTACATGTCAATCATCGAGCGCACCATGCCAATTTGTCGGATGGGGTAGAGCAGTGTCTCCAACTGATGCACATTGCGGTAAGTGTCCCACAGCGAGAACACCGTGTAGCGGTCATAGCTTTGAGCTTTGAGGTTTAAGCTTTGAGGTTTGAGGTTTGAATTTTGAATTGCCCCCGTGCTGTCGCTCTCCATCATGGGGTATTGGCCGTTCACGTCCTGCAGCACGCTTGGATGTATCTGCGTGTGGTAGAGGGCGGTGTAGAACATGCGCAGCTGCTTTTCGGTGCCGCCCTCCACGCTCACGGCCTCAAGCGTGCGCTCCCATGCGTCGTCGGCTTCCTGCGCCACTTGGTCGAAGCTTTTGCCGCCAAGCTCCTTGTCGAGGTTCTCGCGGGCGTTGGCAATGGAGACGAATGAAACACCCATCCTCACTTCCACCTGCTCGTCCTCGCCGAGGCTGTCGTAGCTGAAGTAGCAGCCTATCTCGTTGCCCGCAATTTCGCGGCCATAGCGCGTGTAGAGTTTGTAGCGGCCGTTGTCGGCGTCCCACTGCCCTTTCACGCCCTCCATCTTGGGCTGCTTCTTCCAGTAGCCGGCCGACGTGGGCTTCTTGCTCACGCGCATCACGAAGTACATGGGGAACACGGCCTGCGGATTGTAGCAGAACGTGCCGAGAAGGCGGAAGCCCTCAACCTCGGTGTCGCTCACGCGCCGCGCCATGCCGCCAACTTCGTTGGTCAGCCCGTCGCCTATGTTCAGCAATATGTTGCCTTGCCCTTTGGGGAATGTGTAACGCTCGACCGAAGCCCGCTGTGTGGCCGTCGCCTCGCATTTCACGCCATGCTTCGTCAGCCTCACGGCATAGTAGCCTGGCCGCGCCTGCTCGTCGCTGTAGGTGGAGCCGTAGTCGTGGTAGTCAACGTTGAGCTTGCCCGTGGTGGGCATCGTCAGCAACGTGCCCATCTCCGGGCAGCCAACGCCGCTCAGTGTTACGTGGGCGAAGCCCGTGAGATACGTGTTGGTGTATTCGTAGGGAGCCGACCACCACCGCTTGTCCTTGTCGTAGCGGTTGAGGTCGGAGCCCATTACGTTGAACGGCGTTACCGACATGAGGCCGTGGGGCACGACGGGGCCGGGGTTGCACACTGAGAAGTTGGTGGTGCCGATGAACGGGTCAACATGGCGGGTCAGCTTTCCGGCTGAAGCCGTGGCTGTTGCGAGTGCCGCAAGTAGCAGGGTAAAAATCTTTTTCATGTAAGTTCCTGTTTTGCGTGCAAACTTACTAATTTTTTTTGACATGCCAGTTCTCACCCCGCCAGTTTTTCACGTACACGCTGATGATTTTTGTGAAGTTTACCACATTTAGTAGTTTAATCTGTAAAATTGGTAGCTTTCTCGCGGTATTCATTCGGAGTCATGCCTGTCAGCCGCTTGAAAACGCGGTTGAAGTGCGGCACGTCGTTGAATCCGCTCCTGTAACAGCATTGGGCGACACTAACAGGTTCTGTCTCAAGCAGGCGCATAGCCGTTGCTATGCGGAATGACGTAAGGTACTGGAAAATGGTCTTGCCTGTACGTTGTTTGAAAAGCGTACACATGGAACTTTTGTTCATGCACATATATTGTGACAATTCGCCAATGCTGACCTTACCCTCATGGTTGGCTTTCAGCCATGTCTCTATCCTCGCAACCTTGCTGGCAGCGTCATCCCCCACCATGAACCCGCCTATGTTGGTGCGACCCTGGCTTTTGTAGATGTAGGCAAGCAAGTTCAGCAGCGTGCTTATGCGCTCGAAGGGGGGCTGGAATTCCATCTGTCTAAGGGGGATGGCAATACCGTCTGTGTCGCCTCTCGGAAACACCACCGCCCTCGCGAGGCTATCATACCATTTCGACAGGGGAGCGTATTCGGGAAACACACGCACAAGCCGATGCAGCATGTTTGAAGGAAACGTCACCATTATCATCTCAACTATGCCGTCTGAGAAGTCATTGCCTGAGTCAAACCTCCACTTATACAACATCTTTGGTGGTATTAGCATTGCCTCGCCAGCATGAAACTTTGCCGCAGCACCGCTTACCGTCTTGGTGCCGTTACCTTGAATGATATATGCTAATTCCCAAGAGTTCTGGCTATGCTGCCCCATAATTTCAGGGGCAAGCTGGGTGAAATGGTCATAATTCAAAGTGCCCATTGCAAAGGTATTGTTTCTTATTTGCGAATTTATTAACACGACTACAAAGATACGACAAAGAAAACAAAGAATGCAACAATCAGGCGATTATTTTTCTTCCTAACTTTGCAAACGATATGAGAATAAACCACATTGCCATAAATTGCGAAGATATAGATGCCATGAAGGCGTTCTTCATGGCATACTTCGATGCCCGCGAGGTGCTTGAATATCACAATCCACGCACAGGTCTCCACTCATGGATGCTTTATTTTACTGAGGGGAGTACAAAAATAGAACTGATGAGCTGGCCAGACATTGAGCCGCACCACCAGGACCTTCACGCGCAGGGATATGTACATTTGAGCATAAGCGTCGGCAGCCGCACCGCTGTTGACAATCTCACCGACCGTCTTGCCGCCGACGGCTATGCCTGCCTCAACGGGGCGCGTGTTACTGGTGATGGCTACTATGAAAGCTGCATCGTAGGGCCAGAGGGCATTATCATAGAGATAACTGTCTGATTACTAATATATTTATAACAAACAATATTCAAAGAAATGAAGCACTTCTGTTTAGTATTCTTGCTTATGATTACAGCAATCGGCACACATGCTCAAAAGTTGGAGAACCTGCAGTGGTTCAACGAGCCTGACTATGAGATTGACGGCAGCCAGTTGACAATGCAGGTGCCTGGGCATTGCGACTATTGGCGTATTTCCCACTACGGATTTACCGTTGACGATGGTCCATTCGCCTATTCCACTTACGGTGGCGAGTTCGAGGCAAAGGTTAAAATTTCGGGCGACTACAAGGTGCGCTTCGACCAAGCAGGAATGATGATTCGTATCGACAAGGAGAACTGGCTAAAAGCGGGCATTGAGTATGTTGATGGAAAATACAATCTAAGTTGTGTCGTCACACACCACACAAGCGACTGGAGCGTCATAGAGCTGGCAAAGCCAGTCGATTTCGTTTGGATTAAGGCTGTTCGTCGCCTTGATGCCATACAGGTTTATTACTCTTTCGATGACAAGCACTACACTATGATGCGCAACTGCTGGATGCAGGATAACACCCCAGTTATGATTGGACTTGCAGCTGCTTGTCCTGACGGAGAGGGTTTTAAGGCAAAGTTCGACAATTTTACCGTCAAGCACCTTCCTGACCAGCGTAGGCTGGAATGGCTTGAGAAGAACAAGTAAGCCATTCACGCTATCTTTTCTTCCCCAATGAATATCGACATCCTTACTTGATTTTCTTTCCCGATAGTTTTTAATGCCGCAAAAGAACTCAGACTATTTCGGCAGGTGGAACAGTTCGGTCATCTCCTGCATCTGCGCGTCGCTCATGCCGTCGGGTTCAAACCCCATTGCCTTGGCTGCGAGATATATCTTGCAGCTCTTTGTGAGCACGTCAATCTGGTCGAAAGCATCCATTACGTCTTTGCCTTTGGCAAACACTCCGTGCTTCTCCCAAAGCACGACATCGTATTCGTCCATTCCCTTCAGCGTGTCTTGCGCCAAGCGCACACTGCCACTGACCGAATAGGGAATGATGCCAAGGCCGAGCGGGCAGAAAGCCTTGGTCTCCGGAATCATGCTCCACAGCAGACGGGTAAGCACGTCTTTCTCCAAGAACGGCCGATGATGGCTCA
>CAZTUD010000175.1:0-6151 GCA_964616945.1 uncultured Prevotella sp. | reverse complement strand
TCGGGATGCACATGCTCTTTCAGGCTGCTAATCTCGTTCATCATCTGCTCGTCAATGGCAAGGCGGCCAGCGGTATCGATGATGACCACGTCGTTGCCCTTGGCCTTCGCCTCCTGTATTGCATGGTCGGCAATCTCGTTGACATTCTTGTTGTCAGGCTCGCTATAGACAGGCACACCAATGCCCTCGCCCACGACCTTCAGCTGCTCGATGGCGGCGGGGCGGTAAACGTCGCACGCCATGAGCAGGGGATGCTTGTGTTGCTTGGTTTTCAGCATGTTGGCAAGCTTGCCGCTGAATGTGGTCTTACCAGAACCTTGCAGACCCGACATGAGTATGATTGCGGGCTTGCCGTTCAGATGCAGCTCAGAGGCCTCGCCACCCATGAGCTTCGCCAGTTCGTCGTGGACAATCTTCACCATGAGCTGCCCAGGCTTGACGGCAGTAAGCACGTTCATGCCCAAGGCCTTCTTCTTCACCGTGTCGGTGAAAGTCTTGGCAACCTTGTAGTTCACGTCGGCATCCAAGAGTGCGCGGCGCACATCCTTCAGCGTCTCGGCGACGTTTATCTCAGTTATCTTGCCCTCGCCCTTCAATATCTTGAACGAGCGTTCGAGGCGGTCGGTTAAATTCTCAAACATAATGCTTTACACGAAATTTTCTGCAAAGTTACCCATTATTATGCAGAAAACGAAAAGATTAAGCATTTTAATGTTTGCAAGAACTATCCATTTAATTTGAATATGAATATTTGCCTTCACCCAACCCTTTGCGATAAAAACATGAAATAAATTCACAAAAAGTAAAAAATCAGGACAACGAGAACTTGGCGTTCTACAAGCGGAAAACACCTCTTGCGGCACCTCAGCAGACATCGCGCGGAGCCTTGGCATGTACCTTACGGCGTAAGGTCTCCTTCCCTACGCCGCCAAGGTGTCTTCTTCGCGGCGCAGGGAAGGCTTCTTGGCGGCGCGAAGAAGGCAGCTCGCCGCCGCGAAGGTGGGTGGATTGCGGCTGACTGGAAACTTAAATTTTGTTACATCATTGGTTTACAACAACTTAACAACCTCACCCACCATTGCGCTGTATGAAATAATTCTTTGCTTGGTTGAAAATAACGCACTCACAGAGAGGGTTGCGCAGAAAAGAATTTTACAAAAGCGCATCGCTCTCGCTGAATGAAATTGCATCTCGCAGATTGCAATTCAAGCAGCTCTTTTCTTGCCATCATTACAACTTTTACGTTACAACTTTTATGTAACGCATAAGTTAGTGCAAAAGAGTGGAATCCTCCTACTATTGCAGCTTATTTCTCTCCACAAACTTGCTTATGGAATAAACCAACATGTAGAAAATGAAGATACACACGGGATAGACATACCTGATTTGCAGACTCGTGGCACTGAAAAGGTACATCATGAACGACAACAGCAGCAATGCCCACACCCCTGTTGCTAAAATATACTCTCTACGGGACTCATAAGGCACAATTCGTTTAAACGACGCAAGCAACATGAGGATGGCGCAAGCGAAAAAATTGTAGGCCACTCCCAACACAATAGTCAATCCTGCGAACACATTATAAAGTTTGCTTGGCTCAATGCGGCCAGACTTGCCATCCACGCCACCACAAAAATCCAACATCGGCATGTAAAGATAATCCTTTATCACTTGCCCCCTAAACAGCAAATAATATTTCAGATTCGCTAAATATATGTAGGCCTTATTGTCAATCTTGACGAGAAATTTATTTGGCACAGACAGGTGGCCGTGATACCAAAAAGAAGCATAGTCGTTTTCAAAATTGGCAGAGTCATTACGTATCATCTCCATAAAACATTTTTTGTCTTGGTATTGCTTTTTGAAAATCGCCGTTGGAAAAACTATGTCGTTCTTATAATGGCTCATGCCATTCATATCGTACATAGCTATAAAGTCGATGGAATTTATGTAGTGGTAATCTTTCATATTGGCTGTCAATGCCTTTTCAGCTCCAAGAGTTAATGCCAAGACTGAAAACACTGACAGTATGGAGAGAATGGCTGTTTTTCTCACACCACAGCCCAAATAACGTATTTCAATAGCCGCCATGCCCACAAGAAGCAAAGAAACATAGAAGATTGCCTCACGTCGAATGAAAATAGACTGGAAAATAAAGAACAAAGCCAACAACCCAATCCACCGCCTGTGGCTTACATTCCTATAAAAGGCATATAGCCCGATGCCAAGTAGAAGATTTGCAAACAGCAACGCATTGTTCATAACGTTGGTAATCAATGAGAGCGAGCCAGGGAAAAAAGCTATCAGCAGATACCACAAAAACCAATGTTTGCTTTTCCCAAATAATGAAATTGACAAAAGGCACACTCCCAACCAATATAAAATGTTCTGGTACACGCCTATGGCAAGTTCTAAGCCTGTCAATTTATACAAGACAAAGCACAAAGATGGATAATACCAGCCCATCCAGTCATTCAATTGGGGGAAACCATTAATTATGAAATCTGAAATTAGATGCCCGCTGTCATAGTCGGCTGCGTAAGGATAACACAACACTCCAGTTACTATAAAGCCCAAAAACGAAATAAAGGCAATCGTAAAAGTTTTGTTTTCTATTTTCTTCATCACCCAACTGGTTTTAAGAATTAATGCCATCGCCCTCATGATATTCTTCCACAAGATACACGGGCCTGTGCTTGCTCTCATTGAAAATTTTGCCGAGATATTCGCCTAATATGCCAATGGCGATTAGCTGCGAGGCCCCAAGAAACAGTATTACGCTTATCAATGTAGGGAAACCTGCCACTGGGTCGCCCCAAATGGCGACTTTGACAAGAGTCCAAATAAGATACGCAATCGCCCCCAAGCCGATTAGTCCACCAATGTAAGTAGCCCAACGCAAAGGCGAGACCGTGAAAGAGGTCAGACCTTCTACGGCAAGGCCTGCAAGTTGGAAGAAATTCCAATGCGACAAGCCATGCTGTCGGTCAGCTCGGTCGAAAATGATTTCTTTCTTACGATAGCCAATCCAACAAAACAAGCCTTTAGTATAACGCTCGCTTTCACGCAACTGTCTCAAAGCGTCTATGCAGCAACGGTCAAGAAGCCTGAAATCTCCTACATTCTTTAGCACCTCGAAACGGGTACTTTTGTCGAGAAGCCAATAAAACAAAAGCGAGAAACGTTTTCTCAGCCAGCTTTCCTGACCACGGTCGCGCCGCTTGGCATAAACGTCGTCGTAGCCTTGCTCCCAATATTCCAACATCATGGGTATCAAAGTTGGCGGGTCTTGGAGGTCAGCATCCATCAAAACCATACAATCGCCTTTGACATAATCGAAACCTGCGAGCATGGCATTTTCTTTGCCGAAATTGCGCGACAAGTCCACAAAGCTCACCCGATTGTCGTTCTTGGCCAAATCACGAATAATGTTCATTGTATGGTCACGACTGCCGTCGTTGACAAACAAAAGTTCCCAACGATATTGCGACAAGTCGGTCATAATATTATTTACCGCATCATACAAATACGGCAAAGACTCTTGCTCATTATAGCATGGCACGACTATTGAAACGAGTTTACGTGACGACATGTGGCAACGTCCTTATGTCTTTTAAATATTTGACATGAAAAAGCGTGAACTTTTGCTGGTTACCTCGTTTAGGCTCTGGACTGCCTCTAATACGTAACATGCAAAAGCCCACGCATTGAGGTATATCGCCCTTGATGACAAGGTACAATAATCCCATGCGTGAGCGGATTTGCTTATTATCCGTATTAGATTGAATTGTCCAGATTCAACGAGGGATAATGAGTCAAACGCTCTTCTTTAAAGTTTACGAGTTCTTCTCAGCTCTGTCATACATGACTTAGCCCCGAACTCAATGGCAAAGTAAGGCAAAATAATTGAAACCGCCAAAAAAATCTGAAAGAAATTATGAAAAAATATTGCAAGGACTAAACAACAAGGCTGCAAATTCTTGCCAAAGTGAGGGGATAGACTAAATTCGCAGGAAATGAATGAGTGGGCGGTGGAATAACTCTAATTTATTGCTGTTCAATTTATTGTTGTTCGGTTAAGCCAAAAGCCGAGGAAGCGATCATAGACGATATAACCGTCGGGAGACTTGTAGCATAGTTCGTTGTCGGTAAGGAATTTTAGGGCAGCCCTTACGCTACTTGCAGTCTTGAGATGATGTCTGGAAATAAAGTCTCCGCTCATAGGTTCCTTTGCCTTCCCCCTCATTGGCAATAGCCTTTAATAAATCAAGCTGGTTGTCTGTCAACATGGCAATCATTCCCTGGTAGTTGGCTGTATTCTCATCCAAAATGGTTTTTACAGCCATGCCAATCTGCTCCTTGCTGTCAACAACCGAATAGTTTTCGTACAACCGGTTCAGTATAGTCTGAAGATACCACGTCTGACCGTCTATCAGTTGGTAAGCATAGTCGAAAACCTTTTTGGCAATGCTGCCGTTTTTCCCCCCGAAGAACATGTTGGCAAACTCGTAGTATGCGTTTTCCCCTATGACATCCAGATTCATCATCTGCGTACTCTGATAGAATGGTCTTTGGGCAGAAAGAAACATTTCAGTCATGAGGTGCTGCCGTGAGCCAGCAAAGATAAAATGCGCATTAGGCAGGAATTGTATGTAGGAGCGGAGCAATGCCTCAGTGCCTTTCTCCGGGTAGTTGACTATCTGCTGGAACTCGTCAATGGCTATATAACATTGCTGTTTCAGTCCACCGACGTATTCAAAAAGCTGTCGGATGTTCTGCTCCGCCATTTGCGGCTGCACATCGAAGGAAAGGGTTGGAGTGTCGCTGAATTGGTCAACCCCAACGATAGGGCGGCATTGTGCCAAGATGGTTATTGCCTTGTCAAGCGGTGTCCTTGTTTCGGCAAAGACAGCTTGGCCAAGAACATTTATAAGGTCTTTCTGGCTGCGCGTCGAAAATATGTCAGCATAGATGAAAAAGGCTTTTCGTTCTTTTTCATGGATGTGGCAGAAAGCATTTTTTATCAAGCCAGTCTTGCCGACACGGCGCGGAGATATCAACGTGATGTTTCGGCCATTGCGCAAGGCAGAGATAATCTTTTCAGTCTCTGCCTTGCGGTCGCAAAAATACTTTGGACTTATATATCCGTGGTCTATGAATGGGTTGGCGGGGTCAAGCTGCTTCTTTCTTGCCACCATTACAACTTTTACGTTACAACTTTTATGTAACGCAAAGTTAGTGCAAAAGAGTGGAATGGCAAAATGAAAAACAAAGTTTTTTCGATTTTGCCATTCCAAATACTATTTCATTCGACCTTGAAGTTGTACGATTTCCCATATTCACGGAGAATGGACAGACGAAGCGATTTCTCCGTGAGGTTGAATACCTCGGACCACTGGGTGAAGGAGGTGGGGTCGTCCTCATTGGCCTCCTGCGACACAAGCTCAAGCAGCGACATCGCGGCACTGCTGCTGAGAGTATAGTTGTTGGCCAACAGATTATCCCTCATGTCGAAATATCGTTTCTTGCCATGCTCAGAGCCCCAGCCGTCGTTGGTGCCTACCATTGTGGAAGAGACATAGAAGTTGGTTACGCACCGCAGAGTGTCATTGCCCGTCAGGACTTCCATCTGCGTAGGGTATTTCTCCAAGGTGTCTTTGGGGTTGATATACGTGTATTCCACGATGGCGTAGTCCCCTGTGGCATCTGCCATGAAGAAATGGTAGTTGTGCTTGTCGTCAGTATTCTTCATGCGCATATTATACTGCCTAAGCATCTCTACCGCCTGTTTTACCGTTGAAGCCCTGTCGAGGAGCATACGTATTGCCACCGTGGTGCTTATGTTTTTCTTAGTAGCGTCTGCTTGCGTGGCGGGTGCCTCGTTGAGTGAGAGCACGCTTATGGCGAAGCCATCCTCGTTGATGCCGTCGAGTGCCGCGTATGGCAGGCCTATGAGCAGCGACAGGTCGCTCTTGCCATCGGTATATGCGCCCTGCTTATAGCCGAAATTCAAGCCATCGACAAAGGAAATCGACTTCTTGCCGCCCTTTGGGGCTGTATGGACTACGAACGCCGATATTGGCACGTACTGCCTAACGTTGTTCACAGTCGTCGTGTGGCAGAAATCGTAGTTGCGCCCCATCAGGAAGTT
>CAZTUD010000174.1:0-6182 GCA_964616945.1 uncultured Prevotella sp. | reverse complement strand
CGTCCGGGCAAGGCCGGAGCCGACGAGATACAGCAGATGATGGCCGACTTCCGCACCAATCCGCCAAAAGATTTGGGTGGCTCGACGGTAGTGCTGTGGAAAGACTACAAGACTCTCAAGGCCACCGATGCCAACGGCAAGCAGACCGACCTCAACATGCCGGAGCCGAGCAATGTGCTCCAGTGGTTCTGCGACGACGACACCAAGGTGAGCGTGCGCCCGTCGGGCACGGAGCCGAAAATCAAGTTCTACATCGAGGTGAAGGGCACCATGAAGGAAGCTTCAGAGTATGAGGCTCTTTCGGCAAAGGCAATGGACAAGATTGAAGCCATAAAGAAGAGCCTGAAGCTCGACTAACGTTTGCTGATTGCAATCGACATCATTCCATAAGGCATGGAAAGCCCAACCGCTTTCCATGCTTTTTTATTGGCAAGCATTCTGTTATTCATGGAAGTTTTTGTAATTTTGCAAACGAAAACAACAAAGCGACTATGATAACACTTACAAATCTTGCCATACAGTTTGGCAAACGTGTATTATATAAAGATGTGAACATAAAGTTCACGCGCGGTAACATATACGGCGTGATAGGAGCCAACGGTGCTGGCAAATCGACACTGTTGCGCGCCATAAGCGGCGACCTGGAGCCCAACAAGGGCAACGTGGAGCTTGGCCCAGGCGAGAGGCTGTCGGTGCTGGAGCAGGACCACTTCAAGTATGATGCCTACAAGGTGATGGACACCGTGCTCATGGGCTATGAAGCCCTGTGGGACAACATGAGGGAGCGCGACATGCTCTACTCAAAGCCTGAAATGACCGAGGAGGACGGCAACCGCGCCGCCGAGCTTGAGGAGAAGTTTGCCGAGATGAACGGCTGGGAGGCGGAAAGCGACGCCGCACAGCTGCTGCAAAACCTTGGTGTACCCGAAGCCCTGCACCAAAAGCAGATGGAGCAGCTGTCGAACAACGAGAAAGTGCGCGTGATGCTTGCGAAGGCACTCTTCGGCAAGCCCGACAACCTGCCCCTCGACGCGCCCACCCACGACCTTGCCCTCTCCACCGTGGAATGGCTTGAGGACTACCTCGGCAACATCGACGAAAGCCAGACGGTGCTCGTGGTCAGCCACGACCGCCACTTCCTCGACGCAGTGAGCACCCAGACCATAGACATAGACTTTGGCAAGATTACTGTCTTCGCCGGCAACTACAGCTTCTGGTATGAAAGCTCACAGCTCGCCCTGCGCCAGGCGCAAAACCAAAAGATGAAAGCGGAGGAAAAGAAGAAGCAGTTGGAGGAATTCATACGCCGCTTCTCGGCAAACGTGGCGAAAAGCCGCCAGACCACGAGCCGCAAGAAGATGCTCGAAAAGCTCAACGTGGAGGAAATACGCCCGTCGAGCCGTAAATATCCCGGCATCATATTCAGCATGGAGCGCGACCCAGGCAACCAGATACTTGAGGTGGAGGGACTGAAGGCTGTCGATGCCGACGGTACAGTGCTATTCGACAATGTCAACTTCAACGTCGAGAAAGGGCAAAAGGTCGTCTTCCTGAGCCGCAATCCCAAGGCGATGACGGCATTGTTTGAAATCATCAACGGCAACCGCCATGCCGATGCCGGCACCTATAAATGGGGCGTAACCATAACCACAGCCTATCTCCCACTCGACAATACCAGCTTTTTCAAGAGCGACCTCAACCTCGTTGACTGGCTGTCGCAATATGGTCCAGGCAATGAGGTCGTGATGAAATCCTACCTCGGCAGGATGCTGTTCAAGCAGGAGGATGTAGAGAAAAAAGTAAACGTGCTGTCGGGAGGCGAGAAAATGAGGCTTATGATTGCGCGGATGCAGCTGCAAAACGCCAACTGCCTAATCTTCGACACGCCCACCAACCACCTCGACTTGGAGTCCATTCAGGCACTTAACAATAACATGGTGGCGTTCAAGGGCAACATCCTCTTCTCCAGCCACGACCACGAGCTCATCGAAACTGTGTCAAACCGCATCATCGAGCTTACGCCAAGCGGCACCATCGACAAGCTGATGCCATATGAGGAGTACATCCACGACGACACGATAAAGGAGCAAAAGGAGAGGATGTACAAGTAAATATTTGCGAGTGGCACATTTTTTGTTGTTTCACTTTACAAAAACACATTTTACTATTATGGCAGAAAAAGAAAACGAGGAAAAAGAAATAAAGGTCGAAGGGCAAGACGCAGCTGACAAGCAGGGTTCTGCCGACAGCAAGGCTGAGAACGAGGTCAACGCAGAGGAGAAAGACGAAGCCCAGACAGAAGAGGCTGAAACCAAAGAGGCTGGTGACGATGCCCTCGAAAAGGCAAACGCAACTATTGCCGACCTGAAAGACAAATACCTGCGCACTCTCGCAGAGTTCGACAACTACAAGAAACGCACGCTGAAAGAGAAGGCTGAACTGATACTCAATGGCAGTGAGAAGACCGTTACCGCCATACTGCCCGTGCTCGACGACTTCGAGCGCGCCCTTAAAGACAAGAGCGATGACCCCAATGCCATACGCAAGGGTGTGGAAATGATTTTCAACAAGTTTGAGAAAGTGCTTGAAGGCTTGGGAGTGAAGAAAATCGACACTACAGACAAAGACTTCGACACCGACTACCACGAGGCAGTGGCTATGGTGCCAGGCCAGCCCGATGACAAGAAAGGCAAGGTCATTGACTGCATACAGACGGGCTACACGTTGAACGACAAGGTAATAAGGCACGCAAAAGTTGCCGTGGGACAATAAGGTCATGGCTGAGAAAAGAGATTACTATGAGGTCTTGGGCGTAGCCAAGAACGCCACGGAAGACGAAATTAAGGTGGCCTACCGCAAGCTTGCCATCAAATACCACCCCGACCGCAACCCCGGCAACAAGGAAGCCGAGGAAAAATTCAAGGAGGCTGCGGAGGCGTATGAGGTGCTTCACGACCCTGACAAGCGACGGCAATATGACCAGTTTGGCTTCAACGGTCCTGGCGGCGCCGGCTTCAGCGGCTTTGGGGGTGGCATGGATATGGACGACATATTCTCCATGTTCGGCGACATTTTCGGCGGGCACAGCGGTTTTGGCGGATTCGGTAGCGGATTTGGTGGTGGCGGACAACGCAACCAGCAAAGGGTTTACCGAGGCTCTGACCTGCGCCTGAAAGTGAAGCTCTCGCTACAGGATATCGCCAGCGGAGTTACCAAGAGGTTCAAGGTGCGCGAGGACGTGAAGTGTAGCGCATGCAATGGCAGCGGAGCCGAGGGAGGCGCAAGCCCCGAAACCTGCCCCACTTGTCATGGCAGTGGCATGGTGAGCCGTACGGTGCGCTCCATGTTTGGCATGATGACGACACAAAGCGAATGCCCCACCTGCCACGGCGAAGGCACTGTCATTAAGAACAAGTGCAAAGTCTGCGGCGGCACAGGCGTAGTGAAAGGCGAAAACGTGGTCGAGATTAACGTGCCCGCTGGTGTGGAGGAAGGCATGGTGCTCAATGTGCATGGCAAGGGCAACGCAGGACCTCGCAATGGCATTCCCGGCGACATACAAGTGCTGATAGAGGAAGAGCCAGACAAGACTTTCGTCCGCGACAAGCAAGATGTCATCTATAACTTGCTGCTCGATTTCCCGACAGCCGCCCTGGGTGGCGAAACCGACATACCGACCATAGATGGCAAAAAAATATCCTTGAAGATTGAGCCCGGCACACAGCCTGGCAAGACAGTGAGGCTGCGCGGCAAGGGCTTGCCAGCCGTAAAAGGATATGGCAGCGGCATGGGCGACCTCATAGTGAACATGAGCGTGTACGTGCCAAAGACACTCAACAAGAACGAGAAAAAAGCTATAGAGGAATTGCGCGAAAGCGAGAATTTCAAGGGAGACAGCTCCACGAAGAAGAGCATCTTCGAGAAGTTCAGGAATTATTTCAATTAATAGCCTCACCCATTAAATCCCCTCTCCTTTGAAGAGGGGATTTTTTAGACAGACAAAAAGATGGAATACGGTGAAACTGTAGAATATCTCTTCAACTCAACCCCTGTCTTCGAGCATGTGGGTGCTTCTGCCTACAAGCCAGGACTGGGTACAACCATTGCGCTTGACAACCACTTTGGCAACCCGCATAGGGCTTACAAGACCATCCATATAGCCGGGACTAACGGCAAGGGGTCGTGTTCGCACAGCATTGCCGCAATATTGCAGGAAGCAGGCTACAAGGTAGGCCTTTACACTTCGCCACACCTCGTAGATTTCCGCGAGCGCATACGCATCAACGGCAAGCCAATACCAGAGCAAAGAGTCGTTGACTTTGTTGAGAGCGAGCGCAGTTTCTTCGAGCCTTTGCATCCGTCTTTCTTCGAGCTTACTACGGCGTTGGCTTTCCTGTACTTCAAGGAACAGAAGGTAGATGTCGCCGTAGTCGAGGTCGGACTTGGTGGACGGCTCGACAGCACAAACATAATAACGCCCGAACTGAGCATAATCACCAACATCAGTTTTGACCACACACAGTTTCTTGGCGATACGCTGGCAAAAATAGCTGGCGAGAAGGCTGGCATAATCAAGCCATACATTCCCGTAGTGATTGGAGAAGACGTGCCAGAGACTCGCACAGTATTTGAGGAGAAAGCTGAGGAAAACAACGCTCCCATCTTCTTTGCGCAAGACAATCCAATGGTTGAAAACTCCAAGCCCAATGTGCCCAAAGGTGGGAGAGACTATATTGTCAAGGACTACGGCAAGCTGCACAGCGACCTTGGCGGCGACTACCAAGACAAGAACATGAACACGGTACTCACGGCAACGTGCTTGCTAAGGGAAAAGTTCAATATCAGCGACAATGCTGTCAGTGAAAGTCTTGCCAACGTCTGCAAGCTCACCAGACTTCGCGGTCGCTGGGAAAAAGTCCACGACAAGCCTTTGGCAATATGCGACACGGGACATAATGTAGGCGGATGGCGGTATCTCGCCCAACAGATAGAGAAGCAACCATGCCAAATGCTAAGGATTGTGTTCGGCATGGTTGACGACAAAGACATCAATACCGTCCTTTCACTCCTCCCCAAGAACGCTGTTTACTATTGGGCGCAGGCATCATCAAAAAGAGCCATACCATCGGCGACAGTTTCCGCTCTCGGCAAGGCCAATGGACTCACGGGCACAGACTGCGGAAGCGTGGACAATGCCTACCACAAAGCCCTGTCCGAAGCATCGGCAGAAGACTTCATTTTTGTGGGCGGCTCAAGCTACATTGTAGCCGACCTTTTGTCATTAAAGGATATTTAACACACATTTTGAGCAACATTTTGCGTTTTTAGTTTGCAGTCCGACATTTTTTTGCTTACTTTGCATGTATAAGGTATAACAACTAAAAACTCATCTTTTTATGGCAAATACTGAAGAGACACAAAATGTATGTGGCCTGAAGCGCGAAGACTTTCAGACCACAGTAAACGGCAAGAAAACAGACCTCTTCATTCTTCGGAACAATGAAGGCAACGAAGTGGCAATAACCAACTATGGCGGGGCAATCGTGGCCATCATGGTTCCTGACAGGAATGGCAAACGCGCCAATGTCATCATGGGACACGACAACATCCAGGATGTCATCTATTCACCCGAGCCTTATCTCTCTCGCCTTATCGGACGCTTTGGCAACCGCATTGCCAAAGGGCACTTCACTCTACGCGGCAAAGAGTATTATGTCCCCATAAACAATGGTCCCAACTCATTGCACGGAGGCAAAAAAGGGTTCAACGTGAAAGTGTGGACGCCAGAACTAATGAACGAGCACACCCTGGCACTCAACTATGTGTCACCTTACGGGGAGGAAGGCTACACTGGAGAACTCAAGGTAACCGTGGAATACACTTGGACAGACGACAACGAACTCCACATCGACTATCTTGCGACAACCAACAAGAAAACCATCCTCAACCTCACCAACCACGGATTCTTCGCACTGGCGGGCATCGCAGGCCCGACGCCAAGCGTCGACAACGTTGAATTGCAAGTCAACGCTGACTTCTACCTCCCCATTGACCCGACTTCAATACCAACGGGCGAAATAAGATTCGTAAAAGGCACGCCTTTCGACTTCACCACAGCCAAGTCCATCGGCAAGGACATCAACGCCGACAACGAGCAGATAAAGAACGGCACTGGGTACGAC
>CAZTUD010000173.1:0-6239 GCA_964616945.1 uncultured Prevotella sp. | reverse complement strand
GTTGTCCGCTTGGGCGGTTAATGTCCATCTGCCGAGATAGGCTTGCAGGCTGCCGCTGGCGAAGTAGGCCGTCAGACAATGGTTGTAGTCGTCGCCTTTGTTGAAGAAACGGTATATGCCACCGTCGAAGGTTGCCGTTAACCTGTCGGGCAGTACAGTCCAACTGGTAGAGTTGCTCACGTAGAACATGTTTACGTGCGGCTGGTTCTTCTGCATGTAGATGAATTGGTTGTCGGTGGTGCGCTCATAGCTTGCCATGTTGCACTTGCGGTTAATCCTGTATTCGACATAAATCTGTGAGTAAATATGCGGTCTGGAGTAAGCGATTGTCAACCCCTGCGTTATACGGTCGGTCGGTTTGATGTCAGGATTGCCTACGGTCCATTCCAAGGAGTTTGTCCTAATCCTTGTGTCGCTGACCATTGCTATCTGCGAAATGTGCTCCGCTATCTCAAAGCTGTAGCTTACGCTCAATGGTTGGACTATTTGGTAGCGAAGGGAGAGCTTCGGGCGGAAGAGCCAATAGTCGAAAGAAGCCTCTCCCCGACTCTCCCCGATAGGGGAGGGGGTTGTTTGCGTGTAGTGGACATTGCTCATGCCAAGGCCGAGAGTATAGTTTAACGCTGAAGCAATCCCTCCCCTATCGGGGAGGGCTGGGGAGAGGCTGGTGAGGCTTCCTTTTATCTGCCCGAATAGATACAGGTTGCTGTTGTGCATGTTGTTGGTTGACTCAGCGTCGCCTGAATAAATGTTGCGCGTGTATTTCCAAAGATGGTTCACGCCGAACGACATGGTGAAAGGCTTCAGCTGGTTCTCGTAGATGGCTTCCGATGCCAGCGACCACGTGTTGCCGTCAACATTGTAGGCATATTCCGCCCCCTCGTTGTTGTAATGGTGTTGGTCGGTGGCGATTGACGTGCCGACGACGTTAGCCGTTATTGACTGGTGGCTGCCAAGAGCGTGATAGAAGTAAAGGTCGAGGACGGGCGAGAAACGCTTACTCCTTTGAGATTTGAGTATTGAGCTTTGAGATTTATGATTGCTTTCGTTTATGGAAATGAACCTTGAATTTTGAATTGACGTAGGGCTGTGGCTGAAATCGCCTGTCAGCGTTGCCTGGAAAACATAGCTTGCAGAGTCGGCGAGATTGTACTTCAACTGTATGTTGTTCGAGAAGCTGCGGTCACGCCGCGCCGAGTCTTCACGACTAATATAATAATGTGTGCCATCGCTCAATAGGTAGTCGGCTTTCTCAGAATAGCGCGTGTGCCTTGCGTCGTTATACCCGAAGTCGTAAGTAAGTCCCCATTCGGAGTTCTTGTGATTCCAACGAACGTAAACCATGTCGTTGCCATACCAGCTGTTCAGGCCATTGGTGAGGTCGGTGCCTACGGCATATCCCTCGTCGGCACGGCGTGTGCGGATGTTTATCACATAGCCGATGTCGTCGCCATAGCGCACACCTGGATTGTTGATGAACTCGACATTTCGGACAAGCTTTGGGTCGAGCGACAGCAGGTCGGCCATTGTCGTGAGCGTGCCGTTGAGCCTTACCTGCACGCCTTTGTTGTCAACGGAACTGACGGAGTGCTTAACCTCATCTATACGAATCTTCGGCATGGACAGTCTGGCGAGCAAACCATATCCGTTGCCTGACGACACCTTTTGCTGTTCCGACGGCATATAGAGCATACCGTCGGCGCGGTTTACAATCCTTGCGGCCTTTACCTCCAATTCCTTGAGTTGGATGGTGGAGTTGTTAGAAATTGAGTCTTGCTGGGCGCTTGCCAAACAAGGCGTTGCCAGGACAAACAACAATAAAAACAGTTTCTTCATCTTTGCGTTGTTTTTGGCCGCAAAGCTAAAGAAAACCGCTTTATCTCACAAAAATCGTAGCTGACATTTGCCTGACAATTATCGATTTGAGGTTTGAGAATTGAGAATTGAGGTTTATGATTTGTCTATTCTGCCATTGTGCGGCTCAAAAACACGCCTAAAGTTATCATAAACCTCAAACCTCAATTCTCAATAAGAAAGTAGTCCTTGCCTCGCTCGGTTCTTATTGTCAGCCCTTTGTCGGCAAGGATGGGCTTTATCCTTCGGATGAGGGTGTAAAGCGTGTCGCTCGCGTCAGGCTTCTTAGGCCACAGCTCATCGCATATTTCCTGCTTGCCAAGCTGGTGGTTTTCTGCCGCAAAGAACATTTGCAAAAGCCGCTCCTGCATCGGGGTAAGAGAAACGGCGCCCTTGCGCAAAGTAAAGAAACGCCGGCTTCTATTGTCCATCATCAAGCCGCCGACAACGACCATGCCTTCATGTCGACGGCGAAAATACATCACTGAGAACGCAGCCCACAGCATTGCGGCCATTGACAAAAGCATGGCAGGCCGCTGGTCGCTCATGGCAAACACTGATGCCGCCGACAGGTTGGCATAGCCTTGGAATCTCAAGCTTTCCCCCTTGCCATTATGCCATGTCATAGTGCGGCTCTGCAAGCCATTCTGCCTTGCGTCCATTGCATAATAGATTACCGACGACCGCCTCAACCCCGCAATCTTCAGGTGGCTGCGGTAGTCGGCAATGGTGTCGGGCGTTATCCATGCCTCCCGCTTCTTGGCAAGCGTCTGCTCCAGTGCCTGGTCCATGTCGGCCACGATGTCGGCTCGTGTGCTGTTGTAACCGTGCCTGCCCGCAGCCACCGCGCCGCAGACTATTATCAGCAACACAATTATCGAAAGGTGTGGTTTCATAAACTATGATTCTAAGTATTTTATGCGGAAATAGTCGAGCATGGCCTTGAACTTGTCCTGTGCCGTGAGGCAAGTGTCAACAAGATAGCCTTTCACGCGCGGCCACTCCCGCAAGCCCCTATAATAGAAAAAGCGGAGGTCCTCGTCCTTTTTCCGTTATCGGCAAACAATAGTTGCGCTTTCGCTGCAAAGATAGCCACTTTTTCCGTTATCGGCAAAAAACAAGGCCATAATCTGCACTGTTTGCCGATAATCGATGTTTGCTGGCAACTATCCGCTTACCTTTCCCGCAAGCACGTCGCTCGCAAGGGCGTGCTTGATGTTGCCCTCCCTGTCGGAATAGACTATGGACTCGCCCCTCGATGCCTTGTCGCGCAGCATCTCTGTGTGAGCCATGCTGACACCTTCGTCTATCTTCTTTACGAAATCCTCAACTTCCTTATTTGACATAGCTCTTTATTTTATCAAATTTTGCGATATTATTTACTCTTGTGTGTGTCAACTTACCACCAAAAGCAATCCTTTCTTTGTCATACTCACTATTATCATAAATAATCCATACATCCACCTCATTCATGAACAACTTGAACAAGTTGTCAATGCCCTTGGCATATCTCCGCAAAATGACATCGCATGGGATGTTGTGCCCACCCTTGCTCACCCTTTCTGCCACACGGTCAACGGCAAGCTGCGGGGAATTGAGCCAAAAGTAAATGAGATGGACGATATAACCCAAGTTGTGGGCCCTCCTCACGAGATTGACATACGAGCGCGTTGCCAACGTGGTTTCTATGGAGAACGACTCGCCCTTGCCAAGCAGATACTGTATGCGCTCAAGCATCAGCCGTCCCGCCTCCACTGCCACGCCCTCGGGGTTGAACGGCGACAAGCCTTTGGCTATCTCGTCGGCATTAACAAACTCCTTCACCAAAAGGCTCTTTGGCAGAATCGTCATCGAAGCCGTCGTTTTGCCAGCCCCGTTGCACCCAGCTATTATATATAGATGCTTTGCCATAATCTGCGCTATTTGCCGATAAGTCAATAACTGAGCATAGCCTCAGGCATTATGCCGAGGATGCGGCAAATACGCCCAGCAAGCGACAGGCTTGGCTCACTCTTGCCGCTGACAAAGGCGTTGACCCGGCTGGGACTGACTCCTATCTCAGAAGACAGTTGCCTCTGCGTCATGTTCTTCTCTTCAAGTCCGGCCTTAATCAGTTCCGCAGGAGTAGGCTTCTCTATCGGATAATGAATTTTCTCATACTCCTCCACTATGTCACTCATCATTGCGAGTTCAACGCTCAAAGGGTCATTGACAGGAGTGTTGTCATTGACAAGTGGAAGAAGTTCCTCCACCCTCTTCTCCGCCATTTTATATTGCGCCTTTGTTATCTCTTTCATGCCTGTTTCCTCCTTTATATAGTTGCAATGTCTTTTATTTTGTCATATTGCTGATGAGTGCCCACAAACCGAATGTATATGCGTCCAATAGTAAACTGGATAACAACAACCAAACGATATTTGTTGCCATGAATGTTGAAAACATAGTGCTGGTTGCCCACCATGTCCGTGTCGCCGTAATCCTGGCGTATGTCGCCAAGGTTGTGCCACTGCCGTTGCGACGCAATGTAATACCATCGCTCAAGCGGCAGCCTGGCATCAACATACTTAGGCTGCTCATAAAACAGTTTCAACTTCTTGTGAGAAATAATCCTCATCAGCCTTACATATTAACAATGCAAAAATACGACAAAATTCCCAAACGCGGAACAAATTATCCGAAATTATTTTTATTTAGACAATTTTTCCAGCCGCTCGTACATCTCGAAGGGGCGTTAATCAATGGTTGTCATTCGTGAATGTCTTCCTTGGTGATTACCGCAAGGCTGTCACGGTCAACGGTCTTGTCATGTGACAACCTTACCGCCTGGTTCTCTATGACGCTCTCGAAGAGGTTGCGCACGAAGCGGGCGTTGCCAAAGTCCTTCTGCTTAGCGGCTATCTTCTGCCTTAATATGCCGTGAAGGGTCGCTGCCGCGTCATCGGAAAGGCGGTAGTCGTACTTCTTGGCTTGCAGGAGGAAGATTTGGAAAAGCTCGTCCTCCGTGTAATCGTCAAAGTGAATGTAGCGGTTGAAGCGAGAACGCAAGCCGGGGTTGGAATTTATAAACTGCCCTATCTCATTGGTGTATCCGGCGAGTATAACGACCAGCCTGTCACGGTCATCTTCCATGCGCTTCAACAATGTGGCAATAGCCTCACGCCCGTAGTCGTTGTCGCCGCCTTGCGCCAATGTGTAAGCCTCGTCTATGAACAGCACGCCGCCGATAGCCTTGTCAATAATCTTGTTAGTCTTAACGGCAGTCTGCCCCACATACTCGGCGACAAGTCCCGAACGGTCGGTTTCCACAAGCTGCCCTTTCTGCAAGATACCCAGTTCTTTGTAAATGCCAGCCAATATTCGGGCGACGGTAGTCTTGCCAGTTCCTGGATTGCCGCTAAAAACACAATGATACGAGATTGTAGGCACCCGCAGACCAGCTTCTTTGCGCTTTTGGTTTACGGCAATAAATTGCCTTAGAGATTCCAATTCTGTTTTTACTTGCCTTAACCCAATCAGACCGTTTAGCTCTTCCATCGCATTAGGCTTATACTCTTTTGTGATACTTACATTTCCACGTTCCTCAATTTTTTTCTCTGTGTCACTAACTATTCCACGTTGTGCGTCATAGTTTTTTGCCCATTTCTCTTTGCGTGCTTTCAGTTGACCTATCCATTTTTGGGCGTCAGCTGTCGTTTCTCCATCACATAAGGCAATTGCATTTGAATACTGAATATACAAGTCTAAAAGTTCACCTATCCTGTCCTCATGATTATATTTCCGTACAAGCGCAATAAGATAAAAGTCCTCTTTTCCCTTGTCAATGGTCGCTATCTCAGATTTAGAGTAGATTTTAAGTTGCCCTTCCGTCAAATGACAATCGAATTTTCTGTTATCAGAAGGCAGATTAATAGAAAGCATATCCTGGCGGAAATCGTCATAGCCAAGACTCCACTTGTTCGACAACATGAATAGGGTGACATAAAGGGCTTGACCTTCTGGTGTATTATAAGCTATGGGTAAAGGTTCGGAAGATTCGCCACAAATATTATGGCCAAGCTGAGAGAAACATAGCAACAAATCTTTAGCCAAATAAAAATCAAGAACTGTCCTTAATTCTTTACTTGTGTATAATTTATAGTTGCCACTGCTAATTGACTGGTTAGAAAATCCGTCACAAATATCATCGTAGTTGCTTAACCCCATACACAGCATTTTACCATGATAGACAGCACTGCAAACATCCTTGAACTGCTCCCTTGACAACTTCACCAAAACAGGTTCGGCATTTACCTTCTCTTCGCTTTCTTCATTTTTGTCATCATTCGATTCTTCTTCCACATTTTTGCTTTGATACCCATCATTCGCATCCTCCTTTGATGGCTTAT
>CAZTUD010000172.1:0-6288 GCA_964616945.1 uncultured Prevotella sp. | reverse complement strand
CATAGCGCTTGGTCTCTGGTGGTGAGGCACTGGCAATCTGTTCGCGGAACGACGACATCAGCTCGTTGGTTTGGGTGCCCTTAATTTCCAATTTTTTCAAGTGCGACGCGTCGCCGTTTATCTTTACGGTTTTGCCAGGCTCGGCAAAGATGGGGACTTCCGAGAAGTTGGGGAATACAAGCGTCAGCGTTGCGGGTCGCTCGCATGGTGTCTCATACGCAAAGCGTCCGCCTTGCACCTTTATAGTGTCGATGCCTTGTGTGCCTCCATCCGTGCTATAGACGTAGAACTCGCCTTGGTTCATCTGAAGCAGTCGCCCCTCTATCTTGAAATGGCGGCTGTCCTCACCGCAAGAAGCGAGGAGGAAGAGAAATAAGAAGCATCCCCCCAGCCCCCTCCAAAGGAAAGGGATGATGGTTACACGAAGCGGCTTTATTAGATTATGTATGTTTGTATATGTCATGCTTGGGGAGGCTTAAAAAGTAAAGGGAGCCATAGAGCCACGAAAACGGCTCTTTGGCTCCCTTGTTGTTATTGTTTTGCTTTTGTAGAAGCTTGTTACTTCACGTTCTTCAGCTCTATGTCCTTGTCGGCATAAGCCTTGAGCGATGAGTCGAGCTGCAAAGCCTTGCGCAGGGCTGTCTTGGCGGCACTGTTTTTGCCTTGACGCGCATTGGCTATGGCTTTCAGGTATTCGGTCATGCCGTCGGGGTTCTTCACGGCGTTGAGCGTGGCGAGAGCCGAAGCGTAGTTCTTGCTTAGGATTTGCGCAAGAGCCGCACTGTTGGATGTGGATTCGCCGAAGTTCTGCACGGCCTGTGCATAGTTGCCCTTTGCGATGTTAAGGTTGCCAAGCACCTCGTTGAGACCGTTGGCGTCGGTGGCCTTAGTCAGACAGTTCTCAGCCGCGCTGGTGTTGCCGTTCTTGAGGTTTATGAGCGCAAGGTTTGCGTATGCCTCCGGGGCATTGCCCTGCTGCTGGGCCTCGGCGATATATTGCTTGGCCGCATTAAGGTCTCCACGGTTGAAGGCAAGGGCTGCGAGGTTGTTGTAGCCGCGATAGTCCTTGTCGTAGATTTCGGTAGCCCTCTGGTAAATTTCGGCTTTCTTCTGCGGGTCGCTTTCGAGACTTGCGGCATAGAGAATTTCATCTGGCGAGAGCTGTGTGGCATCGCTTTCAAACTGCTGCTTTATCTGCTCGTCGCTGCGGCCGACTGTTTCATAGTTGATGATGAGGCGGCTGCGGCGCAGTTCTGGCAGGATGCCTGTTGCAAGCTCTTGGAAACCCTCGCTCATGTTCTTGATTTGGTTCTCGCGCTCCTCCGGGTCCTTGTACATTTCAAGGACACGCAGTATGACATCCTTGTCCTGGATGTTGCTTGCCTGTACGAGCTGCTTGAAGCCGTCCCAGTCTTGAGCGGTATAGTGAGCGTCAACATCTGCGTCGGCGAGCTTTGCCGCCTTGAGCTGGTCGTTGACGTAGCTCGTCGTCACGTCCTCGCGCTTTTTCGACAGCTTGTCGTTGAACGCAAAGCCGCCGTCAGGAGAGGCGTATGCCGCCACTTCCACGTTCTTGAGGTTCAGGCCTTCGCGGTCGGCGTTGATTTTCTTCAGCATGTTGACAAACTCTGTAATAGAGTTGTTCTTCAGCTCGCTCTTGCGCAGGTTTGCTTGGTTGATGAGAAACTTGATGTTGGCTTCCTGTTTCTGTGCCTTTACACGCTGGAAACTGTCGGGAGCGATGCATGCGCCGGCATTGTTCATGGTGCGCTTGTAAAGTTCCGATGTGGCGATCACTCCGTCGGCCACTTTCACTGCTGGCACGTCGTAAGTCTTGTTGCCTTTGCGGGCGTAAAAAGTCAGGTACATCTGGCTCTCCTCCATCTCGTCCTTGTATGGGAACGAGGTTTTCATGGTGTAGCGGCCACCCATCTTGTATGAGATGGTCTGGTTGTTGCCTTGCACCTTTTCGCCCTGGAATGTTGCGCCTTGACCCTTGGCCACTTTGCCATTGGCATAGCGCAGCTCAGGTGTTACGGTCACAACAGCCTTTTTCTTCATATACTTGACAGGGAAACTGCCGTCGATGGTGGCGGGAACTTGGCCACCAACAGCCTCAAGGGGGTTAGGATCTACCGTGAAATAGTCGGCAGACAAAGGTCCCATCTTAGAGCATGATGCCAGCGCAAGCACTGCACATGCAGATAAGGAGAGGAATAAATTGTTACGCATAGTAATATTATAATATTATTAAAGATTTTTCTCCCGAAGTGCCGCGAACGGGACTCGAACCCGTACAGCCATTTCTGGCCAAGGGATTTTAAGTCCCTCGTGTCTACCAATTCCACCATCGCGGCAATAAGGCAAAGCCCTATCTTTATGCAAAGATAAGGCTTAAAATTTATAGGGCAAAGGTTTTCACACTATTTAATATAAAAAGGATGTCATCTTGGCTTTGCAATGTGTTTCTTTCCATTGACAATGACAATGCCACGGTAGTTGTCGTCAACTCTCTGTCCTGCGAGGTTGTAACGAGCGGCGTTGCCCGTTTTCTCCTTGAGTGTCTTGATGCCCGCAGCGACAAGAGCCTCTGCGGAGTCGTAGCTGTTGTAGTGTCCGCACTTGTAGCCATTGTATTGGGCTTCGCCTTGGTAGAAATAGTACCATTGGTCCGTGTCCACATTGTTGATGTCCAACGTCTGGGTCATCTGTGCGTCGCCACCCCCATAACTGAAAATGATGTTGGTGCCAGACACTATACGATATTTGTAGAACTGTTTGCCGTCGTAAGTCTCTGTCTGCGTCATCCTTACGCCGGGCCAGCCTCCCAGCGACTGGTTGCCCCACGTGAAGAGGTATGGCTCCCTGCCCTCGGCAGGATATACATAGATGTTCACGCTGTCGGCAGTGGCTGGCTTGTCGGGCTCGTCAATCCATTTCTTTTTCAGCCATGCCGCTTTCTTGTGCATGTAGCTTTTGAATAGCGAAGCCTTGGCAGCCTCGTCGTTGGTGACGTTCACCTTTGTCATGCCGCTGCCCGGCGTATCGTCTTTCCAGCGGTTGTAGTCGCAGACTGTGGCGTTGGATATTACAGTAGCGATGCTGTCGATGTATTTATCCATCGACTGGTATTCATTCTCATAGAATTGTTTCCACAAGTTCCTTACCTTTGTGCGGAAGTTGGTGAATGTCCACGCCCGGTCGTTTACCCAGTTGGAAAATTGCGGACGCTCGAATATGTAGTGCTCCAAGTCCTTGTCTTGGTAAGCATTGCCGAAATCCCATACAGGACCGAAACTCCACCTCGTGTCGTCCAAGTCCTTATAGGCATAGCAGCTGCCATGGAATCCCTCCTCGTCCTGTAGCAATTCGCGGCAAATATATACCTTTGCGAGAGCTTCCATGTCGATGTGGCTTTCCCACTCCGTGTCGTCGGGATTGCCGCAATAGAGCGACGTGGCTATTGAGTCCCATTGGCTCTGCAGGTAGCTTTTTTGAATGTTGGAAAGAACTTCTGGCGTGTGGTATGTAACCCACATGGTACTGCCGCCCATGTTCACGTCAATGTGCGGGTCGGTGTTGTAATTGTCAATCTCGACAAGCCATCCTCCCGCAACCTTTGCCGGGTCGGTCTCGTTGTCAGCCTGCTCCACTATGTGTACCCGATTCTTTTCAACCCGTATCTTGTCGGTTATGAAATACAAGCCGCGATAGTCGCCGTTCAGCACAAGCTCCACAGGCTGTGCGTCGGGAGTGTAGGCGAGGCCGAGCCGACGGCTTGTCTCATATCCGACAATGTTGCGCAGAAATCCAAGATTGTCGTCGGCCCCAGCCATTAGCAGGAAGTGCTTGCTCTTCTTCATTCCAAGAGGTTTCTGCTTCTCATCGAATTTCAATCTGTAAGGCTTCTTGTTGAAACTGCTGTAGGTGTAGTTGCCATGCCCCTTGATTTGCAACGATACTGTCGCCATGTCTTCATATTCGGCAACGTCGTTGGCGCTGATGTAGGCCTTGGCTTTGAGATATGTGTCCTTTGCATTGTTCGGACTCTGCGTAGGGTCATCGGTATTGATGTAGATGACTGGCAGTTTGCCAGATGGTTTCACATCGCTTGCGGCATGTATGCCAAAAGGTTGCAGCACAATGGCAAGCAACAAGAAAAGGATTGGTTTTGTCTTGTTGTTCATTTACTATAGGCTTTTATTGTGGCACATTTACTGCTTCCCATTCAGTTAGCAAATGAAACTTGCAAGAATTTACAACAGTTGTGCCCATAATATAGTTCAACGCATTATCTGTTGCAAAGATAAATGGTTTTTCGGAATTATCCAAATAAATGAGCGGGAAAAACGGGAGGGGGATTGTGAGGTAGGAAACGAAAGAAAAAGAAAGGCAAGGGCCGGCTCACGCCCTGCCTTACAAGTAGCAAGGCGGGAGAGAGGCCACTTTGCCAACACGATGCTATTCAGAAGAGAGGTTTAAACCGTTTGCCGACAACGGTTCATCTCTGAATCCAGTTCTCTATCCGTATATTAGGTATGCGAGCCAAATGCTTGATGTTGTCGGTAACTAAAACCATATTGTTTGCTATGGCACATGAGCCAATCATCAAGTCGAAGTTTTCTATTATCAAGCCCTGCGTTGCTAATGTGTTTTTAAGTTTTCCGAAACTATGCAATGACGTTGACATTGGAACAACATTGAATAACGAAATGAATTCTTCTGTCTGCTTCATTGTCTTTTCACGCCTGCTGCTGTATTCTGCGCCATAATACAACTCTGCAACCGTTATCTCCGACAGATAGCAGTTTTCTATGCCAACCTTTTCTATTTTCCTTGTTATGTCATATTGATTGCGCAAGCAAAACACACAAATATTGGTGTCAAGCAAATATTTTGTTGCCATGGTCATTAATCTACAGTCTCCACAATTCGCTCATAGTCGCTCTTGCGTGCCTCTTTGATGGTGTGGGCTATTTCCTCACCATCCTTGTTGTCCCATACGCCAGTCAAGGCCTCGAGTTTCCTTTCCTTTTCAGTCTTGTGGTGTACAGTTGCCGAGTCTATAAGCCTTTCGCCGAGCCACCGTTTGTTGTTTGCCGACAATGAGAGTCCTTCTAAATAAGACCATAAATTATTTAACGCGACAGTATTCATAAATACTTAGATTTTTTGCAAAGATAAATGGTTTTTCGGAATTATCCAAATAAATGAGGGGGAAAAACGGGGAGAGGGATTGTGAGGGGGAAACGAAAAAACGGAGGCAAGGGATGGCTCACGCCATGCCTTGCAACTTGCAAGGCGGGAGGGGATTTAGTGTTCAAGCCAGTTTTCCAGCTTTATGTCGTTTATGCGCTTGAAATCCTTGGTGTTGTCGGTAACCATCGTCAGGCCGTTTACTACGGCTGTGCAGCCTATAAGCAAGTCGAAGTTGTTGTGCATAGGAGTTCCTGCAAGTTGTAAGCGGGCCTTCTCCTTGATGAAGTAATCAATGGAAGAGTCTATGGGTAAAATCTCCATACTGTTTATGAAATCATCCACATGCTGATTACGATATTTGTAAGGGTTGGCCTTTGCAAGTTCCTCGCCAACTTTAAGTTCTATCAGGCTGATTACCGAGATGCAGCACTTGTCAATGACAATGTGCAAGGCTTTTTCGTTTACGGCCTTGTTTCCACGCAGCAGTTCAATGCAGATGTTGGTGTCAAGAAGATATTTCTTCATGCAATGAATTTATTTATGTCTTCCTCCTCGTCCATCATTATCGCTTCCAATTCTTTTGCAGTGGGGTAATACGAATCGTCCTTGAGTACCCCGAAGAAGTCTCCAAGCGTCTTGTTGTCTGCCTTTTTCGCAGGCCTGACCATCGACGTGCTAATTTTGGATATGAGTGCTATTTTCATCTCGTCGCTCCAATTCTTTATCACGTTCCAGTAGTCGTTGAAGACAGGGGTATTTACAACAGTTGCATCCATAGTGCGGTTCAAAATAATATCTGTTGCAAAGATAAATGGTTTTTCGGAATTCTCCAAATAAATGAGCGGGAAAAACGGGGAGAGGGATTATGAGGGTTATGGGCTATGTACATGGTGTTCACAAATGACATTGCTGACAAAGCCAGCTCGTAATATCCAGCGTAACCATACGCGAAAAGATTTCTTGCGTCAGAAAAGAACTCCTTACGTCGGCAAACGAAATCCACTAAAATGTTGGTGTCCACATAAACTTTCATCCTGCATATTTTTCATCAACCAAAGCGTCCACGCCACGTTCGTCGCCTGGAACTTC
>CAZTUD010000171.1:0-6355 GCA_964616945.1 uncultured Prevotella sp. | reverse complement strand
CTCCATCGTCGCCGACCCGCTGTTCGTTGACCCCGTGCACGGCGACTTCCGCTTCAAGAGCCTGAAGGTGGCGAGGCGCATTGGCTTCAAGCCGTGGGACTATTCCGAGGCGGGAGTCTATGGCTCGCAGGAGTGGAAGGACAAGGCGAAAATGCCCAAGGAGCGTGAGGATGCCTTCCGCAAGATGATATTGCGGCGGGAGAAGAATCTGCCAGCCTACTACACCGCTGAATAAAACATACGACGCACGGCAATAAACCGACCTTGCCGTGCGTTTCTATATAAACATCATAAAACTAAAAGACTATGAGAAGAACCGCTTTATGCCTGACAGCCGTGTTGTGGATGTTGGGATGTGTATTGACCGCTGGGGCAAAGACTGTCTCACGCTTCACCTCGCCAAACGGCAAGATAGAGGTAGCTCTCCTGTCGGGTGTCGACACGTTGGGCTGGACGGTGAGCGTGGACGGCAAGCTCGCCTACACCGAAAGGAATGTGTCGATGGCCGTCGGCAAGCGCACGCTTGGCGTGCCGGGGAGACCAAAGTCGGTGAGCGTCAGGCGCGTCACAGGCACGCTGCGCCCGACAGTCCCGATGAAGCAGGCTGTCATCGACAACAGCTGCACTGAGGCAACCTTGGGCTTCGGCAGCTATTCCGTGCAAATCCGTGTTATGGACAACGCCGTCGCTTATCGCTTTGTTACGCGTCTGAAAGGCAGCGTTGAAGTGGGCGGCGAGAGCTTCTGCATTGTGCCTGCCGCTGCCGTTACGGCTCACATACAGCCATCTCCGGCATCGTTCAACACTTCGTTCGAGGAGCCTTACCGCCATCAGCCGTTGACAGAGTGGGCACAGGCGGGCACTATAGCCACCATCCCCGCGCTGCTCTCGGCAGAAGGCGACCGGCAGTTGCTCATTGGGGAGAGCGACGTTGACGACTATCCCAAGCTATTCCTGCGCTCTAACGGCAGCGGCATAACGCCAACGTTCCCCAAGTCTCCGCTGACGTGGCAACCGAAGGGCGATCGCAGCGAGACCATAACGCAGGAGGCGGCTTACATTGCCAAGACCGACGGCGCGAGGTCGTTCCCGTGGCGTTATGTCGTCGTTACCGACTCCAAGGGCATACTGGAGCAGACCATCACCGCGCAGCTGGCAAGGCCTTGCAAGCTCGCCGACACAAGTTGGATACAGCCGGGGCAGGTGTCGTGGGAGTGGTGGAATGGTGCAGCCCCGTTCGGGCAGGATGTGCGCTTCAAGTCGGGTTGCAACTATGAGACGTATTGCTACTACGCCGACTTTGCCGCGAAATATGGCATAAAATACATTCTCCTCGACGAGGGATGGGCGGCAAGCACCACCGACCCGTTCCACGGCAATCCCGACCTGCGGCTGCAGGACCTCATAAAATATTGCGACGGCAAGGGCGTGAAGATTATCCTTTGGCTGCCGTGGCTCGCCGTGGAGAAAAACCTCGACACAATATTCAAGACATACGCGCAGTGGGGCATCCACGCCGTGAAGATTGACTTCATGGACCACGGCGACCAGTGGATGGTGAACTTCTACAAGCGCGTCGCCGAGGAGGCGGCCCGCAACAAGGTCGTGATAGACTGGCATGGGGCGTTCACGCCCGCTGGACTGGAGCTGGAATACCCCAACGTGCTGTCCTACGAGGGCGTGCGCGGGCTGGAGCAGATGGGTGGTTGCCCGCCAGACAATACCATCTACATTCCGTTCATAAGGAATGCCGTGGGACCTGCCGACTTTACGCCCGGTGGCATGATAAACATGCAACCCGAAGTGTATTACTCAAGACGCCCCAACTCGGCGGCTATGGGCACGCGCTGCTTCCAGATGGCTCTCTACGTGGTATTAGAGAGCGGATTGCAGATGCTTGCCGACAGCCCGACGCAATATTATAACAACGAGGAGTGCGCACGCTTCATTGCCTCCGTGCCAACCACATGGGACGAGACACGCGCCTTGGCGGCTGAGGTCGGCAAGTATGTGGTCGTGGCGAAGCGCAAGGGGCAGAAGTGGTTCGTCGGCGGTATATGCAGCGGTGACGGCACAACCCTTTCCTTGCCGCTCGACTTCCTGAAAGCTGGCAAGTACAAGCTCACGATTTTCACCGACGGCTCCAACGCTAGCTATCAGGCCATGCACTACTACAAGGACGTGCGTGAGGTTTCGGGCGGCTCTACGCTTGAGGTGAAAATGGAGAGGAATGGCGGGTTTGCCGCGTCGCTCGAACTCGCCGACTGAGCTTTCACACATCCTCTTGCAGTTTGTCTTTAGTCTCGCAGTTTTTGTCTCTTGAGCAGAGACTTGTCTCGCAGATAACGCAGATTGGCAGACTTTGTCTCTTGAACATGAATTTTAGATTTCGCAGATTTTTCTCAGAACCAGCGGGCTTTCATTGGGTTCTGAGAAGAATCTGCGAAATCATCGACACGGCTTGTTTTCCCATGAATGGATAAAATCAGCTCATCTGCGCAATCTGCGAGAAAATAAGAAACCGTACGTTTTAATTGTAAAATTCTATTCCGCGCAACCCCCTCTGTGAGCGCGATATTTTCAACTAACCAAAGAATATTTCCGTACAGTGCAATGGTGAGAGATGTTTATAAGTTGCTATAAATCAATAATGTAACAAAATTTAAGATTTCTATCTGCCTCTATCTTCCGACCTTGGCGGCGGCGAGGTGCCTTCTTCGCGCCGCCAAGAAGCCTCCTTGCCGCCGCCAAGAAGGCATCCTTACGGCGTAAGGCAGGAGACCTTACGCCGTAAGGTACAAGCACACACGCCGCGTGAGGTCCGTAGTAACGCCGCATGAGGCGTTTTCCGCCTCTGGAAGACCAATTTCCCGTTGTCCTGATTTTTTACTTTTTGTGAATTTATTTCATGTGTTTTATTGCAAATCCCACAGGTTTTAAGGAAATCGTTTTGCATACTTAAAATCTTTATAATCCGTGCGAGAAATAAAAATCTTGCGCAATCCTTTTTTATGTCGGAAAATGTTTGTAACTTTACCCGAAAATAGGAAACTGATGGAAGATGTCAAATCATACCGCGAGAAAATCCTGAACATTCTGCTCGCCGCAAGGGACGATGACGGCAACCCCCGTCTGTCGGAAAAGGCAGCGAAAGACCTGTCGAAAGAGTTCACCGACCAGGAGTTGCTCGACGGCATGGACTACAACACGCCGGAGGAGGTGGCGGAGATGCTGCTCGACTCCGGGCTTTGACTATTTGCAACACTATGAACAATGATAGAAATTCGCTCAACACCTATCTCGACGAGATAGGCTCCAAGCAACTTCTTGGCGACAAGGAAGAGGCAGGGCTTGCCGCGCGCATCCAGGCTGGCGACAGCCGTGCCTTGGACAAGCTCATGTCGCACAACCTCACGTATGTGGTCAGCGTGGCGAGGCAGTACAAGGGTCGTGGGCTGGCATTGGAGGACCTCATCAGCGAGGGCAATATCGGCATGTTGCGTGCCGCGCGAAAGTTCGACGGCTCGCAGGGCAAGCGGTTCGTGGCTTTTGCCGCGCCCTACGTCCGTGATGCCATAGAGAAAGCCATTGGGCAACAGACGGGCCTCTACCGCGTGCCGCGCGACTCCTCCAATCCTCCGCTCGACAAGCGGCGTGCGCGTCCGCTTTCCATCGACGCGCCGGTGGGCGGCAGTCCTGAGCTGAGCCTCGGCAGGGTGATACCTGATGCCGACGCGCCCGACCCGGAGAAGGCGTTGCAGGACGACACCGTACGGAAAAAGCTACAAGACATTGTGGCGGACTTGGAGCCGCGCGAGCAGCATGTCATGCAACGGTTCTACGGCATTGGCGTGGCCTCCTTGACGATGGCTGAGATAGCCCAGGAGATGGGACTGAAGCGCGAGCGTGTGCGCCAGATACGCGACCGTGCCGTGCGGCGCATATTGAAAAACACGCACGTTGCTGGCTTGAAGGAATATCTGAGAAGTTGAGCCATGAAGTACATGCTCCTTTCCGACATCCACGGTTCGCTCTCGCGGCTCAACATCGTCCTCGACATCTACCGCCGCGAGCGTTGCGACATGCTCCTGTTGCTTGGCGACATCCTCAACTACGGGCCGCGCAACGGCTTGCCAGAGGGGCTTGACGCGCGTGGCGTGGCTGATGCCCTCAACCCGCTCGCCGACGAGATTGTGGCGGTGAGGGGCAACTGCGACTCCGAGGTCGACCAGATGCTCCTCCGTTTTCCCATGATGGGCGATTACGCCATTCTTGTGGACGAGGGACGCAAGATTTTCCTCACCCACGGTCACATATATAATAAGGAGAACATGCCGCCCGGCCATTTCGATGCCATCATCTACGGTCACACGCATCTGTGGGAACTGAGCAGGGCTCAAAGCCAAATAATCTGCAACACTGGCTCAATAACTTTCCCCAAGGGCGGGCGTGTGCCAACGTTCGGCATCATGGACAATGGTGTCATCACCATACGCGACCTACATAACAACATACTTGCCAAGCATTGAAACCAAAAATCAAGACATTATGAATAAGATACTAAAGAAGCAACAATTTTCCGAGAAGGTGTTCTGCCTTGAGGTGGAGGCGCCGCTGATAGCTAAGAGCTGCAAGCCCGGCAACTTCATCATCGTGCGTGTGGACAGCCATTCCGAGCGCGTGCCATACACCATTGCCAAGAGCGACGCCGTAAAGGGCACCCTCACTCTCGTGGTGCAGGAGGTGGGTCTGTCGTCCACTAAGCTTTGCGAGCTGAACGAGGGCGACTGCGTGCAGGACATTGTGGGGCCGCTCGGCACTCCGTCCAAGATTGAGAAGTACGGCACTGTAGTATGTGCGGGTGGAGGCATCGGCATCGCCGCCATTCTCCCCATCCTCACGGCATTGCACGAGGCGGGCAACCGTGTCGTCTCCGTGCTTGCGGGTCGCACCAAGAATCTTATAATAATGGAGGACGACGTGCGCCAAAACTGCGACGACGTTATAATAATGACCGACGACGGCTCCTACGGCGAGAAAGGCATGGTAACGGCTGGTGTCGAGGAGGTGATAAAGCGTGAGCACGTTGACAAAGTCATCGCCATCGGTCCGCCGGTGATGATGAAGTTCACCTCGCTCCTCGCACAGAAATATAACATTCCCAACGATGTGTCGCTCAACACTATCATGGTGGACGGCACGGGCATGTGCGGCGCATGTCGCCTGACGATTGGCGGCAAGACGCGCTTCGTGTGCATCGACGGTCCCGAGTTCAACGGCAACGACGTTGACTGGAACGAGATGTTCCAGCGCATGAAGACGTTCAAGACCGAAGAGCAGGCTGAGCTGAAGCATTGGGAAGACGAAGGCTGCCCCGACACGGGAGCAAGCCTTGACAATTCAAAATTTAAAATTTCTTTCCCTCTTTCTTCGCAAGAACAGAGACCTACGGTTCAAAATTCAAAATTGGAGATTGATGGTAATCATAAATCTCAAACCTCAAACCTCAATCCTCAATTCGACTTGCTTGACCGCAATGCCCCTTGGCGCGTGGAGTTGCGCAAGGCGATGAAGCCAAAGGAGCGCATGGCGATAGAGCGAGTGGTGATGCCCGAGCTTGACCCTGCCTATCGTGCCACAACCCGCCTTGAGGAGGTCAACAAGGGCCTTACCAAGGAGATGGCGATGCGGGAGGCTCACCGCTGCCTTGACTGTGCCAAGCCTACTTGCGTGGAGGGATGCCCAGTGCACATCCACATCCCCGACTTCATAAAGAACATAGAGCGTGGCGACATCCTCGGCGCGGCGTCGGTGCTTCACATGACTTCCGCCCTGCCAGCTGTTTGCGGGCGTGTCTGCCCGCAGGAGAAGCAGTGCGAGAGTAAGTGCATACACCTGAAGATGCATGAACCCGCCGTGGCGATAGGCTATCTGGAGCGTTTTGCTGCCGACTATGAGCGAGAGAGCGGCCAGGGCAAGCTGCCTGAGCTGGCTCCCAGCAATGGCATAAAGGTGGCTGTTGTGGGCAGTGGCCCGTCGGGGCTGAGCTTCGCCGGCGACATGGTGCAGAAAGGCTTCGATGTTTACGTCTTCGAGGCGTTGCACGAGATTGGCGGCGTGCTGAAATACGGCATCCCGGAGTTCCGCCTGCCAAACCGCATTGTGGACGCGGAGATTGAGAACCTGCGCAAGGAGGGCGTGCACTTCCAGACCGACACCATCATCGGCAAGACCATAACCATTGAGGAGCTTGAGCAGAAAGGCTTCAAGGGCATTTTCGTGGGTTCGGGCGCGGGACTGCCCAACTTCATGGGCATCCCTGGTGAGAACCTCAGCAACGTGATGTCGAGCAACG
>CAZTUD010000170.1:0-6394 GCA_964616945.1 uncultured Prevotella sp. | reverse complement strand
GCTTCGGCCAGATATTCATCACCGACACCAACCGCGACCACCTCGACCAGATACTGAGCCGCAGCGACCACGACTATCGGCTGTTTGAAGTGAAAGAGGGCGGACAAGCCTTTCTGAGCAATCAAAGGGATTAAGTAAGATGGAGGAGCTGCATATCATGAATATCAAATCTCAAACCTCAAATCTCAATGTTTAGGAAGGACGTACAACCATTAGGCGACATTTTGCAAGCATTCCTGCGGCAAGAGGGGCTGGAAACGCCGCTTCTGCAAAGGCGTGTGATAGACGCATGGGAGCAGATAACGGGGCACGTCGTGGCCTCCTACACACGAGAAAAGTTCATCAAGAACCAAGTGCTTTTCGTGAAAATAACAAATCCAGCCCTGCGCCAGGATCTGAGCATGATGCGCACACAGCTCACCCGACGACTTAACGAGGCCGTCGGCTCAAGCGTAATCAGCGACGTAAGGGTGTACTAAGCAAGGACAAACAAGGAATAAAGCTAATATCCATGAGCAGGAAATTAACTATCAACTACCAAGAAACATTGTCCCTCGACTTTATAGAGGAAGTGCTGAGAAAAGAGTTCGGGAGCTTGACGATTGAACGCAATACATGGGGCTTCCACGCTCCCTCTATTTCGTTGCGAGAAGGGTATGGAAGATACAGCAGCAGTTTTCTGGTTTACATCAAGCAAAAGCCCAAGGACGGCATCACCGTCATCCGCATAAAAGGCAGCGAGCTTTTGGACTCTGACAGGCTCGACGACATCGAAGACGTGATAGACAACGCCCTCCGCGAGAAGCTGCATATAAAATATGTGTATTAGTGCATAATGTTCCCTTCGACCAAGACTTGCAGGTCGCTGTCTTCTAACGAATGGAAGCGTTTTTCCTTGATTATGGCGGAAGCTTTTTCCACGTTGTTGGTGCGGAAAATGAGCACACCCTTGCCCTTGAGCAGGAATGAATAAAGGTATTTTACGTTGAGGTCATCAGCGGCGAAGCAGCGCAATGCGTCGGCGGCCATGCCGGGACGGTTGTCAAGCTCTATGGCCTGTACCTTTGTGAGCGTCACCGTGATGCCGTTCTCCTTGAGCACAAGGCACGCCCGTTCGGGGTCGGTGCAGATTACGCGGAAAAGGCCAAAGTCTTGCGTGTCGGCAAGTGTTGTGGTTATGAGGTCGATATGAGCGTCCTTGAAAAGGCGCAGCACGGTCTCCAAGGAGCCGGGCTTGTTTTCTATGAATATTGAAAGTTGGCTAATCATAATAAAGATAAAAGAGTTAAGAGTTAAGAGATGAGAGTTAAGAAGTGAGAGTTAAGAAGTGAGAGTTATGCTTGGTAAACAATCGCAGAGGCTTGACACACATTTCTCTTACATCTTAACTCTAATGCCTATCTTTCTTTCGTGAACGCGCGGTTGTCCACCACTCTTTTTGCCTTTCCTCCGTCTGCCGATGGCAGAGAGGCAAAAGGCACGAGGCGTATGTGCGGCGTGAGCAAAATCTCATCGTGCAGGGCGTGTGCAATTTTCTTCGTAAGCTGCTGCAGGAGGCCGTAGTCGTCGGTGGTGAAGTCTTGCGCAAGCTCCACGCTTACGGTCATTGCGTCGTTGTCCTCTTCGGTGTCGAGGTTTATGAGATATTGGCTGCCAAGTTCCTTGAACGTCATAAGCACCTTTTCCACCTGCACGGGGAAAATGTTCACGCCCTTCAGCACAATCATGTCGTCGGAGCGTCCGCGCAGGCGGTCAACGCGGCGATGGGCTCGCCCGCAGGCGCACGTGCCTGGAATGATGCGCGTGAGGTCGCGCGTGCGGTAGCGCAGCAGCGGCATTGCCTCGCGGTTTATCGACGTAAGCACAAGTTCGCCCATCTCGCCGTCGGGCACAGGCTCGAGCGTCTGCGGGTTTACAATCTCCACGATGTAGCAGTCTTCCCAAATGTGGAAGCCGCCCATGCCGCCGTTTTCTTCGCTCACACGGCAAGCGTCGCACTCGAAGCCTACACCCGGGCCTTGCATCTCGCTCATACCGAAAGAGTTGTAGGCCTTTACGCCGAGCATTTGCTCAATCCTAATGCGCTGCTCGTTGCTGTGCGGCTCGGCTCCGATGGCGAATATGCGCAGCCGTGTGTCGCGACGGGGATCAACGCCGAGCTGGTCCATGACCTCCTTTACGCGCGTGGCGTAGGAGGGAATGATGTGGACGACGGAGGTGCCGAAGTCGCGCATGAACTTTATCTGCCGCTTGGTGTTGCCCGCCCCTGCCGGCACGGTGAGCATCCCGAGCCGCTCGGCTCCGTACTGGAAGCCGAGACCGCCAGTGAACATGCCGTAGCCCGACGTGTTCTGGAATACGTCCTCCGGGCGAGCCCCCACCATCCACAGGCTCCGCGCCACGAGGTCGGCCCACACGTCGAGGTCGTGCTGCGTGTGAAGTATGACAGTCGGCGTGCCTGTAGTGCCGCTCGACGAATGGAGGCGCACACAGTCTTTAAGCGGTGCCGAGGCCAATCCGAAAGGATAATTGTCGCGCAAATCTTGTTTCGTGGTGAACGGTATGCGACGCAAATCGTCAAGGCTTTTTATGTCATCTGGTGTCAGCCCGACCCCCTCAAACCGCTTGCGGTAGAACGGCGAATTCATGCAGTGGCGCACGGTCTTCTGCAACCTTGACAGCTGCAGAGCGTCAAGCTCCTCGCGTGTCATGCCCTCAATGTCGGGATTGAAAAACTTGTTGTATTCCATCTTGTCCTTTGAACCTTTTGCTTTTAATTCTTAGCTTTCAGCGATGCAAAAGTAGCAAATTGTTTTCTAATTGCAAAACAAAAGAGACAAATTGTTATATATTCTACATCAAATTATCCAAATTACTCGAACGGCACAACGTAGTCGGTCTGGCGGTTCTCCACTATCACGCGGTTCATGTTATAATGTATGGTAACTGTGCGGGCCTCTTCGTCCATGTCGAACGCATCCATTTCGCCACCAAGCGGAATGAATGGTGGCACGACTGCCTCGGTGTAGCTGGCGGCTGACGGCGTATGCGCCGCCTCAACATCGCTTACGGGCAGACGGATACCGAGGTCGGCAACGCGACGGCCTTCGGCAAAGAATATTTCCTGCCGCATGAGATAAACCAGCTCCAGCAGCTCGTCGTGGTTTGTGGCTGCGTCAACCATCGCAAAATCTACCGACGTGCCTGACACATATGGAATATCTACGAGATAATTGGCGACAGCCTCTCCGTTGGCATTGGTTACAGTCGATGAATGGTCGTGCACCAGTCCGCTGCGGTAGGGGTCGGCGGCAGAGGCACGCACACGGTAGTCGGGCGAATTGGGATAACGCTTTGTGCCGCCATTGTAGCGGTTGTCGGATGCGTCGTTCACACCACGTGCCACAGGACGGCGGGCCACAAGCGTGAGCAGTTGCTTGAGATACTCCTTGGAACGAGTGTTATTGCCCTCGGCAAGCGCGGCCTCGGCAAGGATGAGGTAATTTTCCTCGGCCTTGGCAATGCAGATGGGGCGTTGCTCGTTGGAATTGTTGGTCTGGAAATATTTGGGGTCAAGGAAATCGAGCCTTGGCAGCGGCTGGAACCAAAAGCTCCAGATGGCTTCTTGCGCAATGTTGCTCACAGCGTTGTCGCCGTCGTAGCGAATGTATCTCACAAAGCCGTTATCGCTCGCCAAGGCTTTTGCCGCCCAATCTGCGGCATTGGCGCGGTCGCCAAGGCGATAGTAGGTTCGGGCAAGAAGCGTTTGCACGAGGGAGCGGTCGCTGTCGGCTGGAGCAATGTTGAGAGCCTCATTCAGCAATGTCGCCGCCTCCTGAAGATTGTCCTGCCACGGTTTTACCTCGCCGCCGCTCTCCATTGGCAACCCCGTGAAAGTCTCGCCGCCGAGGATGAAGGCGTATGCCTTGATACAGGTGAGGCGAAACCGCTGGTCCTGCGTCATGGTGTCGTCGTGCTTGGCAACGGTGTTGAATGCGTAGTCAGCCGACTCGCGCAGCGTGCCAACCCAGCGTTGCAACTCTTTCACGTCGTCGTCGGTATTGAGCAGCTGAGGCTGGTCGAAGACATTACTCGACCGCGAATAGTTGTTGTAATAGTTGTCGGAAAGTATTTCCAAAAGTTGCGTGTATGAACCGACGGCCTGCGAGAGCTGAAGCTCAGTGCCCGCCACCCACGCCCGCATGGCGTTGGCGGAGTTGAGGAAGTCGTCCTCGTTCACGTTCGGATCACTGTTGCCGTCGCCTTGAAGCAGGTCACAGGAGGAAAGCGAAAGAACAGCCACCATTGTCAACAAATAAATATATGTTTTCATCCTTAACTTATTCTTACATCGAATTACTCAAATTACACAAATTTATAACGATACGTTGATGCTGAAGATAAACTGGCGCGGAGCCGAGAACGAGGCGTAGTTGATGCCGCCTGTCGATACCGCCCCTTGCGAGCGTGCGCCCGAAAGCGTGGCTTCAGGGTCGTCCTGAGCGCAGGTGAACGAGAACGGATTATAGACATTGAACGCCAGATTGACACTCTGTACGCCGAGACGGCGGGGCTGGAAAGTGTAATCAAAACGGATATTGCGCACCTTGAAGAAGTCGGCTTTCTCAACAAAGAAGTTGGTGAAGTTGAGCCATGCCTGGCCCTGCGTCTGTCCCATGAGTGCGGCATCGGGCACGGCACTGTCCTTTAAGCCCTTGCGGAAGCGGAACTGGCGGTTCCACTCGTGCAGGTAGCTGCCCGCCTGCCAGTCGCCGCTCACGAAGAGCTGCCACTGGCGGTAGCGCACGTTTGCCCGCACATTGCCGTAAAGCGTGGGGATGGTTGAGCCGAGGTCGGCACCCTGCTCCACATCCTTCAGAGTGCCGTCGGCGTTGAGCACGGCCTTTGCGCCATAGAGGTAGCCCACGGGCTTACCCTCGGTGACGGCGGTCATAATTGTGCGGGAAGAGAATCCGCCTATCTGGAATGTGGGCAAGCCGCCCGTGGAGACCACGCGGTTGCGGTTGGTGTTGAGCGAGCTGTGGATGTCAACCGTCCACGAGCGTGTGTCAACTGGCTTCAGCCCAAGCGTAAGCTCCACGCCACGGTTGCTTATCTTGCCCACATTGGCGAGATAATAAGACTCGCGGCCCGACGATGGCAGCGTGGGCACGCTGAAAAGCGCGTCGCACGTGAGGCTATAATAATATGTAAAAGTAAGGTCGATGATGTTGTGGAAAAACGAAGCGTCGAAGCCAACCTCGTAGGAATGTTTCTTCTCCGGGCCGAGGTCGGGGTTGCCTTGCTGCCCGAACGTTGCCGCCTGCTGCCCAAGGTAGGGTTGCTCGTTGATTGTGGCCTCGTAGGAATAGGCGGGCGGATAGGTGCCCGCCACGCCGTAGTTGGCCCGCAGGCGCACATTGTTTATAATGCCTTTGTCGGTTACAGGCTGCATGAACTTCTCGTCGGTGAGCATGTAGGAAAGTCCCACCTTCGGATAAACCTGCCAGCCCACGTTGTCGCCGAAGGCCGAGTTGTAGTCCACGCGCAGGCCGAGGTCAAGATAGTAGTGGTCGAGGAAGCCGAGGTTATCCTGCATGTAGAAGCCGTAGCTGTTGATGTGGCTTTTAATCTCGTTGGCCGTGATGCTTGCCGCGCCACTCATGACGTGCGAGCCGTCGCGCACGCCGCGCCCGTTGTAGGCCGCCTGGTGGTCGTCGGTTGAGAAATACTGGAAGCCCGCCGTGGCGATGTTGCTCACCACGTCGGCCCAGCGCGAGCGGTATTCGCCGTTGATGTCGGCCGTCAAGCCGAAGGTGTTGCGCGATGTGTTGTTCACGCGCCCCGCGTCGGTGGTGCCCTCGGGCTTCACTTGCGTGTGTATGAGGTAGGCGTTGGTTATGATTTCCTTGAAGTCATCGGCGCGGTAGTCGATGCCGAGTATGCCTTTCACGGTGAGGCCCGCAAGGGGCGTGAGTGTCAGCGTGTGGGCCATTTGGAAACGCTTTATGCTTTCCTTGTTGTCCTGCAAAGCCTCGGCGCGGTCAACGAAGTTCTTGAACGACGAATATTCGTAATCGTCCATCGCATCGATGTCGGCCTGGTAGTTGTGCTGCGTGCCGTCGGCTGCGGTATAGTGCATGTCGGCAGCCGCGCTGCATTCCGTTGTCCACAGGGCTGTGTAGAGACCTTGATTGCCGTTGCGACGGCGTGAGAAGTCGGTGGCAACGAAGCCGAATGAGTTGTCGTATTTCAGCCAGCGGTTAATCTTCAGCCGCGAGCCGTAGCGCAAGTCGTACTTCTTATTCTCGTTGCCGTTGTGTATCATCATGCCATCATCGTGCTGCATCGAGACACCGAGGCTGTAGCCGAAGCGGTCGTTGCCGCCGCTGAA
>CAZTUD010000169.1:0-6394 GCA_964616945.1 uncultured Prevotella sp. | reverse complement strand
GATGAACCTTGCCCATTCCTTGTCTACATCGGGCTGCGTGAAAGGATACGACTCTTGCGCGGCCTGCCGCAAGTCGAGCATGTCGGAGAGGTCGTTGCCCGCCTCTTCGTCGGCAAGCAACGCCCGCAGCTGTTCGTCGGTCATGTCGTCGCCGCCGTCGAGCACGTCAAGCACCCCGTCAAGGGTGGCATCTGTCAGCACATTGTCGTATCCCTTTTCTGCCATATCAAAATATTGACGTTTTCCTGTCCTTTATAGATACCCGTTTTAAGCATTTTTAGGTGTTTTCTCCCGCATCGTCTTCAACGCCTTCACCAAGTGCTTCTTCACCGCGCTGACACTTATGTCCAGCTCCTCCGCCACCTCCTTGTATTTCTTCTTGTTGACGTAGATTTCCTGCAGCACTAATCGCGTGCGTGGCGGCAGGGTGGCTATGATTTTCCTGATTGCCGCCATGCGCCCGTCTTCCTCACCCTGCGTGGGGCTGACGCTGATGTCCACGCTGTGGACGTAGAACTCGGCGAAGCGCTTGCGCACGGCAGCGTGGCGCAGGTGGTCGATGCACTCGTTGCGCACAAAAGAGTAGGCATACTTGAACCAGTCGTCGGCATTCCTGTCCTGAAAGTTGCGCCACACATATTCGAAGGCGTCGTGAACCACATCACGCCCCAGCTCCTCGTCGCGAATGTAACGAAGCGCGTAGAAGTAGAGGCTGTTGTAGCTCTCCTTGAAAAACGTTTCAAAGTCCTTCGAATCTCTCACCCTTATCTCCTATCTCCTATCTTGTATCTTATATCTTCTATCTTCTATCTTCTATCTTCTATCTCCTATCTTCTATCTCCAATCTTGTATCTTCTATCTTGTATCTCCTATCTCTCATCCATTATCTCCCTCAGCACCACGGCGTTGTTGTGCTGCTCGTCCTTGGCACTATATAATAATGTGACGGTGGCGTGGCGGCGAAGCCCGCCGATGATGGGCGCGGCCTCCGGGTTGCCCTCTATCTCGGCCTTATACCTTCGGGCAAACTCCTCGAAACGCTCGGGCATGTGGCCGAACCACTTCCTGAGCTCCGTCGAAGGGGCGAGTTGCTTCGCCCACAAATCCACCCGCGCGTTCTCCTTTTTCATGCCGCGCGGCCAAAGGCGGTCGACAAGCACGCGGTAGCCGTCGCCCTCTTCTGCGGGCAGATACACCCGCTTGCACTTAACTTCCATATCCATTCACCCAAAGTTATACATTTTATTAAAAATAGCATTCAGCCTGTTTTGTGCCGACTGGCTTTCTGCATCACTTGCTCCCTCTGCAAGTTGCCCGACTATTGCAGACACTTCCTCAAACTCTTCTTGCGTCGGCTTTATGACAGGCAGCTGTTTGATGTAGTTGGCGGAGTTGTTAGTGGAGGGATTTATCAAGTTGATGGCGTATGAGCACGCGCGTGAATTGAAAAATCCCAAAAGGTAATACAGCCATTGCTTTTCGTGCGGGAATATGCCGACAATAGACTGGTCGAAAAGGCGGTTATTGATGAGAGCTGCCGTCAGCTGCCCCGACCTCACCATAGGCACGGCGATGCCTTGCTTGAAATAGAACGAGGAGTTTTGGAAACGGCATTTGCGGCTTTGCCTGTATTCGGAAACCGCCTTGCTTGACCAGTCCATAAACCATTCGTCGGGTTTGGTGTATCGTTTGTTGCCGCCCTTGACGATTGGCACCATGAAGTTGCTGTCAGCAATGCCATTCGCTTTCTCATCCTCGGTCAATACTCCGTTGTGAACCATGTCAAGTGACACAACTGAATATCTTTTCGCATTTCTTATCTCTTTCGATATGGGATGCAAATAGTGTTTGTCGTCACCCGAATAGAAGCCAGTCACGCAACTGGCTATGTCGCCCACCTTGACAGAGCTCTTGCCATTGAGAAGGTCGGACAAAGCAGAGTTGTCTGTAATGAGAAAACTGGAGTCAACGTTGCGAAGCACATCGCCTTGAACAAGCGTTATGCCGTTTTTCTTGGGCTTGTCAATATCATCAACCGAAGCAAAGTCATTGTACACACGGAAGGGGTGTGCCAAATTCATCGTTACGTTGTTGCTGCGCTCCAAGGTTATGATGCATAGGTTGGCATAGCCGAAACTCACGCCAGGGAAGAAATTTGACGGGAAAAGCAGCAACTCGTCTATTTTCGTGTGCGTGAGTATCATCTCGCGAAGCCCCTTGTGACGGTGGAGCGAAAGAAATGTGTCGGGAACGATGAAAGAAAGCCTTCCGCCGTTGCAGAGCGACTGGATGCAAGCATAGAGGAAAAGCGTGTAGCTCTCTTTGGAATAAATGCCCTTGTACACTTTCTGAATCCTTGCCTTGGCATCATCGCCGAATACTGCGCCGTATGGCGGATTGCCTATTATCTTCGACGCTTTCAGCCTGTGGGTGAGGATTGTCGGGTCAAGCAATGTGTCTGTCTCTTTCACTGACACGTTGCCATATTGGTTGTACTTGTCTTTCAGCAGTGCCGTAGCCTTTGGGTTAAGCTCGTAAACCATAATTCTTTGGCTGCTGTTCAAGGCAAGTATCTTGTCTATAAACACGCCGTCGCCGCCACAAGGCTCGAAAACCGTGTCCGATGGCTGGAGGTTGAGCATACCTACCATATAGTCTGATATGGGGTCAGACTTGGTGTAATACGCCTGATATGTCCTGTCTGTCGTTACCATACCAAATATCCTTGAAGGTTGTTGCTCTCTATGTGCTGTGCCATTGCAGGCGTGAAGTCGCCCATCCAATTTAGATGGCGGTCAATCCATCCACGCAGGTCATAGCCCGTGTACTCTTGTATGCGGCTGTAAGTCTCGTTGCCGCAACTTGCCGTCCACACGCCGGAGTTCTCCAATGTGTTAAGGTAATGGTTGTTCTGCTCGGAGCGCACAAAGAGCATGCATTTGTAGTTTTGCTCCATGCTCTTGTAGATTGCGCCCACAAGGAGCAGACGGTTGGTGTTGCCCTTTTCGTTTGAGCCGAAACCGCTCTTGAAATCTACCACATATTTTGTACGTCCGTCAGTGAAATGCAAGTCACATTCTAATTTTATCTCGCCGGAGGTCACAAGGCTCCAAACCTTGTCATAATATTTGTTCAGCTGGGCTTTCTCGTTGTCCGTTATCCTTAACCCAGTGATAAAGTCCTTTATCTCGTTGGCTAAATCTCGCTTGACATCCGAGAACAATGGCGCAATATACGGACGTATGCCCGTCAGTGGGTGGTTGAAGCATACCTTGCAGAACGGCTCCCATAGTTCGCCAATACGACGGGAGAAAGCCATATAGTCGTATGCCCAAATGGAGTTGCGTGCTTCGAGCATCACCACATCATTGGTGTAAACGACCATCAATATGCATTCCAATGTGTCCGTCCTTGCCCAGTTTTCAGTTTGGGCAGCCTCTTTGATGGCTGCAATGATGTTGTCACGGCTTTGGATAAGGTAGTGGTTCAAAGCCCGGGTCTTCTCCTTATACTCGTTGGTGGTATATTCGTTTGCGAGATATTGGATTTCCTCCTCTGCTCTGTTCCTAAAATATCTGAGCAGGGCAGTCTTGTCGTCTTTCAAGTTGCGGGTTATGTTCATATCCAATATGTTCTGCTTTATTTCAAACGCAAAGATAATATTAATTTCAGCAATTAGCAAACTTTTCTTCCGCTTTTCAGCAGAAATTGCTAACTTTGTAGGCAATTTCAAGAAGAAACGATGAACATAACCGATTTGCTGACAAGCAAGGACCACGGGAAGGGCTTCTCCATAGAGGTGCTGCCGCCGCTCAAGGGCAACGGCACGGAGGCTCTTTTCCGCAACATCGACAAGATAGGCGCCTTCGGCCCGCACTACATAAACATAACCACCCACCACTCGGAATATGTTTACCGCGAGCTGGCAGACGGCAACTACGAGCGGCTGCGCGTGCGCAGCCGTCCGGGCACCATAGCCATTGCCGCAGCCATACAGCGACGCTACAAGGTGCCGGTCATACCCCACGTAATATGCTCGGGGGCGACGAAGGAGGACATCGAGTACGAGCTCATCGACCTGCAGTTTCTCGGCATCAGCAACCTGCTGCTGCTGCGCGGCGACAAGGCCAAGGACGACCGCATGTACACGGCCACGCCGGGCGGCTGGACCCACACCACGGAGCTGATAGGGCAGGTGAACCGCTTCAACGACGGATTCTTCGTCGACGGCACGCCAATAAAGCATCCCGGCGAGAAATTCCACTACGGCGTGGCTGCCTACCCGGAGAAGCACGAGGAGGCACCAAACATGGAGATGGACATGAAATACCTGAAGCAGAAGCAGGACTTGGGGGCGGAATATGCCGTGACCCAGCTGTTCTACGACAACCGCAAGTATTTCAGCTTCGTGAGGCGCGCCCGCGAGATGGGCATCACCATCCCAATAGTGCCGGGCATAAAGCCGCTGTGCAAGCTGTCGCAGATAACGCAGGTGCCCAAGACATTCCACTGCGACATGCCGCAGGAGCTGGCAAAGGAGGCGGTGAAGTGCAAGACCGACGACGAGGCGCGGCGACTCGGCATTGAGTGGACCACAGCGCAGTGCAAGGAGCTATACGCCGCCGGCGTGAACGACATCCACTTCTACACAGTGTCGGCAATGGCAAGCATGGAGGAGATACTGAAAAACATACTGTAGAAAGAAGAGGGAAGAGGAAAGACAAGAGAGGAAAGAGAAATGCAGTTCGACGAGGTCATAGGACAACAAGAGGCGAAGCAACGCCTGCGGCAGCTCGCCGACGAGCAGCGCATACCTCACGCCCTGATGTTCACAGGGCCGGAGGGATGCGGCAAGCTGGCCGTGGCCCTCGCCTTCGCGTCATTCCTGCTTGGCGGGCGATGGGACGGCAAGTCGCTGCTCTCCACGCCGGGACAGGTTGCCAACGCCGAGGCCATGCTTGCCAAGTGGAGTCATCCCGACCTGCTGTTTTCCTATCCGGTCATAAAGCCGAAAGGCTCAAGCGGCGACTACAAGCCCACGAGCGACGACTACGTACACCAATGGCGGCAGCTGCTCTCGGCGGGGTCTTACTTCACGCTGAACCAATGGATGCAGCTGATGGGAGCCGAGAACCAGCAGGCAATGATATACGAGGCGGAGAGCGACCGCCTTGCCCACAAGCTCTATATGAAGTCGAGCATGGGCGGCTACAAGGTGAGCCTCGTCTGGCTGCCAGAGCGCATGAACCTCAGCTGCGCCAACAAGCTGCTCAAGCTGCTTGAGGAGCCACCACAGGCGACGGTATTTCTCATGGTAAGCGAGAGGCCGGAACAGCTGCTTGAGACCATACGCAGCCGCGTGCAACGCTTCGACATGCGCCGCATCGGCGACGACGACATACAGCAAGCACTGCGGGAGCGTCGCGGACTGGACGAGGACGACGCACGGCGCATTGCGCGCACGGCGGCGGGAAGCTGGCTGAAAGCCTTAGAGGAGATTGACGCCGACAACGAGAACCACGAGTTCTTCAACCTCTTCGTGACGCTCATGCGAAAAGCCTACATGCGCGACGTGAAAGCACTGAAGAAGTGGAGCGAGGCGGTGGCGGCATTCGGGCGCGAGAAGCAGAAGAGGCTGCTCACGTACATGCTGCGCATGGTGCGCGAGAACTTCATGCACAACTTCCACAACCCTAGGCTTTGCTACATGACGCAGGAGGAGGAACAATTTGCCAAAAACTTCGCACGCTTCATCAACGAGCGCAACATATTGCCCATGCAGCAACGCCTGCAACGCATGACGCGCGACATAGGGCAGAACGCCAACGGGAAGATACAGTTCTTCGACATGGCATTGGAAATGGTGATTTATTTAAGACAATGAGAAACTACAAGATATGCACCGGCTGCAGCCGAGGCCTCTACAATGAGGGCGTGGGGCGGCAAGACCGGCAACTGAACACATACGACTGGCTTGCCGACGTGCCCGGCAACGCCGAATCGACCGACCTCGTGGAGGTGCAGTTCAAGAACACCCGCAAGGGCTACTACCACAACGTCAACAACCTCGACCTGAAAAAAGGCGACATAGTGGCGGTGGAGGCCAATCCAGGGCACGACATAGGCGTGGTTACGCTCACCGGGCGGCTCGTGCGACTACAAATAAAGAAGGCCAACCTGAAGTCGGCCGACGACATACGCCGCATCTACCGCATAGCGAAGCCCGTGGACATGGAGAAGTGCAAGGAGGCGAAGGCAAGGGAGCACGACACCATGATACAGAGCCGGCAGATAGCCAAAGACCTCGGCCTGCAGATGAAAATAGGCGACGTGGAATATCAGGGCGACGGCAACAAGGCCATCTTCTACTACATCGCCGACGAGCGCGTGGACT
>CAZTUD010000168.1:0-6462 GCA_964616945.1 uncultured Prevotella sp. | reverse complement strand
AGAAGGCTCTTCAGGCCTTCGGCAACAACAGCAACTTCCACCTCTACAGCTACGGCAGCGAGAAAACGCCGCGCTATAACGCCGACCTCGACACCTACGGCCACAACGCCACGGGCACCAAGTTCCTGCTCGACTACACATCGTATGCCAAGGGACAGACTGGCAAAAGCTTCGAGGAGGATGCCATATTTGCCATATTGAACAAGAGCGGCTATTCGAGTAAGATAAACGACAGCGACAGAGACTGGAAGAAGGTGAAATAAAGAAGATGACTATGAAACGATATTTACTTTGTTTGCTGACCGCGTTGTCGGCACTTGCCGCCAACGCCGCCGCAGGCGACACTTTTTACGCCAAGGTATCGGCCAACAGCAACTACACGATGATGTTCACCGACCTCGGCAATGGCAAGGCGGCGGTGGGCAACGGCTACGGCACCTGCATCGACTACCGCTACAGCGGCTCGCTGACCATTCCCGCCACCGTGACATCAACCGCTGGCACCACTTACACCGTGACGCAGGTCAACAAGTTCGCCTTCTACCTGTGCAACCTGATTACGACGCTCACGCTGCCCGCCTCGCTTGACCGGATTGACGACTTCGCCTTCTACGGCTGCCGCGCCCTCGTGGAGACCAACTCGCGCCTCACGGCCTCGGCCACCTCGCCGAAGGTGCAGTCAATCGGCAGCGGAGCCTTCGCCCTGACCGACATACGCACGTTCTGGATAGAGAATGCGTCCGAGTGCGGCTCGTGGTCACGTGGCATGTTCCGTGGCTGCGACAACATGAAGTGGGTGGTGTTCGGCGGCACCGACTCGGGCAAGGATTTCAGCAAATACTACGACCGCAACAACACCGACAGCCGCACCGACGGCCTGCAGAAGCGCGTGATGGTTTACATGCCAAAGGGCGTGAAGTGGCGGAAGACCTACGACGCTTCGCGCACGAGCCTCACGCCAACCGACGACGACTGGGCCTACGCCAACTACGTTTATTACAACGACGCGGGCGAGAGGGAGTCGCAGTTCGCCGCCTTCGGCTACAATGTCTCCAAGCTCGGCATAAGCAACTCATCTTCTTCGTCGATGGACTTGCCGCTTGACTTCACCGCGAGCCTCGCCTACATCAGCCGTGGCGCGTCGACAGCCGATGTGCAGACCATCTACGTGCCGATGGAGGTGCCGATGGGCATGTACAATGAGGATGCGTCGTATAGTGCCTCGCGTGCCTATGCGTTCGACCACTACGACCAGTCGAAGAACGAGGCGGTGTTCCGTCGTGTGGCGACACTTTCCGCCAACACGGGCGGCTTGCTCGTCGATTTCTCCAACGACGTGCTTGCCAACACCAACGCCCATGTGTCGGCGTTCGGCCCGACGACGGTCTCCACTCCTGCCACTGACACCATGATTGGCTACTACGACCATCAGGTGGTTCCCACGGGCGCATGGGCGTATGCCGGCACTGGCAACACCTACGATAGTGGCGGAACCATAAAGGAAGGTACGCTCTTCAAAGTGTCCCGGGAGACTTATAGTGCGCCGATGCGTGCGATATTGTGGTTAAACACGTCGTCGGGTGCGAAAGGCGAGACAATTCCCGCCGTGTTCATCGACGACGACAACACCACGACGCTCATCCGTGGCATTGCCGACCATGAGGCTGCCGACAACCTGTGGTACACGCTCGGCGGTGTCCGCCTCACCTCCAAGCCCACCGCCAAGGGCATTTACGTACATGGTGGAAAGAAGGTCATTGTGAAGTGAGGAGCCGCATCCAGCCTCACCCCCGCCCCCTCCCCCCCTACAGGGAGGGGCAATTCCCTTTTTACATCGAATTTCTCGGAAGTTCTTTTCTGTCAGCGAATTTCTCGAATTAAACAAATTTTCCTGCTACTGACAAACATCGAATTTCTTTTCTTACATCAAATTTCCCGAAATAAGGATGCCTTGCAGGGGCGGGTCTCGTGCCCGTCCGTATGCGGCTGCAAGCCGCATACATGAGGATTGTGAAGTCGCCCTTGTGGGCGATGCGGGCGGATCCTAACCCTACCTACCCGCCCCTGCAAGGCAATCTTTTTTGAGAAATTCGGGGAATTCGATGTTTGTCAGTAGCAGGAAAATTTGTTTAATTCGAGTAATTCGCTGACAGAAAAGGCTTTTGAGAATTTCGTGTAATTCGATGTAGAAAACCCACACAAGAGCAGAAGCACATGACCTCGAGGGGATTGCGGATTAGTCTTTCAGGCAACCCACAGGAACTACATATATTCCGTCCTTACGCCGATAGGCGTATGTTTCTGTGCCTGTCAATATCATTTTGAACGAGGGCGCTCTCATTCGTGTCGTATCAATCTTCTTGTCAAGATTGTTCAAGGATTTTGCGCCGTCCTCTATTTTCGTGTGTCCTCCAAGCTTTATCTCTATAAGGCCATATTGGCCATTGCGAAGATGCACTACGGCATCGCATTCCAGCCCGTCCTTGTCACGGTAGTGGTAAACCTCTCCGTCTAAGGACTCCGCATATACACGCAAGTCTCTCATGCACAGCGTCTCGAACATAAGGCCAAAAGTCTCCAAGTCGTTTATGAGGTCGTTTGGCCCCAAACCGAGAGCGGCTGTGGCAATCGACGGGTCGGTGAAATAGCGGTTGTCGGAGGTTCTTATTGCGGTTCGGGAGCGCAGGTTGGGATTCCAGGCTCTCATGTCCTCTATTACGAATATTTTCTTGAGGGCCTTTATGTAGGAAGCCACAGTTTCCTCATCAAGACTGTCCGTGTCATTGGCAATCATGTCCTTGCGGATTGCCGTGTATGGTGTCATTGCCCCTTGGTGGCGTGCGTATGAGCGCATTAGTAGTTTGGCGCGTTCAGGGTCTCTTTGCACTCCGTCAACTCTTGAGATGTCTTGGTTTACAACCGCGTCAAAGTAATCAAAAGCCTGTCCAAGGGCATCGTCGCCTGTCATGTCGGTTGCCTCGGGCCAACCTCCGCGACAAGTCAAGAATGCCAAGTCTTGTATGGTCAGCTTGTTGATGCCTGCTATCTGTTCTGGTTGGTTGAAAAGTTCAGACATACTTACGCTGCCGTCAGACTCTTGCGATTCCCACAGGCTCATGGGGCGCATGGTGAGCCATGCGTACCGTCCAGTGCCAGAATGCTTGGTTTCACTTTCTCCTTTGGAAGGAACTGCTGAACCTGTAAGAATGAAAAGACCATGACCCTTGCGGTGGTCAACCTCAAAGCGTATGCTGTCCCACAACGATGGAGCTAATTGCCATTCGTCAATTAAGCGTGGATTGTCTCCTTGGAGAAGCAACTGGGGGTTGATTTCGGCCAACGAAATGTTCTGGTTAATTCTCTGCGGGTCATTCATATACAGTATGCTTGCCGCAATTTGCTCGGCGGTAGTTGTCTTGCCGCACCATTTGGCTCCTTGTATCAGCACGGCACCTTTCCTTGACAGCTTGCTTGCAAGTAGTCTGTCCGCTATCCTTCGCTTGTACACAAATCCCATATCATTTATTTTTATTCTACTTTCGGTGCAAAGGTACTAATAAATAAGGAGAATTCGGATGATTGGCGGAATTTTATTCGGATGATTGGCGGTTTTTCATTCGGATAGTTGGCGGAATTTCATTCGGATGATTGGCGAAGGGCGGAAGTCTTTTCGTGTTTTTCGTGGTCAATTCATCCGTGGCCAACATTTTAACAATAAAAACACGGAAAAAGTTTTGGCATATCAGAAAAAAGCATTAATTTTGCCATAGTTTACAATAAAAGGCGTTTACCGACGCTGTTCTTGACGCTCAAGAGAATCTCGCAAGTTCACATGACAGGGTCAAGGGCGGAACAACAGTAGATGTCCGTTGGTGTGTAAATCACCTAAGCGTGAAGTGTGTCATATTATATTTTATAATATGGCACACGGAGCGTGAGCGATTGCATATTGGCGTGGGCCTCTTGGTTGTTCGTTCCATTCTGTCATAGGCATGCGAGAGCCTTCTGGGCATGGAACGAGGAACAGCAAGAAGCCCACGCCCTCATTGTATCTATATAGCCCCACCCCGATGCGGCAAAGCCGCATCGCTCCCTCCCCCACACAGGGGAGGGGATGATGTGCGGGGCGAGCCTCAGCGAGGCTGCTTCAATGAATGTATAAACAAACAAATCATAAAGAAAGGAATGTATTATGAGAAAATTTCTACGATTTCTGATACTCGTCCTCATGGCAACGTGGGGGGCACAAGGCTGGGCCGACTATGCCCAGTTTAAAGGTACTGGCAAATGGTGGTATGGCATAGGATCTACCGAAAAAAGCAATTCCAGCGTAAGCTATGATGGCACAAGTTCTTTCAAAATAGCCAATGGAGACATCACTGTAAGCATCAGCAGTGGGGTAGGTGGCAACACGTTCTCACAGGAAGACGGCTATGTAGCTTCAAGCACTGGGGACACCATGGTAATACCAGTGGGATGTGACCTTACCATAACGTGCAATGTCGGCTACGTTGACTACGTCCTTTTCAGTTTCAATAATGGGTCATTGGGAACAATCAATCATAGCGGCTATTGGACAAGGTGGTCGCATGGATCCCGTCATAGACATCATTCTTCAGATGGATACGTGGATCTGGAACATGCAGGTATCAGGCCGTATGGGGATTGCTACAACAAGGCATGGTGGGAATCTGGTGATACGAGGAGCAATAGTTTTACGTTCTATGATGACAGGGAAAGCAAGACTTTCAGAAAAGAATATACAGTATTATGGAAAACAAAGACGACACAATATGATGAGCAGACCACTGGCATACTTTGGTTTTATGTTTTCTACACTAGGGGTAGCAAGGATCATCCAGTCGTTACGTTCCCTGGCAATTTCTCCGACGACAGTAAGAGCGTAAGCCTCACAAATAATTGGAGCGGCTCCACAATGTATTATACTACTAATGGCAACGATGCCACCACGAGCAGCACACCGTATAGTAGCGCATTCTCCTTGACACAGACCACTAAGATAAAGGTGCTCAATACACTTTCTCAACCGGTGCACAGTCTTAACAGTGACACTAAGGATGACGGCTTTGACGAGAATTGTCCAGACAGTTATACTTGTCAATCCGATGTCGCCGAGCAGACCATCTATCAAGTCTGGCCTGTCTCCCTTTCCGACAGCAAGCCGTACACCACGTTTTGCCACAAGAACTACATGCGGGTGCCGACAGGATGCGTGGCGAGAACCTACAAGCTGGAAGAGCTCAGCAACGGAGTGTACATGACCTCGACACAGAATTATGCGGCTGGCACGCTTGTGCCGCCAAACTACACCACCATTGTCTCACGGGCTTCTGGGAGTGGCACGATTAGCGACAACTTCACCAACCCGCTCGACAACGACCCCAACAACAACACGGGCAACACGACAGTCACTACTGTCAGCGACGCGAACAGGGCCACGACTTACTTCATGGGCAACCCAAGCTCCTCGACAATATCGACGGCAACGAGTGGGAGCGTGTTGGTGAACGGCTCCACCACAACCATCAACAACAGCACCTATAATTATTATTACCTCTCGCGCGATCCGGGCAACTCGTCGCGTTACGGCTTCTACTGGGCAAAAAATTCTGGTGGCAAGTTTGACGGCTGCGACGGGCACAAGGCATTCGTGGCATATCCGAAATCCAAGCTGAAGGCAAAGCCGTTCTACTTCGACATGGGCGACGGCACCGTTACCGCCATCGAGAACATCCTCGCCCCGGAGACGCAGCAGCCTGACGCTAACGCGCCGATGTACAACGCCGCCGGCCAGCGTGTCGGCGAGAGTTATAAGGGCATAGTGATACAGAACGGGAGGAAGTTCGTTAAAAGGTAAAAAGTCCCACCCTATATGCGGCTACGCCACATCTTTTCCCTCCCCCACATAGGGGGGTGATTACGGGCAAGCACTCATAGCAGCCATAACATGCCCTCCCCATTTGTGGGAGGGTGCCTGCGGACAAGTCCGCCGGCGGGTGGAGCTTTTAGATTTTTGCGGTGCCTCTCCTTTTGGTGAGGCACGGGGACTATCCCCAACGGGGGGAGGTTTAGAGTGGCGAATGCCGAGGCATGACCTCCCCCCTCTTTAATAATTGTTTTGACCATGAAAGAAAAAGAAGAATATGTCAAACCGCTGATCGCTGTCTATTGCATGGACCCCGAAGAGGTTCTCGACCAGTTCAAACTCAGCCCAAGGGAGGGCGAAGAGAAGCTTTCCAAGCCGTTCAACTTCGACGACGAGGAGGAAGAGGAACCAGCCAACAAGTGGGACAACCTCGTTCCGAGCAACCTGCCGGGGACGTGGCAGCCAGTGGGCGAGTAGCCTCACCCCCGGCCCCTCTCCTACAGAGGATTGGCTGCCACCTATGCCAATATCCGCACGATTTGCGAGAAACGAGAAAAAAAAGGATGAAGAAGAGA
>CAZTUD010000167.1:0-6533 GCA_964616945.1 uncultured Prevotella sp. | reverse complement strand
AAAATGTTCCGGGAATTATTTTGCAAAATTTATGCTTTATTGATTTAAATCAAGCCAAAAAGCAGTGCTTTCCATTAAAAAACATCTTTTCAGATTAATAACTTGCACCATAAAACCATGTTTAGTAACTTTGCACAACAATCACATAAAAAGTCGCATGACAACATGAACATTCTTTCAGAACTCAGGCGCAAGGACCACAAGCACATACTTGGCGGCCTTGACATACTGAAATACATCGGCCCAGGACTGCTGGTCACCGTAGGATTCATCGACCCCGGCAACTGGGCAAGCAATTTCGCTGCCGGATCAGAGTTCGGCTACACGCTGCTGTGGGTGGTGACGCTCTCCACCATCATGCTAATAGCCTTGCAGCACAATGTCGCCCATCTTGGCATCGTTACTGGCTTGTGCCTCAGCGAGGCAGCCACCAAGTACACCCCGACGTGGGTGAGCCGCCCGATAATAGGCTCGGCGGTACTGGCAAGCATCTCCACGTCGATGGCGGAGATACTCGGCTCAGCCATCGCCCTGCAGATGCTCTTCGGAATACCAATCATCGCGGGGGCGGTGATAACAGTCATAACCGTCGCGCTCCTGCTCTTCACCAACACATACAAGAGGATGGAGCGAGCCATCATCGGCTTTGTCTCCATCATAGGCCTCGCGTTCATCTACGAGCTTTTCTTGGTGGATGTTGACTGGGGCCAGGCCGCCACGGGCTGGGTTGTGCCAAGCGTGCCGCAAGGCAGCCTGCTAATCATAATGAGCGTGCTTGGCGCAGTGGTGATGCCCCACAACTTGTTTTTGCACTCGGAGGTGGTGCAGAGCCGCGAAATCAACAAGAAAGGCAAGGAAAGCATTGAGAAGGCCCTGCACTACGAGTTCTTCGACACCTTGTTCTCTATGATTGTGGGCTGGGCCATCAACAGCGCGATGATACTGCTTGCCGCGACCACGTTCTACCAACACGGCACCGAAGTAACCGACCTGACGCAGGCCAAGGACCTGCTCACGCCTCTCTTGGGCAACAACGCGGGCAACATTTTTGCATTCGCCCTGCTGCTTGCCGGAATATCAAGCACCGTGACGAGCGGCATGGCGGCAGGCTCCATCTTCGCTGGAATGTTCAACGAGTCGTACAACTCGCGCGACCCACACTCCATCACCGGCATCGCCATAAGCTACGGCGTGTCGCTGCTCGTGATAGTCTTCATCGGCGACCCGTTCAAGGGCTTGCTCATATCGCAGATGGCGCTGAGCCTTCAGCTCCCGTTCACGGTCTTCCTACAGGTAAGCCTCACATCGTCAAAAAAGGTGATGGGGCGGTATGCCAACCGACCGTGGAACACAGCTTTCCTTTATGCCCTTGCCTGTATTGTGACACTGCTTAACATCTGGCTGTTTTTCGACAGCATATAACAGCACCGCCTTACTCATACACCACTAAATGCCTCGGCAACGTGATGACCTTGAGGCGGCGGAACCAACGGCGAGGCGAGGTAGGGTCAATGCGCTCAGAATAGCTGCCGATGACGTAGTAGCTTGCCGAATAGTCGTCCATGAGCGCGCAGAATGCCGACTTTATGCGCGAGCACTTCTCGTTGATGGCGTTGTCGAGCGGATTGGTGAGCCTGCCAACCGTCTCCCGCATCTTCTCCATGTCGCCGTCGGGCATTATGCGCTGGTAAATGGAAAGCAGCTCGTCACGGTATTCGCTCAACCGCTTAAACTCGATGCCTTCCTCATGCTTCAAGAAAAGAAGATAAACGGCACGATGGACGGGGGAAAGAATGACCTCCGTCATTCCGTCCTTGGCATTGTCAATGAACAGCCGTCCGTCGCGCTTAACGACAAGCCTGCCAAGCGAGCCACGCGCAGCCTCCGTGCGCAACTGCTCAAGCGTAGGCACAGTGATGGCCTGAAGCAGCAGGTCGGTCCTACCCATGACCTGCAACTCCCTGACCAAGTCGCGCACTCGCCGCGCCACCATCCTTGCCTTTTCTTCGTTGTCTCCCATTGTGAATGCAAAGATACAGAAAAAGTGAAAAGCAAGACGGGTGAAAAGGCAAAAAACATCGGCTGCAAGGCTTGCGACCAAAAAATTCTTGCCAGAGACTTGACATTGTTTTATCTTTGCCAAAAATTAAAACAATATGGCAGACAAAGGCACACAAGTAACTGGTGTATTGGACTTCGGGCCAATAGAGGACACTACGAAAAATATAATAAAGGTGGTGGGCGTCGGCGGAGGAGGCTGCAACGCCGTCAACAACATGTATGAGGAAGGCATTGAGAGAGTGTCGTTCGCCGTGTGCAACACCGACAGCCAGAGCCTCGCCCATTCGCCAGTGCCAGTGAAACTGCTTCTCGGCGATTCCGGGCTCGGCGCCGGGGCAGACCCTGAGCTTGGCAAGCAGGAGGCCATCAAGACGAAAGAGCGCGTGAGGCAGCTCTTCAGCGTCTCCACCCGCTTGTGCTTCATAGCGGCGGGCAGGGGCGGCGGCCCAGGCACGGGGGCGGCCCCCATCGTCGCGTCAGTGGCAAAGAGCATGGGAATACTGACCATCGGCATCGTTACCATTCCCTTCTTCTTTGAGAAGAAACGCAAGATAGAGAAAGCACTCAAGGGCGTGGAGGAGATGCGCAAGAACGTCGACTCGCTGCTTATAATAAACAACGAGAGCATCTGCGATGTCTATGCCGATTCGGAAATATCAATCAAGCAAGCCTTCAAGTCGGCCGACAACATACTTTGCAATGCGGCGAAGAGCATTTCCGAGCTTATAACCGTCGAGGGCAGCATAAACCTCGACTTCCGCGACGTGGAGACGACGATGCGCGGCGGCGGTGGCGCGATAATGGCAATCGGGCGTGCGCGGGGAGAGAAGCGCGTGGAGAAAGCCATCGTCGATGCCCTTGAGTCGCCGTTGTTGTATGGCAGCGACATAACCAAGGCAAACAAAATTCTTTTCAACATCTACACTAGCGAGGACCGCCCCCTGTTTGTAAGCGAGATGCGCGAGGTGGACACGTTCATGTATGGGCTAAACCCAGACATCGACGTGATTTGGGGCACCGGCGACGACAACACTCTCGGCGAGGATGCCAAGGTGATTATCCTCGCCACAGGCCTCGACAACCGCTTCATGCCAGACGACGACCATGAGAAAGACGATGACGGGTATTACGACCGCATCATTGCCAAGCTGTATCGCGAGCCAATCATCAGTGGCTGGCGGCCTGGCAATACGGCAAAATATGGCAAGCCACAAACACCCACGCCAGAAGAACTGGCAACCGACAACGAGGAAACGCCAAACACGGAAGGGAAAGAAGAAGCCGAAGCCACACAGACCGACACTCCCGACACTGTGCAGACCACACAGCCAGAACCAGAGCCAGAGCCTGTTGAGCCGTTGCCAGAGCCAATCACAGAGCCAAGGCATCTGTCGTTTCTCCAAAGCCTCAAGAGCCATCTCCAGAAAGGACTTACCCAAATTACAAGCGACATAGAAGAGTGACGGCAGTTTAGTTATATTGCGTGACGACCGTCACGCAATCATGCGACGACCGTCACGCAATTCAATGACGACCGTCACGCAATTCTGTGACGGTCGTCATGCGATGTAGTTTCACTTTTATCGGATTATAATTTCGTAGTTTCTGAATTATTGTTTAACTTTGCACGGGATATGGAAATCAAGTACGAAATACACAACATTGAGAACTCGCAGGGAACGGGTGAGAAACGGGTATTTATACAGCTGCGCAACAACAAGGCGATGACCACCGATGAACTGGCGAACAAGATACAGGAGGCATGCACGGTTACGCCCTCCGATGTCAAGGCAGTGATGGCTGAGATTTGCCATATTGCCATCCGTGAGTTGGCATCTGGCAACCGCTTCTATCTGCCTGAGATAGGCTATCTGTCATTGGCTGTTGGCAACACGCCACCATCACTGAAGCCTAACGGAAAGATAACGGGCAAGGACGTCTTTCTGAAGAACATCAATTTCAAGCCGGAAAAGAAATTCTTGAAAGAAGTGCAAAAGAATGTCCGCTTTGTGAAGTCGGATTACTCAACGCTGTCCGCAAAATACACAGAGGAAACGCTATGGTCAAAAGTTGAGGAATATCTTTCTACTCACCGCTACATCACTCGCCGCGACATGCGTTCAGAGTTCGGTCTCAGCGACTATAAGGCAAAGCAGTGGCTCGACAAATTCGTCGAAAATGGCAAGCTGACGAAAGAAGGCACACGGCATCAGCCGCTGTACTTCCTTTGCGGTAACGATAACGTATGAGAGGATTTATAAGAGAATTGAGGGCTTTTATAAAGTCCAATCTTCAACGGAAAGACCTTCTATTCTGTTGAAGTGCTTGACATTGTGGGTAACAACTGTAAAGCCGTATTCCTTTGCAGTGGCTCCAATCAAAAGGTCAAAGTCCTCTATTGGCGTACCGACCTTTTCAAGCCTAAGCTTCTCCTTGCAGAAAGTCTCAACGGCATCATCGATTCCTATAACGCTATAATAGTCAATCAGCATCTGTGCTTTTGACAATTCTTGCTCATAATACTTCTTCGGAGCGCCATACGCTCCATACAATAGTTCAATTGCGGTAATAACAAGATACAGCAGAACTGGTTTTCGTCAATGCATTTCTTCCTTACCTTCTCATTCCCGTGCAATAGCTCTATGCATGTGGAAGTGTCAAGCATATACTTGAAATCGTTCATCTTCTTCGTTTACAATGACTTTGGGAAAGTGTTCTTTGTTCTGTCTGCACGAATCTGCGACATGATTTCATCTGTCGTCCGATTGTCATGTTTCCAACCACCGAAGAATTTGTCTATCTCCGAAGCAACACGGTTCTTACGCTCGTTCTCTGTCTCCTTTACACTTTCCTGCAACTTGTGGGAAAGGGCGAGACGGTCAGCAGCAGACAGTCTCTGAGCCTTGTTCCATACACTTTCTATAGTTATCCCCATAGTAAACCTCCTTTTTGCGTGCAAAAATAGGCATAAAAAGCGGTAACGCAAAACTTATCGCGAAGTTTTTCTGAAAAACTCTCGGCAAAAGTGTTGCGAGATTGAAAAATATTGTTTAACTTTGCAAACGAGAACCATTGACCAACGATTGGCTCGGTTGAGACAACAAAAAACAATACGCAGACTTTCGAGGTCTAAGGTCATCAAGAGCGATGGGCGAACATGGTCTCGACATATACATAAAGGCGTAACTGTACGCTTTGGTTTTGACGATAGAAGAACTTCGCAAACTCATCGACAGGTCAAAGACAAAGCAACGGGAACGCCCCTTGGGATGTATTCTAACGTACATCCCTTATGTTCTATGGGAACTTATGCGTCCAAGGATATAGGGGAGTATATTTCTTACATCAACCGTGGGGCTTTCGTTGTTGTTCGTTTCGACTTGTCGGGCAATGCGAAGGCCTTTCTATCGTGGAACGAGCAGCAGTCGGCTCCACGCTTTGTGTCTATGCCCGCCAATAACCTTAACCTTAACCTGTCAACATGGAGTCGGTTGACAACAGCAAATAACCAATATGCTAAACAGTATCTGTAAAGGAGCTACAAGCCTATTTCTTTTATTTGTTGCCACGTGGTTCTTGGCTTCGTGTGCAGCCCCGACTTATCTGCCTGGACCAGTCAAGACCTATTCTTCCATTGAAAACACTATGACATTCGGTGTACAGAACATGGATGGCAATGCGGAAATAAACAGCGGCGATATGACTTGTCATTATGACGGTTTCGATGTAACATACAAGTTATCCGACAAGTTGTTGGTGTCAATGGTCATTATTAATAACTCTAACAAAAGTTTGATAGTTGACAAGTCAAAGAGTTACGTGTTGTATGACGGCTATGCAACCCAGCTTTTCAAGGATGTCCGTTCTTCAAGAAGCACTACTTTCAACAATGTGCAGGATGCCATTAACAACGTGCAAACGAATGAGGCTGGTTTATCTATGACCGTTCCACCCTATTCCAAGTGGGAACTTCCATTACAAGAGACCAATGTGAGGGAAATAAAAAAACTCCCTCAATTCAGTACGGAGACAGGGACGCACGCCATAACACCCTATGACAACCAAGAGACTGTAGAGTTTGTGTTCCCCTACTCTTATGATTATTCCCTTGCAGACTGGAAAACGTGTAGGAACAGAATATACGTGAATTCAATAACAGTAAAGGAAGGTCCAATATCTTATAAGCCTATTTTCAAGGATGAGGCACGATGGCTATCATCCGACCATCGCCAATACAAAATCACACATTTCTCGCCAACGCCATCTTTTGACATTAATGAAGCTAATAGGGTTGACGCAATTAATTGGAAAAGGTACAAAAAACACAAGAGGGCTGTTACAGCAAGCCACATTGTTTGGAGTGTAATTTGTTTGCCATTTGCTCCCCTTATGTGGCTTACAGGATGTATGCATGCAGCACCACCACAATATGGTAATATGCCAAGATAGTCATTTAAAAAGAGAATAGGCTG
>CAZTUD010000166.1:0-6545 GCA_964616945.1 uncultured Prevotella sp. | reverse complement strand
ATCGTAACCGCCATAGAGAAAGGCATATTGACGCAAAGCGAGAAGCTTGCGCTCATACAGTCGGCCATCCAGGCTTCCAACGAGAAGCTTGGCGACATACAGAAGGCCATCAACGACGCCGCACTGACATTGGGCGGCAAGGTGGAGCTGCTCACGCAGGCCGTGCATGAGGGCTGGCTGACGCAGGCGCAGAAGATGGACCTTCTGGAGAAGGCCATCAACAGCACCACCGATGCCGTCAACGCCGTGAAGAATGCCGTCAACGACCAGACGGCGAGCTATGAGAGCAAGATGGACCTGCTGAAGGCGAGCATCGACGCTGGGCTGCTGAGCATAAAGGATGCCACCACCTACCAGACCAATGCCCTGGTGAACACCATCAACAGCAGCACCGAGAAGCTCATACTCTCTGTTGACGCCAACGGCAAGCTCATAGCCACCGCCGTCGATGGCGCCACATCAGCCATAACGGCCCAGACCATACAGATACAGACTGGCCTGAGCACCATCAACAGCACGCTCATCACGCAGGGCAACGCCATCGTTACCGCCATTGACAACAACACTGGCGCCGTGGATGACAACACCGCCGCCATTACCAAGTTCGACGCTAACGCGCAGTTAGCGCTTGAGCAGCTGAAGAACCAGGTGAACATCACTGGCGGCGACATAAAGACTGCCATCGACAACAACGGCACCACCATCGCCGCCCAGGTGGACAAGTCGGGGCAGGCGGTTACCTCTCAAATTCTTGCCTCCGGCCAGCAGCTCAAGGATGCCATCAACGCCGGCACGCTGAAGCTCGACGAGGCATACAAGGCAATCAAGCAGTCCATCGGCGAAGGAGTGCTGAGCCGCAATGCCGCAACCTACGCCTTGCAAGTGGCCATTGAGGCAGCAATCAACAACAACACTACCACTCTAAACACCGCCATTGGCACACTCACACAGGCCGTCAACGACGGGGTTGTAAGCCGCAATGAGGCTACCAACATCTTGAAAGAGGCACTTGTGGAAGCCATCAATAACAGCACAGCCACGCTGAAGGATGCCGTCGACGCTCTCGCCACAGCCATCAAGCAGGGTGTTATCGACCGCAACGCCGCCACCGATGCCTTGAAAGACGCAGTCGTGTCAGCCATCAACACACAAGGCACATCTCTCACCATCGCCGCCCAAGCCATTGAAAGCGCGGTGAAGCAGGGTGTTACCGATGTGAACGGAGTGCTTTCCACAATGCAGCTGGCCATACAGTATTCGTTCGCCACACTCTCCACGAACATCTACGGTGTTGCCGCAACGGTCGCCGACCTGAAGTCTGCGCTCGCCAGCAGCCTGCACGACATAGTTGACCAGCAGCAGCTCATCAAGGCGGCAATCGATGCCATCACCGACGCTTCCAACACAAGCTCGCTGACATCGAAGCTTGCAGCCCTCAACGAGCTCCTCACCCAGGGACTTGCCAGCCAGCAAGCCGCAACTGAGGCTGTCAACAACTCGATAACACTCTCTGGAGCCGACTTCAACGCCAAGCTCGACGCCATAACAAACGCCATCAGCAATTCAACGCTACAACTTGAGGCCATCGTCAACCAACTGTCGAACGCCACCGACAACTTTAGCACGAAGCTTGACGCCCTTGTGGAAGCAGTGCAGGCCAACAAGCTTGACATCGACACGTTCAAGGAAGCAATGAGAGAAGCCATCAGCAGAGGCATCTACAACCAAACTCTTGTACAAGTGCTTGATCACATCGAGCAACAGATAGCCGACCTCAAGATTTCCGACAAGGCGAACGAAATCACGCAAAAGATTATCGACGCGCTGACAGAAATCAAGAACGCCATCGACACCACAACGCCGACACCATAAGTTTTCTCTCATATACATTCAACGCTTTGCCCGGGGCTCAATGCCCTTATCCAGACTGTTGATAAAACATAGTTTCATAGGCGTTACCTCAAGGAATGGACAGGGACGTTGCGGCCCCCCGGCAAAGCACATCTATAGACTGCAGTCATGAACTATATGCTGCAAACTATAAAACATAAACAGTAAAACAACAAACAATGAAAAAGAGTCTTTCAATCATCATGGCTTTCCTCGCGCTGGCAACAGTCGCCGACGCGCAGGTGAAGCTCAAGCCCGATGGCAAGCTCTTGCGCCGCAACACCATCTCGGTGTACGGCATGGGAGGAGCCTCGTGGGTGTCAGGACTCGAATTCAAGAATGTGGATGCCACCACGGGCACGACTACATCGCCCATGGTTGGCGCAGGCATCGACTTCACCTTCCGCCCTTGGATAAGGATGGGGGCAAACTATAAGTTCTCTACCTACAAGCGCGAGCACCGCTTCGACAACTTCGTCGCCGATGGCTCAACTGTCAGAAGCGACCAAATCGACGAGGGCAACACGCAGCTCTCGCGATCGGAGGGAGGCACGGCGTTTGAAAGCCGGAAGTACCTAAGCCAGTCTGCAGACCTCACTGTTGAATTCAACTTCCTGGAATTATGGAAAAATCGCCAAGACCGCCGCTTCAACCTGTGGTTGGGCACGGGTATTGGCTGGATGTGGAACCGCGGCACCAACTACAAGCTACAGATGGGCACCAACGAGTGGACTGACCCGTCGAACACGCAGGGCGGCGTAACCGTCAAGGACAACTACTCCATAGAGTCGTATGTCAAGGCAAGCAACCTGCGGCGCAAGTACGACAGCCCTTACATCCCTGGCGTAGTATGGCTGGAGTTTGACATCATTCCACAGCTTTCCATAGGAGCGAAGGGCGGGGCTGACATCATGCTCAAGCGGCGCACCGACCGCATCGACTACAACTACTATGCCGGGCTGACACTGCGCTACAACATCGTGGGCAAGAAGAACGGCGTGCGCTCCTACCAACCATTGTATGCCGAGACCCTCGACGAGCTAAACCGCACACGCGCCGAGTACGAGCAGTACAAGAAAGATTCGCAGAAGCCTGACTACATGAAGGCCATTGCCGACGAACTGGGCGAGATAAAGGAAATTCTAAAGGAGAACAACCTCACCAAGAAAGCCCCTGTGGCTCCCGACTTCACCGTGCAGTTCACGCAAGGTTCGTCTGACATCAACGAGACGGAGCGCGTGCGCATAGAGGAGTTCGTGAAGACGCTTAACGCCAGTGACGTGGTATCGCTGTCGCTCATCGGCGAGGCATCGTCGGAGGGCCAGACCGACGCCAACCAACGTCTCAGTGAGGCACGTTTGGAGAAAGTGCGGCAGGCGCTCTTCGACAACGGCGTGGCCGCCAGCCACATAGTCTCAGAGAAAGCCATCGGCGCCGAGAAAGGTGGCGGGCCTGCCCACCGCAGGGTGCTCATCACCGTGGGCGACAAGTAAGGCATCGACAAAAGGCATTTCAACTATTTGTTCTTCAACGAATTAAACGAATTTGCCAAATGAAATTTCCCCCGTAAAGATTGTTTTCGGAAAATTCGGGAAATTCGTTGAAGAATATTATAAAAAAAGATTCCATCCCATAGCTCAACCACCACCAATGGCAAGACATTCCAAAATAATACCTACAACGTCCTTGGAGAGCAACCGACAGATTGCCGACGACAGGGCTGAACTGCTTGAGGTGATACGCGAGCTGATAGACCAGGAACTTGACGTAATTGTTGAAAGGAAGATAAAAGATTATTTGCAGAGGGAGGAGGCATTAAAAGCCTGATTGCTAAGGATAAGGGTTATACAGTTCCCCCTACAACACGAAATGCCCTTGGCTCACAAAGAGTCAAGGGCATTTCACATTGTGCTTGAGGTGCGTGGCGGAGTCGAACCGCCTTAAGTGGTTTTGCAGACCAGTACCTGACCGTTCGGACAACGCACCCTTTTAAGTTGTGTGCAAAGTTAAGCAGATATTTTCAAATCGCCAAACTTTTCAGAGTTTTTTTACCACTAAGTCCACGAAATTCACGAAAGGCTTTGGTATGGGGTGGCTTATCGCAGGTCTATGACATCAGCCTTGGGAAAATCTTTCGCATTGAACGTGAACTTGCTGTCGGGCTGGTTGACTGCCCGAAAGTTGCTCACGGAGATGTTTGTCCACGTGTCGCCTTGCCTCATTTTGATGTGCGAGGGAATGTGCGAACGCTTGTTTATAGTGATATAAACCTCCTGCACCGAGCGTTTCTTGTTCTGGGCCGTCATATGGACAATGTTGTCATTGCCTTTTTTCGACAGCTCCAGGTCGTAGCCACTCTTGTACATTGACAGGAACGTGTAGGGGTTCATGCTCATGCGCTTTGCCTCCGTGGGCGTGGAAATGTTGACCTCGTTGGTGAGCTTGAGGTAACTCCACTGCGTCTTGCCGTTGTACCAGACTATTGCCTTGTTGGTGGTTGCCTGAAACTTGTTTCCCTTTATGGCAATAGTGCCCGACTGCGTGCCAATCTTGGGGCTTGAGGCCGTGAAATTAGCCTGCGCCCCTCCCTTTCTGCCGACAATGGCAGCTGTCTTGTCGAGCACTTTCATGGCTTGCGATGCGGTTTGCGCATTCACACAAAGCACCGCGAGTGCCATCAAGCCGAGAAAGAACAATTTCTTCATCATTTTTTTATTTCTAATGTTTTCGTTTTCTACGCATTTCCGCCATGTATGCGGTTGAGCAAGGCGTTGAGGCTGTTCTCGTCTTGCAGGAGTACCTCTCGTGGCTTCGAACCTTGGGCCTGACCCACTATGCCAGCCTTCTCCAATTGGTCCATCAGCCGCCCAGCGCGGTTGTAGCCTATGGAGAAGCGACGCTGTATCATGCTTGTAGAGCCTTGCTGCGTCATCACTATTGCGTGCGCGGCTTCGTCGAAGTAGGGGTCGAGGTTGCCAGTATCGGCACCCATGCCGCCAATGGCGTCGTTGCCGTTGGGGTCGTCAGGCTCAGGCAGCTCCAAAGGCTCCACCGGCCCGGGTTGCGAGGAGATGAAGTCGTTGATGGATTCTATCTCGGGCGTGTCGATGAAAGCGCATTGCACGCGCACGGGCTCGCCGCCGCCGAGGAAGAGCATGTCGCCCTTGCCCACGAGCTGCTCCGCGCCCTTGCGGTCGAGGATGGTGCGCGAGTCTATCTGCGAGGTGACGCGGAAAGCCATCCGCCCTGGGAAGTTTGCCTTTATGTTGCCGGTGATGATTTTCGTCGTAGGGCGTTGTGTGGCTATTATCATGTGTATGCCAACGGCACGCGCGAGCTGTGCGATGCGCGCTATCGGCAGCTCTATCTCCTTGCCAGCAGTCATGATGAGGTCGCCGAACTCGTCGATGACCACCACGATGTAAGGCATATATGCGTGTCCATGCTCGGGATTGAGTTTATGGTGGATGAACTTGTCGTTGTACTCATCTATTTTCTTCACCTGCGCCTTCTTCAAGAGGTCATAGCGGGTGTCCATGAGCTTGCAGAGCGAGTTGAGCGTGCGCACCACTTTCTGCACGTCGGTGATGATGGGTTCTTCCTCATTCTCGGGCAGTGAGGCCATGAAGTGGGGGGCTATCTTATTGTAGATGCTGAACTCCACCTTCTTGGGGTCCACAAGCACGAATTTCAACTCATTAGGGTGCTTCTTATATAATAAGGAGGTGATGATTGCGTTCAAGCCCACCGACTTGCCTTGTCCGGTAGCACCTGCAACAAGCAAGTGGGGCAGTTTTGCCAAGTCCACGACAAACACCTCATTGGTGATGGTGCGGCCCAAGGCTATGGGCAAGGCCATCTTCTTAGACTTCTCTTGAAAGCGTTGCGAGTTGAGCACGTTCTCCATCGACACTATCTTCGGCTTCTTGTTTGGCACCTCTATGCCGATGGTGCCCTTTCCCGGAATAGGCGCGATGATGCGTATGCCCAACGCCGCCAGACTCAAGGCTATGTCGTCCTCCAGTCCCTTTATGCGGTTTATGCGCACGCCCTCGGCGGGAGTTATCTCGTAGAGCGTTACCGTCGGGCCTACGGTGGCGTTTATCCTGCTTATCTTCACTCCGAAGCTGTTCAGCACCTCCACAATGCGAGCGTTGTTGCCCTTCACCTCGTCCATGTCGATGGCGAGCTTGTCGTCGTATTTCTTCAACAGCTCAAAGCCTGGGAACTTGTATGTGGTGAAAGGCTCCAAGGGGTTTATTGGCGTGTTGAGAGCCTCATCGCCGAGTGATGTTGCCGTGGCGGGCTGCTCTTCTTTCAGGCTGTTCACCGTCAGCTCGCTCTGGGTGGTGTCCGATTTCCCTGCTTCTTGCGACGCATGGGCAGTGCTGACTTTCTGCCCTTGTGTCATGTCGGTGAGGTCAATCACCTGCTTCACCTCTCTGCCATCCTGTGTGTCGGCTTCGTTGGCTTTTGTGCCTTTATCGTCATCCGCCGCAGCTTTGCTTTGCGGTTCGTCATCGTCGCCAGTCTGGTTGTTGATTGTGAGCGGCACCTTGTCGGTAATATACTTCACGGGGTTGAGAGCCTTGCGTATAACCTCTATTGTCTCGCGGCTGAGATAGGTAAGGAAAGCAATCGCCGTGATGCCGAGC
>CAZTUD010000165.1:0-6583 GCA_964616945.1 uncultured Prevotella sp. | reverse complement strand
GCCGTACTTATCCTAATCTTATCACCCAGGAAGGAATCCGCGGCAATGAGGAATTCCCCGATGCCACCCACAATACGGTATTGCCCTTTACACGCTTGATTAACGGTGCCGCCGACTATACCATCTGCTATTTCGATGGAAGGCTGAAGAACACCCATGCCCATAAGCTTGCTCTCTCGTTGATAATGTACAGTCCTGTAGAGAGCGTGTTCTGGTATGACACTCCTGAAAGGGTAAAGCCTGTTCCCGAACTTGAGTGGTTCGAGCAGTTGAAGACCAGCTTCGACGACAGCCGTGTCCTCAGTGGAGAGCCTGGCAAGAGCGTTGTAGAGGCAAGAAGGAATGGCGATGACTGGTGGGTAGGAGCCATCACCAACAACGATGCGTCGCAGCAGTCGGTCAACCTCTCGTTCCTCGACAAAGGCAAGACATACCTCGCACAAGTCTATACTGACGATGATGACGTAAATACAGCCACCCACGTGCGTTGCTCATACGTCCTTGTCAATAGCAAGCAGATTATGAAGTTCAACCTCAAGCCCCGTGGCGGAGCCGCAATACATCTGATTCCAGCAGACAAGACGATGGCGAAGAAGTACAAGAAATACAGCGGAAAGGTTCTCTGACCTGAAATAAGTTTCAAGAACACCATAATGCCATTATACGTCGCTATAATGGCATTATGCATTGCTGTAATGGCATTTTGTGAAAATTGTTGTAGGTCACACAATCTTGTGTAACACAACCGACTATCTATCCATTTCCATGCAGAAATCTTCAAAGATGTATTGGTCACTCATGAGATTCATCCCACTTTCCTGATTGTTGAGAAGGGAAAAGGTTCGGGAATTATAAAACAGGTCTATAGCCTTATCAGTTGATACACCAAGGCGGTCTCTTATCATTTCTATTATTCTGGCTGTCTTTCGCCACAATACTTGGTCACGCATATAAATTATAACTTTATAGAATTCAAGAATTTCAAGTATTTGTCCACTATTTCTTGCCTATGTATACATGTTTGATTAGTTGGTTTGGCAAAACGTAACAGCCCCAAGGCCTGTTCCACAGTGATTCTTCCTGAATAATAATCTTCCTCTATATCAATGACTTGGTCATTTGCTACACAGCCTCAATTATATCGTAGTCTTTCCAAAGTTCTTCACCTCGTCTGCAAGCTACGATAAAGTCAAGCCATTCTTTATTATATTCTGTTATGTTCAATATTTTGAAGCCCTTTACTTGAATAGCAACTTCATTTAGCTCGAATACATTAAGGGTTGGCGTGTTCAAATTCCTTATTATGCAGACTCTTTTAGCCCACTTTGTAGCTTGAGCTTGTATTTTAGTAACATAGAATCCCTGTCCGAAATCAAGAGACCTTCTACCTACAGCTACCAGAGGTTCTCTTACTTCTGTGAATAATCCATGATAAACTTTCATGACTCCCTGTTTTTAAGTGCTTCCTCCACGTTCCACACAACTCCGTCGATGCTTTCTGCATGAAGCACGTCATAACAACCAAAAAGCAATTTGTTTATCAAATCATACTTTTTCAATCTTCTGTAAACGTCAGTAGGGGTTGTCTTCATCCTGTTGGCGGCAGCGCCCATAGCCAAAACTGCGAAATGGATCTTGGCGTTTTCATTGTTGTTTGGAAGTTGTCGTGTAGTCATAGTGATGTTTTTTGTTTGGCAAAGATAACACAATTCCCGCATATTTTCGTCAATAATCGAAAAAATTAGGTAAAAATTGGTATTTAATTGTTACGATTACTCGATATAAGGAATAAGAACGGTTTGTCTAAATCAGATGGACAAAAACTTAACCTATTGAATTTCAACTACTTAAACCAAACGGACACGAAACTAAAGGAGTTGGCAAGAGTTTAAAGGCTTTTTGATTTTACGTATTTATCTTTTTCATAACTTTGCAACATCAAAAGTAAAACCAATCGCAAATCAAGAAAACGCAAAGATATGGAAAACTCCATCCAAACCCAGAACTACGAGGTCATAGCCTCCACATACAAAAGTTGCTATGACAACCTCCTGCATTATTTTATGAGTTACACTCATGACGAGATGGCAGCTGAAGATATGTTGCAAGACCTTTATATAAAGATGATGTCGCTCGACGTTATCTCCGAGGATACAGCCCGCAACCTCGTCTTCGTCATGGCAAAGCGCATGATTATAGACGATGCTCGCCACAAGGCTTTCGTTCGTCAGCAGGAGAAGAGCCTCCGACAGAGTCTCTCGCTCTATGACGACTTCTCTGTCAGCAGCAAGATTGCTCATGACGAGATAGCTTCGATGGAGAACCACATCCTTGGCAATATGGCCAAGAAGCGTGCGCAGGTATATAAGATGTACCGTCATGAGGAGCTTACCGCACAGGAGATAGCCGACAAGCTAAACCTCAGCAAGCGCACGGTAGAGGCACATATCTATAACTCCACAAAGGAAGTCCGCGCAAAATTAAAGGCAGCGATGTAATTTAAACGAAAACAATAACATCAACATAATAATCATGAGAAAGAACCTAATCACACTCAGTATGCTTCTATCCCTCTCAGGATTCGCAGCCACTACAATGGCAATGGCTGCACCTGTCGTGGCTCAGCAGCAATCTGTCAAAGGCACCGTCGTAGATGAGAACGGCGAGCCTCTTATCGGCGTGACCGTACAGATAGTCGGCCAGACCGGTGGAACCATTACCGACATCGATGGCAACTTTACCGTCAACGCTCCCAAGGGCGCAAAACTAAAGTTCTCTTATATCGGCTATGCCGACCAGACCATCACCGTCAGCGGCTCAACACTCAACGTGAAAATGGCTCCCGACGACGCCACACTACAGGAGGTTGTCGTCGTGGGTTACGGCACACAGAAGAAAGAGTCGCTGACAGGTGCCGTCGCAGTGGTGGATAGCAAGGCATTCGAGCAAAAGGGCAGCCTCGCCTCGCCGCTTGAGGCATTGCAAGGCTCAGTGCCCGGAGTTATCATCACCCGTTCCTCTTCCGCCCCTGGTGATGAGAGTTGGTCGATGAACCTGCGTGGCAGCGTCTCAGCCAACTCCACCGAGCCGCTGGTCATCATCGACGGCGTGGCGGCAAACTCGGTAAGCGAGATGCGCAACCTCAACAGCAACGATATTGAGAGTATCAACTTCCTCAAGGACGGCTCTGCCGCCATCTACGGTAGCCGTGCCGCCGGCGGCGTGGTCATCATCACCACCAAGAAAGGCAAGGAAGGCAAGGTGAAAGTTGACTACAGCGGCTCGCTGACACTCAAGACCCCTGGCCTGCAGCCGGAGACGATGAATATCGACGAATGGGCTGACGGGCTGATGCAGACGCTTGAGAACGACAACAACACCAGCAGCGTGTGGTACACCTACGCACAGCTCGCGAAGCAATATCGTGGAAGGTATATCGACCTCAGCACAAGCGCCAACCCCTTCGGCTCTGCAGCCTTTACCGATGTCGCCGACTTCGTTTTCGCCGATGTTGATTGGCTTGGCGGCCTCTTCGGCAACGCCATCAGCCAGGAGCACGGGCTGAGCTTGTCTGGCGGTTCCGACAAGAACTCCTTCCGCATATCATTGGCTTACAACTACGACGGCTCGACGCTCCAGTATGGCGACAACAACAACCGCCGCTACAACTTCCGTGTCAACGACACATGGAACCTTACAAAGAACCTCAAGCTCACTTCAAGCATCGCCTACAGCCGCCAAGACCAAGTGGCTCCGACCGACCTCAGCAGCGCACTGACAACATCACTCCCGCAGCCTGGCCTGCCTATGGCGGCGCTCAACGGCAAGGCCTACGCCTGGGGCACATGGGGCTCGCCAGTGGCAAAGGTCGAGGAAGGCGGCGACAACAAGCTCAAGGTCAGTGCCATCAACATTAGCGAGACCCTCGACTACACCATCACCGACTGGCTGTCGGCAAACGTGAACCTGGGCTACAACACCTCCACGGCAAGCCGCGACACATATTATAATGGAACAGGCGAAAGGCAAACGCTTGTGGATCCCGTGCAGGACAAGTCATCCTACACCCAGACCAGCTCGCGCACCGACTTCTACTCTGTTTCCGGCTATGTCAACGGCCACAAGCAGTTTGGCGACCACAATACGTCGCTCACACTCGGCTCGCAGTACGAGTTCAAGGACTACACCTACTTTGGTGTCAAGGCAACCAACATACAAGACGGCCTGGAGATTGTCAACGGCACTGGCGACGTTACCCTTTACAATCCCTCACGCTACCAAAACTCCATCCTCTCGTTCTTCGGACGTGCCAACTACGACTACAAGAGCCGCTACCTCCTTGAGTTCAACGGACGCTACGACGGCAGTTCAAAGTTCCTGCCAGAGAATCGCTGGGCTTTCTTCTGGGGAGTGAGCGCAGGTTGGAGAATAAACGAGGAGACTTGGATGAAAGGCATCAACTGGATTAGCAACCTCAAGCTCCGTGGCAGCTACGCAGAGGTGGGCAACCAGAGCGGCATCGGCAACTACGATGGCGTGCAGCTCTATCAGGTTCATTCCAATACCGGCGCATACCTCGGCTCGGGGCTTGCCTCCACCATCACCACCAATGGCACTTTCGCCTCGAAGACACGCTCGTGGGAACGCATAAAGAACTACAACCTCGCCCTCGACTTCGGCTTCAACCTTGCCAAGGGACACCGATTGAACGGCACTGTGGAATATTTCCAGAAGCGCAACAACAACATGCTCGTCTCCGTAACACTGCCCGCTACGCTCGGCGACAGCGCACCGTCGGCAAACAAGGGCAAGTTCAAGGACTACGGCTGGGAAGGCCAGGCAACCTACAACGGAAAGATTGGACAGGTGGACATCACCGCTGGCGGCACACTGACTTTCGCCCGCAACAAGCTCACCGAGTATGAGGGCACCACGGTGAAGTCGTCGGGCTACCACAGCAACTACGTCGGCTACGGTCTCCGCTCACTCTTCGGCCTCCGCTATGGCGGCAAGATACAGAATGAGCAGCAGCGTCAGGCTTATCTCGCAAAATACTATCCCAACAACTCCATCGGAATGCCGAGCAACCTGCGCGTGGGCGACAACATGTATTGCGACGAGAACGGCGACGGCGTGCTCGACGAGAACGACCTCATCTTCCTCGGCAGCAGCGATCCCGAGATTTCCTACTCGTTCAACCTCGGCGCTTCATGGAAAGGACTTGATGTCAGCATTACATTCCAGGGAGCTGGCAATCGCTTCGTCTACCGTGGCAACACCACCAACTGGCAGGTTCCTTACCGTGGACTTTATCAGAACAACCTGCGGTCATCCATAGGCAACGTATGGTCGGTGGACAATCCCGATGCTTACTACGCACCTTACACCAATGATTCCAACATCAACCTGTACAACTACCAGGCGAGCAGCCTCACGGCACAAGACGCACGCTACCTCCGCCTGAAGAACATCACCGTGGGCTACACATTCCCAAAGAAGTGGATGACAGCCACACACTTCATCGACAACCTCCACGTCTATTTCACCGGCGCCGACCTTTGGGAGACAACGAAGATTAAGGACGGTTGGGACCCTGAGTCAAAGATTTCCAATAGCGGTACCTCACTCTACCCGTTCACACGCAACTTCACCTTCGGCCTCAACGTAACCTTTTAAGTGAAGGGTGAAAAGTGAAGAACGAAGAATCATAATGAAAAAAGAAAAACAATGAAACGCTTTAAACTATATAATACTATCGTTGCTATCACAACGATCATAACAATGGGGCTCCTGTCTTCCTGCATGAACCTCGACCCGAAGGACTCACTCGGCGACAACCTCGTCTGGAACAAGGCAGACAACTTCCAGCTCTTCGCCAACCAGTTCTACAGCTACCTGCGCGACTTCTACAGCAGCACCAACTACCAGAACGGTGTCTCCGACGGAGTACACAGCGACTATCGCTCCGACCTCGTTGCCACAAGCAGCATCAACACCTACAGTCAGGGCACCAACTCCATCCCTGCCAAAGATGGCAATTTCACATCTTTATATAAGCGCATCTACTACACCAACCTCCTTCTGAGCAAGGCTCAGGACTTCAGCGACAAGGCCTCCATCGCCACACCAATGGGCGAGGCTTACTGGTTCCGCGCTTATCTCTACTTCGAGCTTGTACAAATCTATGGCGACGCACAGCTCGTTACCGAGCCTCTCGACATCGACAACGGTGAGCTCTATGGCACACGCAACGACCGTGGCGAAATCATCGACCAGTGCGTCAGCGACCTGCAACAGGCAGCAGAACTTCTTCCCTCGACTGCCTCCGAGGAAGGCCGTCTCTGCAAGGACGCAGCCTACGCCATGCTCTCACGCGTGGCACTCTACGAAGGCACGTGGCAGAAGTTCCACGACGGCAACGGCAACAACACTTCCCGCTCCACTTCTCTACTAACAATCGCAAAGAACGCCGCCAAACAGGTCATCGACAACAACCACTATTCCATCTTCTACAATGCCGGGCTCGTGAACCCGGGCATCAACAACAACAACCAGAGCTACCGCTACATGTTCATCCTTGAGG
>CAZTUD010000164.1:0-6697 GCA_964616945.1 uncultured Prevotella sp. | reverse complement strand
TCGCGTGCCGGATGGTCGGCGGCAAAGTTCAACATCGTAAACACGTGCTTGTCGTCGTCAATCTCTGGCCCGTGATAGAGTGTGAAACCCATGCGTTGGAAAATCTCTATGATTTCGTTTTTGACTATGGACAGTGGATGCCGCGTCCCGAGGCCTATCGGATAAGCAGTGCGTGTGAGGTCAAGGCTCACACCGTCAGTCTCGGTCGTTTCAACTTCTTCGCGCAACTGGTTTATCTTTTCTGTCGCATTCTTTTTCAGTTCGTTGAGCTTTATGCCCAGCGTTTTCTTCTGATCCTTGGCGACTGTGCGGAACTCTGCCATGAGTCCATTGATTTCTCCTTTCTTGCTGAGATACTTCAGTCTGAGTTGTTCCACATCCTCGGCGTTCTTGGCGGAGAGGTTTGACACTTCCTTTAAAAGTTCGTCTATCTTGTCTAATAACATAGTCCGAAAATTTTTGTTTTTAACGGTGCAAAGTTACTAATTTTATTGGATAAATTGAAGTGTATGTGAAAAATAATGAGTAATTTTGCGTCCGATAATACGTGTGTTATGAGGAAGACGATATTTTTGGTTCTCTCATTGCTTTTTTTGACGGCAATCGTAGTGCCTACAGGCTGCAATGACAAAAAGTCGCAGGTTGTCGATACAACGTTGGTTGATTCCATCGTTGTGGACACATCGGCAACCGACTCCTCCGAAGAGATTATAGCCTCATCACCCATGCCCAAGGCGGCTGACGAGCTTTTCGACGACTTCGTGTTCAACTTTGCCGCAAACCGCAAGTTGCAGCGCAACCGCATAGTCTTTCCCTTAAAAGTTTACCGCAACGGCAGACTGGTGAAAGAAATAAAGGGAAGGCAGTGGCATATGGAGCATTTCTTCATGCGCCAGGAGTATTACACCTTGATATTTGACAATGAGCGGCAGATGAATTTGGTGAAAGACACTGCAGTGAGCCATGTCATAATAGAGAAGATATTCTTTGACAAGGAAATGGTGCAGCAATTCATGTTCAATCGTGTCAATGGGCTATGGATGATGGAATCGATAAACTACAAGCCCATGTTCAAGAACAAGAACGCCGACTTTCTGCATTTCTATGAACGTTTTGCCCGCGATTCTGTTTTCCAAATAGAAAGTATGGCTGACGAGGTTGAGTTTACGGCTCCCGACCCGAACGACGACTTCTCCTCCATCAACGGCATTATGATGCCACAGCAATGGCCCGACTTCAAGCCAGGGCTGATACCAAAAGGAAACATCTACAACATAATCTACGGACAGAAATACACGGAAACGAACAAAAAGATTTTTGTCATTCGTGGCATTGCCAACGGCTTGGAGATAGAGATGACTTTCAAGCGTATCGGAGAACATTGGAAATTGGTCAAGTTTAATAGTTGATGTTTTGGCGACAAGATGCAAAAGTTTACAGATTATTCACTGCTACACCACAACACATTTGGCATTGACCAAAAATGTGACGAGTATATAATATATGAGAGCGAGGCTGATGCCGTGGACATTGCCAACGAATTGCGCAAATGTGGCGGCAAGCCTTATTTGTTGCTCGGCGGTGGCAGCAACCTTTTGTTGACAAGCGACTATCATGGCAAGGTGGTTACTCCTGTCCAACGTTTTGACATCTCCGTGATGATGTCGTATGATGACAACGTCCCAAGCTTGCGGTGTTGGGCAGGTACTACGTTTGATGATGTTGTTGACTATGCAGTTCGGCACGGCTATCACGGCTTGGAGAACCTCAGCCTTATACCTGGCGAATGCGGGGCTTCGGCTGTCCAGAATATTGGCGCATACGGAGCTGAGATAAAAGATGTGTTGGCGGAAGTGGAGGCAGTGGAGATTGCCACGGGGCGTGTTGTGAAAATAAGCCCAGATGCTTGCCAGTATGCCTATCGCGACAGTCGCTTCAAGCATGAATGGAAGAATAAGTATGTCATAACATACGTTACATATCGGCTTTCACGTGATTTCAAGCCAGAGCTTGACTATGGCAATATACACAAGCACCTTGAGGAGTTGAAAATGGATGAGAGCAAGCTGACGGCCGCTCAGTTGCGCAATGCCATTATTGACATAAGGCAATCCAAGTTGCCCGACCCCAAAGAAACCGGCAATGCAGGCAGCTTTTTTATGAACCCCATTGTTGACGAGTCCACATTCCAACGCTTGAAACGAGAACATCCCGACTTGCGCTATTTTGAGGTAAATATGGGGAACGGCTCAAACAAGACTGCCTATAAAATTCCTGCCGGTTGGATGATTGACAAGTGTGGATGGAAAGGTCGGTCGCTGGGCAAGGCTGGCGTTTACGACAAGCAGGCACTTATACTCGTCAACCGAGGTGGAGCTACAGGCAAGGACATAGTCGCCCTCATGCACGCCATACAACAAGATGTAAAAAACAAATTCGGGCTTGACATCAAGCCTGAAGTAAACATTGTGTGAAACCGTGGCACGTTCCAAAGGGTTTCTATTTCTTGAACTTGCGGTATAGTTTCCATGCAAGCAGCACGCCGTCGAGAAAACCAGCCCCAATATTCATAAAGCTGCTGATGCGTTTGGACGGAGTGGCAGATTTTGATATGCCCTGTGGCCTGTGGAAAAGCGAGTGCCACTGATGGTCAATTCGGTCGCTGTCTTTTTGTATGTCTTTCAGCAGCAAAGCCCTACGCATACGAATTTCTTCCAACGTGCTGTAGGTTGCTGGGGTAGAATAACTTTCTGTCATGTCCTAAATTGATTTTTATCTCTGGAGGTCAACTCAACAACAGTCCCGCAAGGAAACGTACCAATGGTTTCTCTATCCACTGTTTCCTGAATATAAGGACGAGCAACAGGGCAACAAGATAAACACCTGCCACGATGGCGAAAGCCGCCACCTGTCCCACTATTGGCCCCATTGCAAACGCCATCGCAAAACTGAGGAACGTCAAGATAAACATCAGCAGCAGACATACAATGGCCGTTACGCCCACAGCGGTCAACACCTTTACAGTCTTTTCCACCGCTGACAGTTGCACATACTCCTTCTGAAGCCCTATGTAATGTTTAAGGGTTTCAACCAACTGACCGATGGTCTCTATGTTCTTGTTGTTCGAAAACATATTGTGCCAGTTAAGGTGCATAGCGTTGGGAAACAGGTATTGACATAGCAAGGATGGAAGCGCCACACAGAACCCCTGTTCCCCAACTCCAATTTTCTTTATGCAATCTCTCCGTCAACTGCCTCCTTGATGCCGTCGACCAGGTCATCGGCATCGCTGCGGTTCAGCTTTATGTCGTGTTTTTTGCAGAAATCGTCAACAACACCAGAGATTTTAGTACGCGTGTCAGCTCCCTTCTCTGGAGCAAGCAGCAAACCAATGGCAGCTCCCGCTATGGCACCGCCCAAAAAAGTTGCAATGTAACCAAATGTCTTCATAATTTAAGCCTTTCTTTTAATAGTTCAATTTTACATTGCAAAAATAGAAATTAAGAACGAGAATAGTAGGTTTTTTGTGTTAAAAAACGTGCATTTCTCTCATTTAACAAACTTTATGCGGCCTTTAAGTGGCTTATTGTGGATATTTTTGTAATTTCGCAAATCAAAAGGGGGAAGCCCCTATGACAAGAACAACATTAACATCTTATTAATACTTACAAGTAAGAAGCATGAAGAAATTTATGGTTTTGGGCGCGGCCCTTTGCGTGGCATTCGCTTTTACAAGTTGTGGAGCACAGAAGGAGAGTGCTTATAAAAAGGCATACGAAAAGGCGAAGGCGCAAGAGGAAAATCGCACCACCACCGCCCAGGCTGAGCAACCAGCTGCAACTGTTACGCCTTTGGTGACCAAGCAGGCTGACCAAACAACCGTTACAAACGCAGACAACACTCCCGTGCGCCAAGAGGACGTAACCGTCATAGACGGCAGCGGATTGCAGCAGTATAGCGTAGTGGTGGGCTCATTCGGCTTGAAGTCGAATGCCGTGGGTCTGCAAAACTTGTTGAAGCAAGCTGGCTACGACGCTCAAATTGCATATAACTCAGGCGTGAACATGTATCGTGTCATTTCTGGCACATACACAGACAAGAGTCAGGCTGTGCAAAGTCGCGACGCCATACGGGGCAGCAAGTTCAACAAGAACAGCGACGCATGGCTGCTCTACAAGAAATGATGATGCTGTAGGAAGGAAACATTGGCAAGAATTCTTTCCATAGACTATGGCAAGAAGCGCACGGGTTTGGCAGTCACCGACCCGTTGCAGCTTATTGCCAACGGGCTTACAACGATTGAGACAAAAAATCTGTTCGACTTCCTCATGCAATATATACAGCATGAGGAGGTTGAATGTATAGTAGTTGGCAAGCCTATGCAACCCAATGGCTTGCCGTCTGAAAACTTGGCAAGGGTTGAGAACTTTGTCAACCGTTGGCGTAAGGTCAACCCCGCCATCCCCGTCGAGTACTACGACGAACGCTTTACTTCTGTCCTTGCCCACAGAGCCATAATAGATGGGGGAGTAAAGAAAAAGACAAGGCGCGACAACAAAGGACTGGTGGACGAGGTGAGTGCCACCATCATTCTTCAGGATTACATGAACTCAAAGAAATGATATTACCTATTTATACATACGGACAACCAGTGCTGCGAAAGGTGGCGCAGGACATTCCCACCGACTATCCCGACTTGAAACAATTTGTGGACGACATGTTTGAGACACTATCGGCATCATCAGGAGTGGGACTTGCCGCGCCGCAGGTTGGCAAAAGCATTCGCGTGGTGGTAATCGACCTTGACCTCCTAAAGGACGAATACCCCGAATACGCAGGTTTCAGACATGCTTTCATCAACGGGCATGTGGTTGAGGCTGACCCCAAGGCGGAGAAAGTCAACATGGAGGAAGGTTGCCTGTCAATACCAGGATTGAGCGAGGATGTAAAGCGTCCGGCACGCGTTCATGTGACCTATCTTGACGATGACCTCAACCCACACGACGAGTGGGTTGATGGCTACTTGGCACGTGTCATGCAGCATGAGTTTGACCACCTTGATGGCGTGATGTATGTCGACCGCCTGTCGCCTTTCCGCAAGCAGATGATACGCAACAAGTTACGTGCCATAGCCCAGGGTAAGTTCAAGGCAAACTACCGCACAAAGCCTGTGCGCAAATAAACTTGATGAGCAAAGATGATTGATAAAAGGAGTTGTAAATTCTATAACGTGCTTCCCCATATTTGGAGAGGGTGGGGGAAGCTTATGCTTTTATTGGTCTTCTTTCCGTTTTCTGCCCATGCCCAATACAATGTCGACCGCTTGATTATGAACGGCGAGGTGGCATTGCATTATGAGGACTATGTACTTTCCATACAGTATTTTAACAAGGTGCTGGCCTTGAAACCCTATCTTTGGCTTCCGTGGTACGACCGTGCCGTGGCAAAATATTACCTTGATGACTATATAGGCTCCGAGAGCGACGCATCAAAGGCAATAGACCTCAACCCATACATAGAGCAGATTTTTGACTTGAGAGCCATATCGCGCATACGTCAGGAAAAATATCAGGATGCCATCACCGACTACAACAAGGCTATACACCTAAATCCGTCAGTGTCAAGCTTTTGGGTCAACAGGGCCATTTGCCGCATCAATGTACAAGACTACGACCAAGCTCTCCTTGATGCCGACACCATCATCAAAAGATGGTCGAAGATAGCCACCGCATATTCACTGAAAGCTGAGATTTATCTTGAAAAGCAAGATACCACGCAAGCCGACAAATGGCTTAGCCAAAGCTTAGACATCGACCCATACAATGCTGACGCATGGGCAACGCGCTCGTACATCGCCCTTAACCGCAGACAGTGGCGCACTGCCGACTCATGCCTCAGCAAGACAATACACTTGCGGCCAAAGACAGCAAGCTACTATGTGAACCGCGCGTTGGCAAGGCTCAACATCAACAACCTGCGTGGCGCAATGGCTGATTACGACATGGCTATCGACCTTGACCCGAAGAATTTCCTTGCCCATTACAACAGAGGTTTGCTGCGTGTGCAGCTCGGCGACGACAACCGTGCCGTGGAAGACTTCGACTTCGTCGTACAGATGGAGCCGCAGAACTTCATGGCCATTTACAACCGTGCTTTGCTCAACGACCGCATAGGCAACTTGCGCGCCGCCATACGCGACTATACAACAGTCATCAACCAGTTCCCCAACTTTTGGACTGGACTTGCCGCACGTGCCAGCTGCTATCGACGGCTTGGCATGAGAAACCAGGCGGAGATGGACGAGTTCCGAATATTCAAAGCACAGATGGACAAGCATATCGGTGTGCAGCAGCGGTGGAGCAAGGCGAAGCTGAACGAGGTGCGCAAGCGTTCGGAAATAGACATGAACAAGTACAACGACATCGTGGTGGAGGACAAACCGAAAGTGGAGCACGACTACAGTGGTGGCATACGCGGCTCGATACAGAACCGCGACGTGGAGATAGCTTTCCTGCCAATGTTCCAGTTGTCTTATTTCACATACAAGAATGCCGTGGAGGGCTATCAGGCTTTCGATGCCGAACTTGAGAACTTCAACACCAGGCAGGATCCGCTGCGCAAGCTCAACCTCACTTGCAACCAGACGCGTGAGTCGCTGACAGACGTACAGTCGAAGCAGGTGTTCCAGCTTATCGAT
>CAZTUD010000163.1:0-6741 GCA_964616945.1 uncultured Prevotella sp. | reverse complement strand
CGGCAGTTGTCGCCGCATAGCAGCCAAGCAGCAGGAAGTCTACTTGTTCGGCGTAGCCGTACTTCTTGTAGTCGCTGTTTGCCCATTGCGGATAGTCTTGCGCGGCGTTGTAGTTGCGGCTCGCCCAGTTCACGCCGTTGGTGTAGTAGGTCGAGTACCATGCGCCCACATAGCAACCGAACCTTATCTTGCTGTTGGCTCCGTGGACCGTTGCGGCAGCCTTGGTCACGAAGTCGTAGATGGTCTTCGCGCGGAAGGCGAGAAAGTCCTTGAAGTATCGTGGCACAGAGCTGCTTGCCAAGCTCATGCCCGGCGTGGCAACGTCATCAGGCCACTTTATTGACGTAGTGGAGATGCCTTTTTCTGTTAGGTAACTGAAGAACTTGGAGCGTGTAGTCTCCGAGAAGTCCGATTTCAGGTCGTCGAAGCGGCAGCGGTCGAGGAAGATGCCGTCGAGCGACGAATAGTTGGCGGCGAGGTCGCGCAAGAGGCGAAGCAGGAAAGTCTGCACGTCGTCGTTGCACGGGTTGAGAAACTTCGTGCCATAGTATTCACTGTTGGTCGGGTCGGTGGAGGTAAGGTCCATCTCGTTCACCAGTCCGCGCTCCAGGTTGAGCGTCGTCACCCAGTCGCGCTTCGTAGCGTCGCGGAACACCATGCCCTGTTCGCCAAGTCCGTATGGGTAGAGGTTGCCGCCGACAAACGTGTTGATAGCGGCGTTTACTTTGAGTCCGAGCTTGTGCCCCTCGTCGATGAAAGCCTGCAGGTAGTCCCAAGTGGCGGTGCGCTCAAAGTATTTGTAGTTGGAGCCTTCCCAGTAGTCAAGCCTCTTAACTTGGTCAACAACCGAAGTATTGAACAGCACGTCGCCCATTGTCGGGCGCACGTCAACTACAATGTCGGTGAAGCCCGCGTCAGCGACTTTCTTCAAGTCCTCGGCAATGTTGTCCTTGCTGTTGGCGAACCTGTAGAAGTTGGCTGCAGCGTCAATCCAGATGTACTTCGGCTTTGTGCTTGTCGTCGGATCGGTGGGGTTGACAACCGTGGTGTCGGGCTTTTCGGGAGTGTCAGGCGTGGTGTTATTGTCATTGTCGCCCCCACATGCCGTGAACGCGAACGCGCACGACACGGCGAGGGCGGCAATGCCGATAAAGTTGCTTATTCTCATTATTACGTTACAACCTTATTTTATGAAGCAAGCATCGATGACGGAACGCTGCTGTCCGTCGGAACCCTTGATGGTTTCCTTGCCCATGATGAGCATCTGCGACGAGCCGCCGCCGTCGAGGTTCAGTGCCTCGGTGCAGCCGATGGCTGTCAACAGGTTGGCAACCTCGGCGGTCGTCATGCCGGCAACGCCATCTGTCATTTGGCGGCCTTCGCACACGAAGAACACGAGCTTGTTGTCGTCCTTGGCGTAGCCAACGGCAGTGCGCGGCTGGTTGCTGTCGGCTGAGACATCGAGCATCTCGTCGGCCCACGTGTTGCGTATCACGCCGTCGTGGATGAGTACGCCCACGCCGCCGATGCCTTCCTTCACGGTCGAGCCGTCGTTGAGAATCATGCCTGTAGATGGCTGCGTGGCGTTGGGTGCGTCAGCGGCAGTCTCAGGAGTTTCCTTATTTATTTTCTTCACGTCGGCGTACGCATAATCGTTGCCGTCACCAGAAGAATAGTAGGTCCATGTGGCGTGGAAAAGGTTGTCGGCGCCAAGGAAGAAGAAGCCGATGGTAGGATACCAAAAGTCAACCCAATTCTCCGACCAGTAGTTCTGGTTGGGGCTCAAAAGCACGCTGTTGTGGTAGCAGCCGCTCTGCGAATAGTAGAAAGTGGCAGTTTCGTCATCGCTAACTTTGTAATCCGCACCAAAGAACAGTCCACCGTTGATTACCACAGCTGGGTTGCCATTGTTGGCATAGAATTCTGACGGTGTGTAAAGCGTCTCGTTGCCGTTACCTCCCGCTGCGTTGTTCCAATGTATGTCGCCTGAAACCTCAAATGTCGCCTGACTCATGTCAGCCACGGCGATGTATGCCTTTGCCGCGCTGCCATCGGTGGTGGTGGTGCGGTTGTAAATCGTTATGTAGGAGGGCAGACCGCTGTAGTTGGTTGACACGTTTGTCCACCCGGCGGTCTCATATTTGTCCTGTGGCGTAGGCTCTGGAGTCGGGTCAACTTTGGCTGTGTCGCTGTCGTCCCATGTCCAGTTGGCAAGCACGTCCATGTGGTCCTCGCCGCAAGCCGAGAAGCCCGTCAGGAGCATTGCGCTTGCCGCAAGGAGGAATGCGTATCTTAAATTGTTTGTTTTCATTTTATAGAAGTTTTGTTTTGTTGAAACTTTCACTTTTTTAATGAGCTTTGCAATAGCAGCCGCCTGCCTTTTATGGCATAATTGACAGGCGGTTGCGTAGTTTTCATCCTTATCTTGCGATACAGTCAACTTGTGCGCCGCCGAACGTCAGGTGAGTGTTGGAGCACCAGAAGATGTAGAGGAAGTAACCGTCTGACGACGGAGCGAGCAGCACGTCGGCATAACGACCGTCTCCGGCTGCAGAGCCTTGCATGCCTGTTGACCAGCTATACTTCAGGGCTGCTGAGCTTCTTATGTCGCCCGTCATTGTTGCCGGGTTGCTTGCGTCGTAGAGATAGACGTTGCCGCCGAGACCCCAACTTGGCCAGTAGCCCATGTTGTAGAGCAACAGGTAGCGGCTTCCGTTGAACGGACGCACGTCAATGGCTCCAGTGTTCTCACCCCAAGCGTTGCCGCTGGTGTTCTGAAGGAGGCTGTAAACTGAGGTTCCCCAGTCTGGCGTGTAGTACATCTGGCAGTCGCCACCATTGTAGAAGTCAACCACAGCACCGAGTTGTCCAGCATCGTCAACAGCACAAACTTTTGCCGCATCATCCTGTCCGCCCCAGAACGGTACTCCATTAAGTAAGCAGTTGGTAGGTTGTCCAACCACACCGTTGGTAACAATCCAGCGGATGGCGTTGCTGCAGCTGTACGGAGTTGCCGTGATGACAGCATTGCCGTTCACATCGCCTTGCACATGCAGACGACCACCTATGTCAACACCAAGGTTGTTGGGATAGGAGATGAGCAGCTCAGGAGCCTTGGTAACGTCATTGGTCTTGTAGATATTGAGTGTCTGCCCAGTGGTGGCGAAATTGCAGATAAGCACGTTATCCGCATTGTCGCTCGTGATTGCGCCCGTTGCGCTTGCCGAACCCATATTGATTGTGCCCATGCGCGTGCCGGTGGCCTTGCGGAAATACTGCGGAGCCGAGCCGTCGCCAAGGTTCAAGATGACGTATGCGCCAGTGGCTGCAAGCGTCGGGTGAGTTGCGTCTGGATTAGTAACTCCAAGCGTCGTCATGTCAAGGTTGAAAAGGTCGGTCTCACTGCCTGTAGCATAGCCGTTGTCAACCTTGGCAGGCACCTGCTTGACAACTTTATATTCAGCCTTGCTGGTTCCGTTGTCGGCTGTAACGGTGAATGTGAAACCGTCGTTCATGTCGTGTGGCACCGACGGGTCGGGTGATATTGTGGCGTGCGCGTCAAGCACAACTTCTGCCGTAGCCTCCGAAAGGTCGTCAGCCGTTACCACAGAAACAGTCTTCGATGTCTCGTCGATTATGCCGCCGAGGTCGCCTGGCTGTATCGTTATCGACTTTATGGCACACTTTGGTGAACGCGTCAGTTCACCAGAGATTGTAATCGGTGTCTGTGCGCCGTAAGGGTCTGTATAGACAAACTCGTTCTTCTTTGTCAAGTCAAGTATGGTTTCAAGGCTTGGCGAAATGAAGCAGTTTGGCTCCAATGAGGCGGAAACCTTCATGGCTTTCATGCTTTCCGCCATCGTTATGTCGCTCTCCTCTGGGTAGTAGTAAGGAATTGGAATTACAAGGTCGGTGCTTGAGTAGTCGGAAGGAATGGTCCATGTGGTGCCATCCGACGTGAAGTCGTATGACGGTACCACCTTATCCCTGTATTCGCCCGAAGTAAATGTGGCGGTGAGGCTTGTAATGCCTGCACGTTGCGCTGTAGGAGCCACATGCTCCTCGTCGGCACATGAGCCAAGGAAGAGGAGCGCGGCAAGTGGAGCGCAAAGGTATATGGCTTTTGTCTTTTTCATTGTGTTTTCTTTTTAAACTTTTAATGGGCAAATTTACTTCCACTCTGTAAACTGCTCAATGTCCTTGTTGTTGTTAAGCTCGTCCTGTGGTATGGGCAGACGGTTGAGCTTGGAGGGATAGTTCATGTTCTCGCGGTCACACTCAACGTAAGTGTAGCGATAGCTTCCACCCATAGCCTCAATCTTGAGACCGTGGCGGCGTGTGCCAGTGAATGCGGTTGTGGAAAGACCCCAGCGGCGCATGTCCCAATAGTATTGTCCTTCGTAGGCAAGTTCCACCTTGCGCTCGTGGCGGATGACAGCCATGAGGTTGTCGCCAGATAGTCCGCTTACTTCAGGTAGTCCGACGCGTGCGCGGACCAAGTTCACGTATTGCATGGCGGTGGTGTTGTCTCCCGTACGGTAGCAAGCCTCGGCGTAGTTGAGGTAAATCTCGGCCAAGCGAATGGCAATCCAAGGTTGCACGCTTCCATGTGAATAGTCTTGCGCTTCATCCACAAGTTTGCGCAGATAGTAACCAGTTGTTGTTCTTCCACTCACGGCTGGTTCTGTCTGCCATTCTGCCCAGCCATCAGCACCACCAATGTAAGGCTCAATGGTGCGGTCGTCGCGCCATGATGCTCCGTTATAAAGGATAGTTGCTTGGAAGCGTGGCTCAAGCTGGTCGTAAGGCGGTTGCTGCATGGTACCGTCGGTATTGTGCCAAGTGCTCCAGTCGGGCAGGCCGCCTGATGCGTATTCGTACTCCTCTACCATGTCCTGTGTAGGTGTGCCATAGCCTCCAGTAGTAGTCATGCCGTTGGCTTTGTCAGTCGGTGGGGCATAGTAGTTATTAAAATCGTGGGTGACGTCTGCAGCAGCATTGTATTGATAAGCAAGAATTGCCTCGGAGTTGTCAGCACTCTTGAAAGCATCGGCATAGTCGGCGCAAAGGCTATAGCCCATCTCGAACACCTTCTCTGCCGCACTCTTTGCGGCTGCCCAGTTTTCGCAATAAAGCATTGCGCGTGAAAGCAGTCCGTAAGCAGCCCCGCTTGTCAGTCTTCCTGTTGCGCTGTTTGATACTGGCAGGTTCTCACCAGCGTATGTCAGGTCGTCAAGCACATACTGCCAGCCCTCCGCCTCCGTGTTCAAGGGCTTGTCGGTGCTTATCTCGTTGAGGTCCTCACCATAGATAATTGCTTGATGGTAACGCTTCATCAGCTCGAAGTAGTAGAGTCCGCGGAAGAAGCGCAACTCGCCTTCAAGACGTTTTGTGTCAGACTCTGAGAAGCCTGAGTTGTGGAGATAGCCAAGAGCCTCGTTTACGCGGCGTATCTGTGTGTAGGTACTGCCCCATACGCCCATGTAAACATCAACATAATTTGACGTGAGCACGGAGCCACCATAGCTGAACTCGGAAGGAATAAGGCATAGGGAGTTGTAGTTGTAGTTGCCATATTTCATCTCGTCGGTAAGGCCTTCTGTCAGTCCGGCATAACACTGGTATAGGCCGAATGAGCCGAATGAGCCTATGTTGTTGTAGAAATAATTGACGGCAAGCTCACCATTGCTGACGCTGCTCCACATTGCCTTGTCAGTAACCTTGTCGGTGGGGCTGATGTCGAGGAAGTCGTTGCACGACGAAAGTGCAGCTGCCGCCACCACAGTAAGGAAAATATATCTTGTTTTCATTTTATGTTTTGCTTATGACGTTAGAACGTTACGTTTATGCCACCCATGATGGTGCGCTGCTGCGGATAGTAGCCGTTGTTTACGCGCGGCGACTCTGGGTCTACGCCAGTGGGCAGCGAGTCGATTGTGAAGAGGTTGGAGCCTTCCACGAAGACGCGCACGCGCTCGATGCCTATGGCATCCATCCACGGTTTTGGCAGAGTATAGCCAAATTGTGCAGTCTTCAGGCGAAGGTAGTTGCCGTTTTTCATCCAGAATGTTGAGGCAAGACCGTTGTCGCCGCCATGTCCAGTTTGACCAAGCGTTATGCGCGGATATTCTGCGTTGGTGTTCACATCGCTATATGAGTTCTTGACAAGCCACAATGGAGAGTTAGCGCCCTCTTTGAATGTTTGACTCCATACGGTATTGTCGTCGTAACCATTATAATATGTGCCGAGGAGTGAGACATCGAACTTGAAGCCGCCCGTGAACTGCATCGAAAGGTCGAAACCGTTCCACGAAGCACCAAGGTTGATACCCATCATTATTTCCGGGCGGTTGGAACGGCCAACGCGCATTTTATCCTTATAGTCTATTACACCGTCGCCATTGACATCACGATATTTTATGTCACCAAGATTTGGCCTTGTGCCATACCATGCGCTATTGTCAATCTCTTCTTCCGTGCGATAAAGTCCGTCGGCTATCCACACTGTATAGGCATCAACCGACGTGCCAACCACCTTTTGGTATTCTGGAGAGTTGGGGCTGTCGGGGTAGCGCAACCACTTGCTCTTGGCGTAGGTCATGTTGACACTTGCCTGGTATTGGAACGGCTTGCCAGCGAGGTTGAACTTGTTGCGGTGGGTGATGGTCCACTCAAGACCGTAGTTGCTGTAGCGGTTGTTATTCTCGTAAGTGTAATAGTAGCCGCCCATTGACGGGGCCT
>CAZTUD010000162.1:0-6753 GCA_964616945.1 uncultured Prevotella sp. | reverse complement strand
ATGTCGTTGCCGCGGTCGCGCAGTGGCGGCATCTGTATGGGTATGGTGTTGAGGCGGTAGTAGAGGTCTTCGCGGAAGCGTCCCTCGCTTATCGCTTTCCTCATGTTCACGTTTGTCGCCGCCACTATGCGCACGTCGGTCTTGCGTATCTCCTGACCGCCGACACGGATATACTCACCCGTCTCAAGCACGCGCAACAACCGCGCCTGCGTCGCCATAGGCAGCTCGCCCACCTCGTCAAGGAATATCGTGCCCTTGTTGGCGACACCGAAGTAGCCGTCGGCCTCGCCCACGGCGCCAGTGTACGAGCCTTTCTCGTGCCCGAAAAGCTCGCTGTCAATGGTGCCTTCGGGTATGGAGCCGCAGTTGATGGCGAAATATTTCTCCCGTCTGCGTGGCGAGTTGTCGTGGATGACGCGGGGTATAATCTCCTTGCCCACGCCGCTTTCGCCCACAATGAGCACGCTGAGGTCGGTGGGCGCCACTTGCAGTGCTATGTCGAGCGCATGGTTCAGCCCGTCGCTGTTGCCGACGATGTTGTACCGCTGTTTTATCCGTTGCAGTTCTGTTGTATTCATTTAGGTGACAAAATTACACATATTTTCCGAAACGGCTGCAATTTTGGCAGAATATTTTTTCCCAAACATTGACATCTTACGTGAAATCACGTATTATACGCACTATGTTTATGCCTAATGGCTTAAAAAAGCTGAAATCATTTGCTAATTGGGAAAGAAAGTTTATCTTTGCAAGGAATAAGAAATAAAAGGATGAACTGGTTCCTAAAGCAAAGTATTGAATACGCCCAGCAACGTTCATATCTGGATGACCTTTATCGTGTCTATCCCACCATGAACAATAATATACGGGATATTGATGAGGATATATGGAAAGAAATAGAGGAAGCATATGACAATCATGACAATGTTGCCTTGATTACCAATATGCTGAAACTTGATTTGTTCCCCATCAAGAGCAGTTATGTGGCTTTTCTAAAGCATGACCACGGAGCTATACGGCGCAATCCCAAGACTGTAAACAGATTGGCTACCGACATTCGGCAAATGAGCCTGACAGAACTTTACAAGAAATGCAGCCAACCCAAGGAAGCAAACCGGCAGATAGGCCCGATGTTCAAGTATTGGGTCACACACTCTGAATGGGGCTTCCCATTGTTGCAATATGACAAGTTTTGCGCTACAGAAGGAGATGCCATTTGTGTGGGCTCGGACAGGGAAATGCAGAAGTTTGCTTTTGAGAAGCTGCACTACATCCACGACAAGGGCTTGGATTTTTTGGCTCGCATCAATGGCAGCTACGTTATCGGCGAGGCAAAGTTCCTGACAGACTATGGCGGGCACCAAATGACGCAATTCAACGATGCCATCAATACTGTGGAGAGCCGGGTTAATGCAATCAGGGTCGCAATATTGGATGGCGTGCTATATATCAAGGGAAACAATAAAATGTATAATGGCATCACGGAGATTTACAGTGAGGACAATATTATGAGTGCCTTGCTTCTTCGTGATTTCTTACACACTCTGGCATGAACAATCTGTTGATTAAAGGCGACAATTTGGAGGCAATGCGATACCTCATCCGCCAAAGAGGGTTGGTGGGGAAAGTGGACTTGATATACACTGATCCGCCGTTTGCGACCAATGTCAAGTTCACGATAACCAATGGCCGCGCGTCAACCATAAGCAACTCTTCGCGGGGCGATGTGGCATATAGCGACAAGATACTTGGCAAGGACTTTATAGAATTCCTGCGGCAACGCCTTTTGCTCATGCGTGATTTGCTCTCGCCAAAAGGCTCCATCTATCTGCACACCGACTACAAAATAGGTCATTATGTCAAGGTGATGATGGACGAGGTGTTTGGCATTGAGAATTTTCGCAACGACATTACGCGCATAAAATGTAACCCGAAGAACTTCAAGCGCATAGGCTACGGGAACATAAAAGACATGATTCTTTTCTATACCAAGACTGACAAGCCAATTTGGCATGAGCCGAAAGAGCCTTACAGCGACGGCGACATGGAGCGGCTGTTCAGCAAAGTGGACAAGGATGGCCGCAGATACACCACTGTCCCCATCCACGCCCCTGGCGAGTCGGCCACGTCGAAGCCTTTCAAGGGAATGATGCCCCCGCCAGGCAGGCATTGGCGCACAGATGTGGCGACCTTGGAGCAATGGGACAAAGAAGGCTTGATAGAGTGGTCGGACAATGGCAACCCAAGGAAGAAAGTCTATGCCGACGAACGGGAGGGCAAGCGGGTACAAGACGTGTGGACAGACTACAAGGATCCGCAATATCCCAAATATCCTACCGAAAAGAACATGGGTCTCATAGAGATGATTGTCAAGACTTCGTCAAATGTTGGGAGCATTGTCATGGATCCTTTCTGCGGGTCGGGCTCAACGTTGGAAGCGGCTACAGCTTTGTCGCGCCAGTGGATAGGCATTGACAAGTCCGACTTGGCCATCAATGTTACAAGAAGCCGTTTCCACAACGGCATCTCACTGTTTGGGCAAGGCTATGAATACATTGACAATGAGGCTATTCCAAAAGCCGCCTCGCTATAGGACGTAGTAACATAAGGGACATAATGTCAAAGAATTATGTTTCCTATGCTACTGTGTCTTTAACTATCCCCTATGTCTGCGTTACTTTGTCTTTCCGTCGCTCCATCTTTATCAGCAGCAGGCCGATGCCAGTCCAAAGCAGTTCGCGCAGGCGCACGATGAGGGCGACGAAGATGCCAGCCGACGCGCTCATGCCCAGTCCTGTAACCGACATGAGGAAACCGCCTTCCCGACCGCCGAGCTGCAGGGGAATGAAGAACAGCATGTTGGCGAAAAGGCTCGTGAAGGCGAGGATGAGGATGCAGTTGAGATAGTTGACATGTGGCATTAGCACGAGCAGGATGAAATATATCTCCAACGCCGAGCATATGCGGCACGCCAGCTCAAGCGTCACAGCACCGATGAAGATGTGTGGGTTCTGCCTGTGCAGGGCGGCTATCTGGCGGTCGATATTGTCAAGTTGCTCCCGATGGTGTTCAACGAACGGCTGTGCCCATTTCTTCACCAATGGCGTATGGCGCAGCAGGTTCATCATGCGGTTGGCGAGTCCCTTGCGGTAGCCTGACATGAAAAACCAGATGCCCAATATGCAGAAAGCTCCGATAACGGTGAGCAACAGGCCAAGCGCAAAGGTCATGCGCTGCGTGAACAGGAAGAGGAAGATGCTGAGGAACCAGAACCAGAAGTGGCTGAAGATGTGGGTCATAACGTAGAGTATGACCGACGACGACGCACGTTCGGTGCCTATCTTCGGCGCAAGCTCCATTATGCGATAAGGCTCGCCGCCCATCAGGCCGCCGGGAGTGGCGTAGTTGAGCGCGAAGCCCGAAACGGTAACCTTGTAGAGCCAGGCAAACGGCACGGGTCGCCGCACGTTGACCTTTGGTTGCTTGTTGTCGCCGGCAGTCTGCAGGCACACACCTTTTATTATAAGGTACCACGACGTGGTGTTGAAGGCATACAGTACAGCCCAGAGGGCGACGACGGCGAAGAACCAGTAGCCGGCGTGTTTCAGCCCTTGCCACACTTCGTCAAAGTCGAGCTGGGTTATCATTACGACAAGCACCGTTAGCCCGAAAATGAAAAAGCCGTTCTGGTACTTCTTGCTCATACGCTAACTACTCACACAGACACGAATACCCCTTATGCTTGGGCGTTTGGCGTTTGCTTTTCTTTTGCCGCGTTGTCGTGCTTCTTCGGTATGCTGAAGCGCACTTTCTCGCTCTCGTCCTTCTTTTCCTTGTAGAGTTTTGGCAGGGGGTTGGCGTAGGGAGCGTCGAATTCGCGCCGCATCCTGAAGCTGTCGATGGCCTGGTAGATGGCGTGGCGGAATGCGCTTGCGTCGGCCTTGCCTTGCCCCGCAATGGCGTATTGCGGATTCATGTCGGTCGACGTGCTCACGAGCGGCAGTCCCGCGAGGTAGTGTATGTTGTCATCGGGATTGATGGCTTTCAGCGGTGCTACCCCTTGGTCGTGATACATGGCAAGCGTGGCGTCGAAGTTGGTGAACTCGCCGTCGCCGAAGAATGTCTCTGCCTGATAAGGGCCGAATACGCACACGCCCACGTCTGAGAGCTGCTGTATGGCGGGCGTTATCATCTCTTGCTCTTCCTTGCCCGGATGGGTGTCGCTGTCGTTGGGGTTGAGGGCGAGCACGGCAATGCGCGGGGCCTCGATGCTGAAGTCGCGGCGCAAAGTGGCATATAGCTGCGCCACCTTGTCTATGATGCTCTCACGGGTGATGGCGGCGGGCACGTCTTTCAGTGGGATGTCGTCGGTGACGAACGCCATGCGCAGCGAGTCGTTGATGAGTATGTCGAGCCCTTTCTTGCCGTCTTCCATGCAACTCTCTATGAACTTCTCGTTGCATGGGAAGTCGTAGCCATCTACATTCATGTTGTTCTTGTCTATGGGTCCGGTTACGAGCACGTCGAAAAGCCCGTCCTTGAAGTCGGTTATGGCGCGGTCAATACTTTTTATGGCGGCGCGGCTCGCCTCCTGCGAGGGCATTCCCAAGTCCACTTTCACGTCGTCGTCGAAGACGGGCAGGAGGTTCAGCCGTCCGTCCTGCGCCTCAGAGGCAGTGTTGACGATGCTGAACGTGTTGCCGTCGATGCCGAGAGCCTTGCAGTGGTAGGCGGCTATCTTTGGCGAGCCGTAGATGATGGGCGTACACAGGTCGAACATCATTGGATCCTCAAATGCTTTGAAAATCAGCTCGTAGCCTATGCCATTGGTGTCGCCGTGGGTGATTGCCACGCGTATCTTGTTTTCCATGTTTATTAATGTATAATGTATAAAGTTATGCTAATGCTAATCAAATGCCAATCAGTGCCTTATTGTATATAACGCAGCCTCAAGCTGTTTTATTGCGTTGCGCTTCTTCTTGCCGGGGGCGAAGACGAAAGCCTCGACATTCACTTCCGTAGTGCTTCTCCTGACAAAAGGTCCGCCCATGTCGTCGCCTGTCATCTCCCACAGTCCTCTTGATATGGGTATTTGCTTGAACTCTATTGCCGCAGAGACTGTTGGGGCGACATTCTGGAAGTGCATGCTGTCTGTCTCGCCCTTGATGTTGGCTTGTAGCGTGCTGTCGCTGCCTTTATAGACGACGATGTTCTTCATCATTGTTGGCGAGTTGTTGCTCAGCCACAGGAAGTCCTTGCCCCGCTTGCTCGAAGTCATGTCCACTGGCACCCACATATCTATGCCGAACATCTTCTTGACGAGCTTCTCGGCCTTTATGTTGCGCTTTTGGCGGAGCATGACAATGCTTTTGTTCATTTCCGAGCGGTTGAGCAGGCTGAGCAGGGTGGGGGCTATGCGTCCGATGCTGTCGCGCAGCATCATTACGGATGGGGCGTTGACGTGCACCACCATCTGCGGTTCTGCCCATACATCTTTCTCATGTGTCAGCCTTACTGAACTGTACAGTTGCGGGTTGATGTTGACCATCACTATGTTGCGAGCCACGCTCACCGACTGGTTGAAGCGGCTCTCGCCGATACTCGACACGTCGAACTGCGGTTCGCCTTGCGGCAGCCCTGGCGCGTCTTCCTGCAATGCCGTTTTCACGATGTCGTCCTTGTCGCCCACAAGCAGCACCTCGTAGAGCCGTCCGCCAGATGGGGGCAGCAAACCCTTGCGGTTGTCGCAGGAAACCAACACTGCAAGGCAAATTGCGGACAGCAGCCACAACCGTGAGAGTGTCGCGGCGTAGCAGTGAGAGTGTCGCGGCGTGGCAGTGAGAGTGCCGCGGCGTGGCAGTGAGAGTGCCGCGGCGTGGCAGTGTGAGTGTCGCGGCGTGATACTGCCCGAACCGTGCCGTGGGCTTTGACGTGAAAAGGCGAAGCGTAATGCTGTTGTTTGCTGACAGTGCTGTCTCATTGCTTTGTGTAATCATCCCCTCCCCATCAGGGGGAGGGGGAAAGCACGCTTTAGCGTGCCGGGGTGGGGGCTGTTGCCTAAGTGGGGTTGTTCTTCCGTGCCGTGGTCAGCAGTCCGCAGGCGGCATAGATGTCTTCGCCGCGGCTCGCGCGTATGGTGGTGTAGAAGCCGTGGGCGGTGAGGTAGTCGCGCAATGCCACCATCTTCTCCTCGCTTGCGCCATGCAGCGGCACGTCGGGTATCTGGTGGAAGCGTATGAGGTTGATGTGGCAGTCGAGCCCTTTCAGCAAACGGCAAATCTCCCGTGCGTTGTCCTGGCTGTCGTTCACGCCGCTGAAGACAATGTACTCGAATGTCAGCCGTCGCTGGTGGGCGAAGTCATAGTTGCGCAGCAGCTCCACAACGTCTTTTATCGGCATTGCTCTCTCTGCGGGCATCAGCTTGGCACGCAGGTCGTGGGTGGGCGCATGGAGGCTTATCGCCACTTGGCACTGGCTCTCGTCGAGGAAGCGGCGCAGCGTGCCCTTTATGCCCACGCTGCTCACGGTGATGCGCTTGGGGCTCCATGCCCAGCCGTAGGGGGCGGTCAATATCTCCGTCGAGCGCAGCACGGCATCGAGGTTGTCCATAGGCTCGCCCTGCCCCATATAGACTATGTTTGTTAGGCTTTCCACCTCTGGCAGGCTGTATATTTGGTTCAGTATGTCGGCGGCGGTGAGGTAGCCCTCAAAGCCCTGCTTGCCCGTCTGGCAGAAGAGGCAGTTCATCTTGCA
>CAZTUD010000161.1:0-6761 GCA_964616945.1 uncultured Prevotella sp. | reverse complement strand
CCATCGGCGTGAAAGACAGCGGTAAAATCCTGCCAGGACACGGCGGCATGATGGATCGCTTCGACTCCTCCCTCATGGCTATTCCCGCCTCCGTCATCTACCTTTATTCACTCACGATGTTCTAAAAAAATACGGAAACAAATAACAAATCCTCAGTCTTCCTTTTAACAAGAATGACTGAGGATTTATTGTATATGGTGGAAAAATATGTCATTTTGTTACTCTGTCTAAAAAAAAAGAGCTAACTTTGTCCATTGGCAATCGGTTCGCAAGGAAACGCGCGATTAATAGGGAACGGGGTGGGAATCCCCGACAGTCCCGCTGCTGTGTGCAGCCTTATCGGGAGCAGACAACTCAGTTTGAGGATTGAGGTTTATGGCCACTGACATTTTATTGGGAAGGCCGTCCGCTCTTGGCTGCGAGCCAGAAGACCTGCCATTGCCGTAATAAGCCAGTTACTGCCGCGAGGACGGCATACCAGCGACACAAAGGCTAAGGAAATTGAGCAAGCGACAGCTATTTTGCGCCGCCCTCTGCGCTATTGCCCTGTCGGCAAAGGCGCAAGGCAACATCACCGACTCCACCCACACCGTGAGCGAGGTTACGGTGACGGGGCATCGTGCGCCATCGGCAACCACGGCAAGCACGCCAACGCAGAGCCTCACGCACGACGAGATGGCACGCCTCGGCATCAACGATGTCGGCGAGGCGCTGAAGCATTTCGCTGGGGCGCAGGTCAAGGACTATGCTGGCATAGGCGGGCTGAAAACCGTCAACGTGCGCGGCCTCGGCTCGCAGCACACGGGTGTCGTTTACGACGGCGTGCAGGTGGGCGACTGCCAAAACGGACAAGTGGACCTGTCGCGCTTCACCCTTGAGAACATTTCGACACTTACGCTCGTCATAGGCCAAGGCGACGACATCTACCAAAGCGCGAAAAGCTATGCCAGCGCGGCAGTGGTGGAGATAAATTCAAAATTTCTTTCCCTCCCGCAAAGCGGGAACAGAGACCTACGGTTCAAAATTCAAAATTCAAAATCTGCTCCAACCCTTAACGCTACTCTCAAAACGGGAGCATACGGCCTCGCCAATCCCTCTTTGCTCTACGGCCATCAAGCAGAAAAGGCGGCATGGAGCGCATACGCCAACTACCTGCGTGCAGACGGCAACTACCGCTTCAAGCTGTGGAATGGCAACCATCTCATCAATGAGAAGCGCAACAACAGCGACATCAGCCAATGGCGCGGGGAAATCAATGCACAATTCAAAATTCAAAATGCAAAATCACTGTCCCAAACCTTGGCGTTCAAGCTCTACGGCTTTTTGTCCGAGCGCGGGTTGCCTGGCTCTGTCGTTTACGACAACACCTACGCTGCCGAGCGACTTAAAGACAAAAACGTGTTCGCCCAACTACGCTATGAGAACATCTTATCAACACGCATGAGGCTCAAGGCTGCGGCAAAATGGAACTATTCGTGGAACCGCTACAGCAACGTCGGTTCGGCCGGCTACACGGAGGACAAGTACAGACAGAACGAGACTTACCTCACCGCCACGTTGTGGGCTGAGCCGCTGAAAGACCTTCACGTGTCGCTTGCGCAAGACTATGCCCGCAACTATCTTTCGATGACCGTCGTCGGCTGCCCCTACCCCACCCGCTCATCATTCTGGACAGCGTTGGCGGCAAACTATGTGGGACTGAAAAACATCACCGCCAACGCATCGCTGCTTTCCACCAACATCCATGAGCACGTGAAGACAGGAGTAGCCTCCAAGGGCTTCCATCGCCTCTCTCCTGCCTTCAGTCTGCAATGGCATGCGCTTCCATCTCTCCGTCTGCGCATGGGCTACAAGGACATTTTCCGCACGCCGACGCTCAACGACCTCTATTACACGGGCATAGGGCGGCGCACACTACGACCCGAAAAGACACGCCAATGGAACCTCGGCGCAACCTTTTCACTAATTCAAAATTCCAAGTTGGTTGCCACCCTCGACGCCTACTACGGGCACGTAACCGACAAGATTGTTGCCGTGCCACGCATGTTCTTCTGGTCAATGATGAACGTCGGCAAAGTGCGCATGGCGGGTGTTGACGCAACCGTGGCGGGCGGGCTGACTCTTGGCAAAGGCTTCTCGGCGGAGGCCTCAGCCACATACAATTACATGAACGCCACCGACCGCACCGACAAGGCAAACATGGAATATGGCGACCAAATAGCCTACACGCCAAGGCATTCTGCCAGCGGCAGCCTTACCCTGCACACCTCGTGGGCCGATTTCACCTACAATCTCCTCGTCACCTCGGCACGCTATTCGCTCGGTTACAACATCCCGGAGAACCGCATGGCGGGCTACGCCGACCACAGCATTTCGCTTTACAGAACTTTCCCGATAGGAAAATCGACCCTGCGCATCCAGATAGACGCGCTCAACCTCGGCGGGAAGAACTATGAGGTCGTGAGATTTTATCCCATGCCAGGCCGCAACTTCAAGCTTTCGATAAGTTACAAACTCAATTAATAACAAGCAAAGACATGAAAAAGAAAAAGTTTTTAACCCTTGTCTTAACGGCATTCGCCCTTGTTGCGCTCAACTCATGCGGCGACGACGACAACACGCCGACCGACGTAACGCCAAGCAACCTCTCGTCGATAATCGCCTACACGGCGGGCGCGGGCAACTACAAGGCCAACGACGGCACCGTGGGAGCCATACTCTACAACCGCTCCACGGGTGCCTATTCCTATCAGGACATTTACACCATTTCCAACCAGCGCGGCATTGGCGATGCGCAAGACGTGCTGCTGTTGGGCGACGACCTTTACGTCACTTGCACCACGTCGTCGAAGATTGAAGTCCTCAACTCCACGGGAAAAGTGACCGCCACCTGGCCCATGCCCAACAAGGAGCCGCGCTACCTCGCCTCCGACGGCACCAACGTTTATGCCTCGGCCTACAGCGGCTACGTTTATAAGCTCAATGCCACGGACGGCATCACCGACAGCGTTTATGTGGGCAGCCACCCGGAAGCCATGTCGGTGGCGAACGGCAAACTCTACGTCAACATGTCCGACTACAATTACGACAACTCGGGCAAGAGCATTTCGGTGGTTGACCTTCAGACATTCACCAAGAAGTATGAACTCTCATGCGAGCTTAACCCTTACAACCAAAGCCTTGCCGTGGGCAACAAAGTTTATTTCGTCAGCGCTTACCACTCTGAGAAGACCGGGCACGTGCAGTGCATCGACGCGACCAACGACCAGATAACCAGCGTGTGCGATGCCTCGGCTATAGCCTACAACCCCAACACCAACACGCTCATCGGCTTCAAGTCGTACTACGTTACCGAGTATGAGCCTGAATACAAGTCCACATTCGTCTTCGACGGTCTCTTTTCCTACAATCTCAGCACGGGCAACGAGACAAAGATTGATGCCTCGCAGATAAAGTCGCCGCAGCAGGTGAACGTTGACCGTGCCACGGGCAACATCTACGTCATCGACAATCCGAGCTACACCACGCCGTCGGTGCTCTACATCTTCGACCAGACGGGCAAGCTCCTGCAAGGCGGCATCACCCTCGGCTACAGCGTGCAGAACATCCGCTTCCCCGAAAGCTACGACTAAAGCTCATTAACAAACGTTAGCCCTGTTTCACGCACAGGGTAAGGAAATCATTGGTAACTTTGCACACAGTTTAGCAAAGTTACCAATGAATGACAATGAATGACAAAGAATATATCAAACTGATTGGCAAGATTTTCGCCACCGGCATAATGTCGTTTTGCGGCGTGGTGAGCGAGACGGCGATGAACGTTACCTTTCCCACGCTGATGACCGAGTTCGGCATCGGCACCGAGACTGTGCAATGGGTCACCACGGGCTACCTTCTCGTACTCTCGCTCGTCATCACCCTTTCCTCTTACCTGAAGCGCAACTTCACCCCGCGCCAACTCTTCCTTACGGCAATGAGCTGCTTCATCGTCGCCACGGCGTTATGCTGTTGGTCGCCGTCGTTTTGGGTTCTCATCGCAGGGCGCATGCTGCAAGGCGTAGGGTCGGGCATCGCCCTGCCCCTGATGTTCAACATCATCCTCGCCGAAGCCCCCAAGGAGAAACTCGGCGTGTTCATGGGCGTGGGCTCGCTCATCACCGCAATGGCTCCCGCCGTGGGGCCAGTGCTGGGCGGCTTCATCGTAGATTATTGGGGCTGGCGCCACATTTTCCTCGTGCTGTTGTGCCTGCTCGTGCCCTCGCTCGTGCTTGGCACATGGCTCATAAGGGGCGGGCAAACGGAGCAACGCTCCCACTTCCACGTTGCCGACTATGCCATGATTGTGGTTGGCTATTCGGCCTTCATCCTCGCCACGGTCAGCGCGTCAAAAGCCGGATGGCTGAGCCTCTTGGTCGTTGGCCTGCTCGCCGTGACCGTGGCCAGCATTCTCGCTTTCGCCTTCAAGTCGAAGGGCGAGGCCTCGCCCCTGCTCCGATTTGAAGTCCTCAGCCATCGCAGCTTCGTCCTCGGTCTGGCTTCCATACTCGCCGTGCAATTCGCCACCCTCGCCGTGGGCTACGTCATTCCCAACTACTCGCAGCTCGTCAACCACACAGGGGCATTCCTCGCCGGCGGCCTGCTCGTGCCAGGCTGCATCTTGGGCGCAGTGCTGGCCATTGTTGCCGGAGCCATCTACGACAAGCTCGGCCCCATGCGCCCCATCTTGGCGGGCAACGCCCTTCTCTTGCTCTCGATGCTGCTCTTCAGCTGTTTTGGCGTAAGACTCTCCACGCCCATGTTCATCGGCTTCTACATCATCTACACTCTCGGCCAAGGGCTGTGCGTGGGCAACACCATGACCTACAGCCTCTCGCGTCTGCCCGGTGACCTGTCAGCCGACGGCAACGCACTCATAAACAGCCTCCAGCAGCTCGCAGGCGCGGCGGGTACGGCTGTGGCAGCAACAATAGTGGCCTCGTCGCAGCAGCGTATGCCCCAAGACGTTGCGCAGGGCACAGCCCAAGGCAGCCAATACGTGTTCCTGCTCCTTGCCCTGCTTCTTGCACTTGCGTTGGCAGCGGCAACAGGAATGTTCAGAAAGAAAAATGTAAAAAAACATGACACGCCATTAAACGCTTTGCGTGCTGCTTCGTCGTAAATTCATATGACAGACCAATATTGCGCCTATTATCCAAACACGAAGCCCCATTACGAACTGCTCGACGGCCTGCGCGGCGTGGCGGCACTATTAGTGGTGTTCCACCACGTATTTGAGGGCTTCGCCTTCGCAAGCTCCGTCAACGGTGTGGGCGACGGCACCATCACCCGTCTCAACCACGGCTATTTGGCAGTGGACTTTTTCTTTCTTCTTTCCGGGTTCGTCATCGGGTATGCTTACGACGACCGTTGGCAGCGAGGCCTCACGCTCGGCAACTTTTTCCGCCGCCGCGTCATCCGCCTCCATCCAATGGTGTTGTTCGCCGCCATAGTGGGCTTGGCAGCATTTCTCCTGCAAGGCTCCGAGCGATGGGACGGCAGCAGCGTCTGCCTGTCGATGGCGATGCTCGCCCTTCTTGCGGCAATGTTCATGATACCGGCCTGGCCCGGCGCACCATACGAGGTAAGGGGCAACGGCGAAATGTTTCCGCTAAACGGCCCTGCATGGTCGCTGTTCTTCGAATACATTGGCAACATCCTATACGCCTTGATAATCCATCGGCTGCCAACGCGCGTGCTGGCCGTAGTCGCCACTGTGCTGGGCATCCTGTTGGTATGGATGACCGTGGGCGACGTGGCGGGCACTGGCATGTTCGGCATTGGCTGGACACTCGACGGGCTCAATTTTTGGGGCGGCTTGGTGCGCATGGCGTTTCCCTACACCTTGGGAATGCTCATGGCGCGGCGTTTTCGCCCCGTCAAGGTGCGTGGCATCTTTTGGACCGCCACCATCACGATGACATTGCTTTTCATGGTACCCTACATTCCCGGCAAAGCTCCAGTATGTTGGAATGGTGTTTTTGAGGCAGCGTGCATCATCATCGTGTTCCCCGTTTTGCTGTGGCTTGGTGCCTCCGACCATACAACTGGCCAACGGCATCTGGCGGCTTACAGGTTTCTTGGCAATTTGTCCTATCCCCTTTACATCGTCCACTACCCCATTTTCTACCTTTTCTACTCCTGGCTTATCCGTACCCACACTTACACGCTCGCCGACTGTTGGCCGCAAGCACTTGCCACCGTCGGCGGAAGCATTGTCCTGGCGTGGCTTGCCATGCGCTTCTACGACATGCCAGTACGCCGCTGGTTAGTGAAACTATTTTCGATTAACGCCGCAAAAAGCTGACCATAATTCGGGTTGCGTTGTCGGGGGCCGACTCATTATCGGGCTTGCGTGCCCTTCCGCGCCCGACGTGGTCAAAGCATTCTCCGTGTTTTCCGTGGTTAAAAATGGCGGCACATGCCCTCGCGGGTATGTGTCGCCAAGACTCTTGCATGCTTATGCCCTCACGGGTCAGGCAAGCATAAAAAATAATAATAATGTATATGAAAAAAAACTATATTCAAAATCTTACTTTCTTACCTTCTTACTTCCTTACCTTCTTACTTTCTTACCTTCTTACTTTCTTACCTTTCACTCCTCCCACAGGCTGCGCCTCACCACCATCAGGGTGTCGGCGGTCTCCACATCCTCTTCCTCGTCATCATCTGTCTGCGTGCCGCCATCGCGCCAACGCCTCGCGCCGATGATGCCGCCACCGCCG
>CAZTUD010000160.1:0-6817 GCA_964616945.1 uncultured Prevotella sp. | reverse complement strand
CCAAGTTCCCGTTGTCCTGACTTTTTACTTTTTGTGAATTTATTTCATGTTTTTTATTGCAAGAAGACCATTAATGTTTAAAGTCAAAATGCTCTAAGTCCAAAAAAAAGTTGATTTTTGTTTGGAGGGAAAGCCAAAAATCCCTAATTTTGCACTTGAGAATCATCTCCACGGTCCTTTCACACTACGGACATGGCGGCACAGAAGCCCGATGCAAGGGCGGGAAGCTTGCCTGACGCAAAAGGGCGGGAGCGGGTTGTTCATATATTTGAATAAGGCGTTTATCAGCGCAAGGTTCTTGGCATTCAGAAATTCTGGTAAAATTTCATTCACAGTCAAGGCCGAAGCAACGGTAGATGCCCCGAAGGTGTATAACACCAAGCCGCAGGTGTGCCTTATTTACAATAAGGCCCGCTTGTGGTGAAGTTATATACGCAGGCGTGGGCTTCTGTGTTGCTCGTCCAACTGTGAAAGGCAATACCAGAAGCCTCTGAGTGCGGGACGGGCAAAGACAAGATTCCCGCGCCATCTTCATGTATATGCGATGAAACTTAATATCCATTTTTGAAAGTCCTTGGGAGTCGGACTTATGCGGCAAACAAGATGAAAAAGAAGTCTTACCATAAGCCGGAAACGCATAGCGTGTTTGTCCCCCAGCGTATAATGCAGAACTGGACAGTGAAGCCTGGCAACCAGAACTGGCATGCCAAGCAGCAGGATTCAGATATGCCCTTTGACGAAGAGGAAGAGGATGAAAATGGAGAGTATGCCAAGTGGAGTTACAAATTCAATGCTTGGAGTGACCAATAATATCTATTACCCAAATATCAATTACTAATTATGAAAAACACAATGTTTGCGATGGCAGCCTTGTCGGTGGTAATGCTGGCAGGCTGCAGCAGCCAGGACGAGGAGCTGCAAAGTAGTAATACTGGAGTGCCATACACGGCTACGGTCGAGGCCAATGGCAGCACCCGTGCCTACAATGCTGATGGCAAAGGCACATTTAGCTGGTCGGAAGGTGACAATATCACTGCCTACGACGGAAGTGCTTTCCAAGAAATGACAATGACAGGCGGGGCAGGTACCGCTGATGCAACCTACGCGTCTCCTTCGTGGATTCCACGGGAGGTGGCGGTGTTCCCCATCAGTGCTTTAAAGAGTTACTCTGGTGGCGTGCTTACGGTGAATTATCCCACGACACGCGCCATTGCTTCGGGGCAGGCAATAGAGTCTGCGAATGTTGACGACCCTCTTGTGGCTTACTTCAATGCAGGCGCAAAGCATTTCAATTTTCTGCACGTGGGCGGTGTTATGGAGTTTGAGACTGTGCTGCCAACAGGGGCTACCTCGTTCACGGTGACGTTGGACAAAGGCATCACTGGTGACTTTACCGTCAACGATGCCGACAAGACCAATCCTACGGTTGAGGCTGCTGAGTCTGACGGAAGCAACAATACCGTAACATTCACATTCGACCCCGTAAGCGAGGACAACGGTTATATGGTGTTTTTGCTCCCAGTTCCTACAGGCACATACGCCAGCATGAAAGTTACTGCGTCGGATGGCACCAATGAAACATCTCTTTCCAACACCATGGAAAACACCGTAGAACGTTGCGACTGGTTGAAGTTTACCCTCAACATGAGCGAATACACTAGCACTATTGAGGCTGTCACCGAGAGAGACGCACAAGGGAACTTATTGGTAGCTTCTGCTGATGCCCTCACAAAGGCTATCAATGGAGGTGAGGAAAAGATAAAGCTGACTGAAGATGTAAGTTTGTCAAGCCAAACGAATATTTCCCAAGGCACAACTATTGACCTTAATGGGAAAACACTGACAGTTAAAGAGCAGGGAAGCAACTATAGTGACATTAACATAAATACAACTGAGCCAATTTCCATTAAGAATGGAACTGTTGACCTGGGTCCTAATTGTATTTATCAAAATGAAAATACGAATGTGACCGTTGACAATGCCACTATTAATTCTACATACCAGCCATTTATAGTCGGCTATATGAGTAGTAGCAATTCACAATATGATAGCTACAATAGCAACAAATTGACCATCAAGAATTCAACCATCAACTCTGAAGAAAGTGCCATTATTATCTACAACCACAATAACGAAGTATCTATAGAAAATTCCAATATCACTACCAATTGGTTTGGCATTACACAGAATGGCACTAAGGGGCCTGGCTCCACAATTACATTGAAAGATACAAATATCACCAGCAAATACAGTGGCATTTATTTGTCGAGCAATGCTAATGCAACTATCTATAACACGCTGACCATTGAGGGCGGAACCATCACCAGCAACGAAGAGTCGGCAATCGAAGTGAAGAAGACCAATGTCACTGTCACGGGAGCAACGCTCGTGTCAAAGGCAACGACACAGAGCTACAGCGTTAAAGGTGGTGGTTCTAACGCCATTGGTTACGGTATTGCACTGGTGGGCTATGTCACAGGTACGGCCTACGAGGGCACCACGTCGTTCTCCAACAACCAGTTCACACTGGGCTATACTGGCTCCGACGCCATCAAGATTGGCAAGTACGACGGCACGAGCCTTGTGAAAGTGGAATAAACTTTCAACACAGCTTAACATGAAGAGGGTGTGTCAAAAGGACACACCCTCTTTATTTATAATTGCTCAAAATAAATAGGGCGGAATGCTTGTGCATTTGCGGAAAACGTGTTATCTTTGCCAAAAAGTATGCCCATGAACGAAGAAAGGTACATAAATCTCACCACGGATTTCGGCTTCAAGAGGATATTCGGCACGCCCATGAACAAGGACTTGCTCATGGGCTTCCTTAACGCGCTGTTTCATGGCAGGCATTCCATAAAGGACGTGACGTTCAAGAACAATGAACATCTTGGCTCCAACATGGACGCGCGACGTGCCATATTCGACGTTTACTGCCATACCGACGACGGCTCGCGCTTCATCGTGGAGATGCAGAACGTGTATCAGGAATTCTACAAGGACCGCTCCATCTACTATTCGACATTTCCCATAAGCGAGCAGGCACAGAAAGGCGACTGGAACTATGAGCTTGAGCCAGTATATACAGTCGGCATTCTCAACTTTGCGTTTCCAGAAGGCAGGGACGACGACAGGATTGTGCGCGAAGTGATGTTGACCGACGTTTACACCAAGGGGGTATTCTACAAGAAGCTGACATTCGTCTATGTGGAATTGGCAAAGTTCAACAAGGCCGAAGGAGAATTGGCGACCCTGCTTGACAAGTGGCTGTATGTGCTGAAGAACATGCAACGCCTCATGGAGCGTCCTGTCGCTTTGCAGGAGCGTGTGTTCACGCGCCTGTTCAAGGCTGCAGAGATAGCCACTTATACTACGAACGAGCGCAGGGAGTATGAGCAGAGCCGTCGTGCTTATCAGGACATAAAGATTGCCATCGACACGGCAAAGAAAGACGGCAGGGCAGAAGGCGTGGCGCAAGGTAGAGCCGAGGGCATACGCGAGACAAAGCTGAAAAATGCGAAGGCGATGAAAGGCGACGGTTTGCCTGTGTCGCTAATCGCGAAATATAGTGGGCTGACGGAGGAAGAGATAAATAGGTTGTAAAAACTTTGCGAAATATTTGGCGGTAAGGCAAAAACTCCGTACCTTTGCAGCCGCAAACAAGGAAAGGGCGTTTAGCTCAGTTGGTTTAGAGCATCTGCCTTACAAGCAGAGGGTCGGCGGTTCGAATCCGTCAACGCCCACAGGGGTGGTTTCCCGTGATGCCTTCGGGTGTTGCGGGAATTTTTTTGTTATTAACTCATAAAAAACGCCGCCGCTTGGGCGATGTGTCAAAGATAATTTATAACTTTGCACCTCAAGATAATACGTATTACATTATAGCATGGATCTCGATGTATTGACCGCCGTCTCGCCTATAGACGGCCGTTACAGGAACAAGACACAGGCACTGGCAAATTACTACTCGGAGTACGCCCTTATTCGCTACCGCATCCGCGTGGAGATAGAGTATTTCATCACGCTCTGCGAGCTTCCGCTGCCCCAGCTGAAATCTTTTGACCACAGTCTTTTCGAGCGTCTTCGCGCCATCTACCTTGACTTCGACGAGAAATCGGCGCAGAGGGTGAAGGACATAGAAAAGGTTACCAATCACGACGTTAAGGCCGTGGAGTATTTCATAAAGGAGGAGTTTGACAAGATAGGCGGGCTGGATGCCTACAAGGAGTTCATCCATTTCGGCCTTACCTCGCAGGACATAAACAACACTTCGGTGCCGCTCTTGCTGAAGGAGTCGCTCCGCGACGTGTTCTATCCGCAGGTGGAGGAGCTTATAGGCCAGCTACAGCAGTATGCCGACGAGTGGAAGGACGTGCCTATGCTTGCCAGGACACATGGTCAGCCAGCGTCGCCCACACGCCTTGGCAAGGAGATAATGGTGTATGTCTACCGTCTTACTGAGCAGCTCGACACGCTGAAGACTGCGAAGATAACGGCGAAGTTCGGCGGAGCAACGGGCAACTTCAACGCCCACCATGTGGCTTATCCCGACATTGACTGGCGTGAGTTCGCCAACAAGTTCGTGAGCGGGAAGCTCGGCTTGGAGCGTGAACAATGGACCACTCAGATAAGCAACTACGACTATCTCGCCGCCGTCTTCGACGGCATACGCCGCATCAACACCATCATCATCGACTTGGATCGCGACTTCTGGATGTACATCTCGATGGACTATTTCAAGCAGAAGATAAAGGCTGGCGAGGTGGGCTCGAGCGCGATGCCGCACAAGGTGAACCCCATCGACTTTGAGAACAGCGAGGGCAACTTGGGGATGGCAAACGCCATACTTGCGTTCCTGTCGATGAAACTGCCCGTGAGCCGACTGCAACGCGACTTGACCGACTCTACGGTGCTACGCAACATCGGCGTGCCGCTCGGCCACAGCGTGATAGCCATACAGAGCACGTTGAAGGGCTTGCGGAAGCTCATCCTGCATGAGGACAAGATCAGCGGCGACCTCGACGACACGTGGGCCGTTGTGGCGGAGGCACTACAGACCATTCTGAGGCGTGAGGGCTATCCGCATCCATACGAGGCCTTGAAAGCTCTCACGCGCACCAACAACGCAATGACGGAGCAGACGATTCATGACTTCATACAGACGCTACACGTGAGCGATGCCGTGAAGCAGGAGCTTATGGCAATTACGCCGCACAATTATACGGGAGTATAACCATACACATTATTTATATAGTAAACATTACATTAAGAAAAAAAGAAAGTAAGCAAAACATGGATTGACGGTTTGTAATGAACGCGCTTGCCGAGAGGCTGGTTGCAATCACAAATCTCAAACCTCAATCCTCAAGTCTCAAACCCAAAAGTAAGAAATTATGGCAGAAGAATTAGAAAAACAAAATCAGGAGACGCAAGACACTCAGAAACAGGATAGCCGTGAGGGTTATTCTCGTCCATCATCAGGCTATCAGAGAGATTACAATCCAAGTACGGGTCGCACGCAGCGTGCCCGCATCCATACTACGCGTGCCTATAGCCCCGACCGCAGCAAACCTGCCGACGACAGTGGCTTCCGTCCGGAAGGCTTCGGCAGTGGACTTGTGGGCAGCAGCGACGCGCAACGCCCACAGCGCAATTATCAGCCCCGTCAGGGTGGCTATCAACCCCGTCCGCGCTTCAATGGCGGTCAGGACGGCCAGGGCTATCAGCCCCGCCAGGGTGGCTACCAGCCCCGTCCGCGCTTCAATGGCGGTCAGGACGGCCAGGGCTATCAGCCCCGCCAGCAGGGTGGCTACCAGTCCCGTCCGCACTACAACGGCGGTCAGGATGGTCAGGGCTATCAGCCCCGCCAGCAGGGTGGCTACCAGCGTCAAGGCGGCTACCAGCCCCGCCAGCAAGGCGGCTATCAGCGCCAGGGTGGCTATGGCCATCAGCAGGGTGGCTACCAGCCCCGCCAGCAGGGCGGCTATCAGCGTCAGGGTGGCTATGGCCATCAGCAGGGCTATCAGCCCCGCCAGCAGGGTGGCTATCAGCAGCGTCAGGGCGGCTTCCAGCAGCAACGCCCCGGCTACGACCCGAATGCGAAATACAGTCTCAAGAAGCGCATAGAATACAAGGAACAGCACATCGACCCGGAGGAGCCGATACGCTTGAACAAGTATCTCGCCAATGCTGGGGTATGCTCGCGCCGCGAGGCTGACGAGTTCATCCAGCAAGGCAAGGTTACCGTAAACGGACAGGTCGTTACGGAGCTTGGCACAAAGGTGAAGCGTTCCGACGAGGTGAAGTTCAAGGACCAGATAGTTACACTGGAGAAGAAAGTCTATATTCTTCTCAACAAGCCCAAGGACTATGTGACGACAAGCGACGACCCGCAGCAGCGCAAGACGGTGATGGATCTCGTGAAGGATGCTTGCCCCGAGCGCATATATCCAGTGGGACGCCTCGACCGCAACACCACAGGCGTGCTGCTTCTCACCAACGACGGTGAGCTGGCAAGCAAGCTCACGCACCCCAAGTTCTTGAAGAAGAAAGTCTATCACGTCTTCCTCGACAAGAATGTGTCTGCCGAGGACTTGCAGAAGATTGCCGACGGCATAGAGCTTGAGGACGGCGAGGTGCATGCCGACGCCATAGAGTTTGCCGACGAGCGCGACCATTCGCAGGTGGGCATTGAAATCCATAGCGGCAAGAACCGCATAGTGCGCCGCATATTTGAGCATCTTGGCTACAGGGTGGTGAAGCTCGACCGCGTGCAGTTTGCCGGTCTCACGAAGAAAGGCGTGCGTCGTGGCGACTGGCG
>CAZTUD010000159.1:0-6889 GCA_964616945.1 uncultured Prevotella sp. | reverse complement strand
CAAGCCCCATCTGCCTGACGATGTTCTTTATCAGCGAGCGCGAGTCGGTCTCGTCGTATATCGTGAAGTCAGACGTGAAGCCGATGCTCTTGGCCTCATAGCGCAACATGCGGGCGAAGATGGAGTGGAAGGTGCCCATCTGCAGGAATCTTGCCCTCTCCTCCCCCACCAGCGCAGCGATGCGGCTCTTCATCTCGCTTGCCGCCTTGTTGGTGAACGTCAGGGCGAGTATGTTCCACGGTTTCATGCCGTAGTGCTGTAGCAAGTAGGCTATCTTGTAGGTCAGCACGCGTGTCTTGCCCGACCCCGCCCCGGCTATCACGAGCTGGGGTCCGTCGCAATATACCACTGCCCGCTGCTGGGCGGCGTTGAGCTCATTCAATATTTGTGCTTCGGGTGTTGCCATTGGCTGGTTATTTTCGGCAAAGGTACAAAATAAAAAAAGCAATGCCACAAGGTTGCGGCGGCAATAACACACGACAATCCTTAAATAATATAAAATTATCGCATGTTTGTCAGGAAATCGGCAGCAGTTAGTAAAATATTTTGTAAATTGCAGCCGATTTGCGAAAACAACCGCCGCAAAGATAATGTAAACCATAAGAAAATTAACTAAACACTATAAACAATAAAGTATATGTCAAGCAGAAGAGAATTCCTGAAACAAATCACTGCCGCTGGTTTTGCTGCGGCGGCAACCCCCTTGGTGGCCAAGGCTGAGAACGTAAGGGTGATTGGCGATGCGGCCGCGCCACAGACGGGCGTGTCGGCTCCCGGAAGCCTTATTGTGCCCAAGAACAAGGGGCTGCGCATCACCGGCACTTTCCTCGACGAGATTTCGCACGACATTCCCCACCAGAACTGGGGGCTGAAAGAGTGGGACCGCGACTTCCAGTACATGAAAGCCATAGGCATCGACACTGTCATCGACATCCGCTGCGGCTACCGCAAGTTCATCACCTACCCGTCGCAATACCTCATGAAGAAGCACGGCTGCTACATGCCGTCGGTGGACTTGATAGAGATGTTCCTGTCGCTTGCCGACAAGTACGGCATGAAGTTCTACTTCGGCCTCTACGACTCTGGGCACTACTGGGACACGGGCGACATGTCGTGGGAGATGGAAGACAACAAGTACGTCATAGAAGAGGTGTGGAAAGCCTACGGCCACCACAAGAGCTTCTACGGCTGGTACATCAGCACCGAGATAAGCCGTGGCACGAAGTGGGCGATACCTGCCTTCCACGCTATGGGCAAGCAGTGCAAGGACGTGTCGGGCAAGGACAAGCCCGTGTTCATCTCGCCGTGGATTGACGGCAAGAAAGCCGTAGACGCCGCCTCGGCCGACGTGTCAAGGCGCGAGGGAGTGAGCGTGCAGCAGCACGAGAAAGAATGGAACGAGATTTTCGACGGCATACACGACGTGGTGAACTGCTGCGCATTCCAGGACGGCCACATCGACTACGACGAGCTTGACGCCTTCTTCTCCGTCAACAAGAAGCTCGCCGACCGCTACGGGATGCAGTGCTGGACCAACGCCGAGACCTTCGACCGCGACATGCCCATCAAGTTCCTGCCCATCAAGTTCGACAAGCTGCGCATGAAGCTTGAGGCCGCCAGGCGCTGCAACTACGACAAGGCGATAACCTTCGAGTTCTCCCACTTCATGTCGCCGCAGTCGGCCTACCTCCAGGCGGGCCATCTCTACGACCGTTACAAGGAATATTTTGAGATTTAAACCATGAACTACAGATTAGGATATGTGTTTTTCCTCGCCATCGTGGCCGCATTGGGCGGACTGCTCTTCGGCTACGACACGGCGGTAATAAGCGGAACCATCGACCAGGTGGTAGAGCAGTTCGGCCTCTCCGTGCAGATGGAGGGCTGGTATGTGGGCTGCGCCCTCATCGGCTCCATCTTCGGCGTGGCGGTGGCGGGCATGATGAGCGACCGCCTCGGCCGCAAGCCCACCATGCTCATCTCCGCAGTGCTGTTCACCACCTCCGCCGTGCTGTGCGCCGTCGCCACGTCGTTCACCATGCTCGTGTGCGCCCGCATCATCGGCGGCATAGGCATTGGCGTGGTCTCCATAGTCGCGCCCATCTACATCAGCGAGATTTCCATAACCCGCTATCGCGGGCAGATGGTGTCGCTCTACCAGCTTGCCGTGACCGTGGGCTTCCTCGCGGCTTACTTCATCAACTATTTGCTGCTCAACAACTCCCACGTCGCCCACTACTCCTCGGCGTTCCTCAACCAGGTGTTCGTAACCGAGGCGTGGCGAGCCATGCTCGGCATGGAGACATTGCCGGCGTTGTTCTTCTTCATCATCATCTTCTTCATACCCGAAAGCCCGCGCTGGCTCATCGTGCAGGGCAGCGACACTAAGGCATCCGGCATACTCGCCAGGATCTACACCACCACGGCAGCCGTGCAGGCACAGGTGGCCGAAACGAAATCCACCATCGCCAGCGAGGTGAAGTCGGAGTGGCGCAACCTGCTGCGCCCGGGCATCCTGAAGGCCGTCATCATAGGCTCCGCCATCGCCATCCTCGGCCAGTTCATGGGCGTGAACGCAGTGCTCTACTACGGTCCGAGCATCTTCAAGGACGCCGGCTTCAGCGACCCGCTCTTCGCGCAAGTGCTGGTGGGCATCGTCAACTGCCTGACCACGGTCATCGCCATGTTCATCATCGACCGTGTGGGCCGCCACAAGCTCATCTACTGGGGCGTGTCGTCGATGATAGTCTGCCTGCTCGCCATAGCGTTCTACTTCCACTGGCATGAGCAGCTGGGACTGAGCTATATCTTCATGCTCGTGTTCTTCCTGCTCTACGTGTTCTCAACCGCCATCAGCATCTCCGCCGTGGTGTTCGTGCTGCTCTCTGAGATGTATCCCAACAATGTGCGCGGCCTCGCCATGTCGATTGCCGGCCTCGCCCTGTGGATTGGCACCTATCTCATTGGACAGCTCACGCCGTGGATGCTCGCCACCATGTCGCCAGCAGGCACATTCCTGTTCTTCGCCGTGATGTGCGTGCCCTACGTATTGATAATGTGGAAACTCGTGCCCGAAACGGCTGGCATGTCGCTTGAGGACATCGAGAGATACTGGACAAAAGGCAAGAAATGAAGACACGCAACCTCCTCTTTCTGTTGCTGACGCTGTGGTGCCCGATGCTTGGCGCCACAGCACCAGCTGATTGCAATCATAAATCTCAAACCTCAAAGCTCAATCCTCAACCCCCCAAGCATGCCCTGATGTGGATTGACGGAAGCGCGAACTTCCGCCGCTTCTCCTACACCGACAGCATCGACTTCTACGTGAAGAAGCTCCACGACCTCGGCTTCACCGATGTCGTGGTTGACGTGCGCCCCATCACTGGCGAGGTGTTCTTCAAGAGCGAGTATGCGCCCCAGGCAAAGGAGCTTTGGGGCTTCACGCGCCCCGACTTCGACTATCTCGGCCATTGGATTGCCGAAGCCCACAAGTACGGCATGAGGGTTCAGGCTTCGATGAACTGCTTCGTCGCCGGGCACAACTACGTCGACCGTGGCCCCATCTACGACAACCATCCCGAATGGGCCTCCGTCGTCTATACGCCACAAGGCCTCAAGCCTATCACCGAGCAGAAGGAGAAATACTCGGCGATGGTCGACCCCATGAATGAGGACTTCCGCCGCCAGTACATCCTGCTGCTGAAAGACTTGGTGAAGCAATACCCGGAGCTTGACGGCGTGATACTCGACCGCGTGCGCTACGACGGCATCGAAGCTGACTTCAGCGACAACTCGCGCCGTCTGTTCGAGGCGTTCATCGGCAAGAAGATAAGCCGTTTCCCGGAAGACATCTACAAATGGAAAAAAGGCTGGGGCGGCAAGTACAAGGTGAAGCCCGGCCCGCTCTTCAAGCAGTGGGTGCTGTGGCGGTCGCAAAACATCTACAACGCCATGAAAGAGTTGCGCGACGCGGTGAAGAGCGTGCGCCCGTCGTGCTCGTTCGGCACATACACGGGCGCGTGGTACCCGTCGTATTATGAAGTGGGCGTGAACTTCGCAAGCCGCAATTATGACCCGTCGAAAGAGTCAGAGTACAAGGACTGGGCTTTGCCCGAATACAAAAACACGGGCTACATGGAGCTGCTCGACCTTTACACCACTGGCAACTATTACACTGACATCACCGTAAAGGAGCGGCGCAAGAACAACCATTCGGTGTGGAACGAAACCGACTCACGCCCGCAGACTGGCGACTGGTACTGCGTGGAAGGCTCATGCCAAAGGCTCCGCGGCATCCTCGGCGGCCATCCGTTCTACGGCGGGCTGCTCGTAGATCAGCTCTACAACGAGCCGCAAAAGCTCTCGGAGTCGATTGAGACCAACCTGCGCGAGAGCGACGGCCTCATGGTGTTCGACATCTGCCACCTCATAGCGCGCCCCGAACTGTGGAAAGAAGTGGAGAAAGGAATGAGGGAAATGAATAGTGATAAATGAGAAATGAATAGTGAATTATGGCTTATGAATTGAGCAAGCGTTCCCACGCACTTGACGCACTGCGCGGCTACGCCATCATGACGATGGTGCTGTCGGCGATGGAAATATTCCAGGTGCTGCCCGCATGGATGTACCATTGCCAGGTGCCGCCGCCCGACCACGTCTTCAACCCCCACATCTACGGCATCACGTGGGTCGACCTCATCTTCCCGTTCTTCCTCTTCTCGATGGGAGCCGCCATTCCGCTGTCGTTCCGCCGCCAGCTCGCCAAGGGCGTGAGCAAGCGGAGGCTGGCATGGAAAAGCGTCGTCAGGTGGCTGAAGCTCACGTTCTTCGCCATCTACTGCATCCACATGTACCCCTACATGATGGGCTATCAGTCGCCAGTGCTGCGTTGCGTGGTGCCGATGCTGGCGTTCCTGCTCATGTTCGTGCTCTTCATGCGCAATCCCTTCCACCTGCCCCGCCTCCTTGACAGGATTGTCAACGGCGCAGCCTACGCCGTGGCGATAGCGTGGCTGCTGCTCCAGCCATATGCCGACGGACAGGCGTTCTCGCTCAACACCGCCGACATCATAATGCTGATATTGGCGCAGGTGGCCGTTACCGGCAGCATTATCTACCTCCTCACCATCAACAACAAGCTTGGGCGCATATTGCTCATGCCTGTCATCATGGCCCTGCTGATGTCAGCCCACACCGACGGCAGCTGGCAACAATGGATTCTCAACTCCTCGCCAGTGCCCTGGCTGTGGCAATGGAGCTTCCAGAAGTATCTGCTCATCATCATTCCCGGCACGCTGGCTGGCGACCTGCTGTGGACTCACCTCAACAACAACGCTCCGCAGCCAGCCACCAAGGGCTTCGGCGAAGCCGCGCTGTCGCTCGCAATCATCGTCTGCAACGTGGCGTGTCTCTACAACCGCTGGCTCGTCGCCAACCTCATCATCAGCCTTGCCATCATCGCCGCATTGCTGTTCATCACCCGCAAGAAAGGCCCGAAAGCTTATTGGCGGCAGCTTGCCGTGGCGGGCTCCTACCTGCTCGTGCTCGGGCTGGGCATTGAGGCCTACGAGGGCGGCATACGCAAGGACGACCCCACGCTGAGCTACATGTTCGTAACCAGTGCGCTGGCATTCTTCGCCCTCCTTTTCTTCACCATCGTCTGCGACCACTGGCACGTCAAGTGGATTTCGTGGCCGCTTGAGATGACGGGGCGCAACCCGATGGTCGCCTATGTGGCTGGCTCAATGGTCGTCATCCCCGTATTGCGGCTGCTTCATCTCTGGCAGCCATTGGTCGATGCCACCTCCACGCCCTGGCTCGGCTTCATGCGCGGAGTGCTGCTCACGGCAATGACCATGTCCATCGCCATATTCTGCACCAAGAAAAAGTGGTATTGGAAAACATAATTTATTTTCCTGCCCCTCATCTCTCATCTCTTATCTCCAATCTTTTATCTTTTATCTCTCATCTCTTATCTCTCATCTTTTATGAAACCCCTTTTCCTATTGATTTTGTGCGCGATGGCAACAATGGCCAAGGCGCAAGTTATATTGTTCGAGAGCACGGCGGCGGAGCACTACCGCATACCGTCCATCGTGCGCCTCAACGACGGCACGCTGATGGCGTTCAGCGACTCGCGCGAAAACGGCGGAGCCGACATCGGCTACGGCTGGATTGACCTCGTGTATAAGACATCCGCCGACAACGGGGCCACGTGGAGCGGTCAAAAATACGTGGCAAGGCATAGCTCCACAAGCGGTTTTCACAAAGCCTACGGCGATGCCTCAACGGTGGTGGACCGCGAGTCGGGCGACGTGCTGCTCATGGTGTCGGCGGGCGACGTGGGCTTCCTCATGGAAAAACCGGGCGACAGCGTGCGCATTGGCTGCATGGTTTATTCGGCAGATGGCGGCTCATGGTCCAAGCCCGAAGATGTCTCCAGCAAACTCTATCGGAAAGGCGACCACAACGTGGGGCACCTGTTTTTCAGCAGCGGGCGGATGACACAAAGCCGGAAAGTAAAGGCGGGCAGCCACTACCGCATCTACGGCGCGGTGAACACGCGCTCGTCGGCCTCCGTCGGCGTGGGCGGCAGCCGTGTGGTCTATTCCGACGATTTCGGCTCTACGTGGCACTATCTCGGCGGCATTGGCGCTTTGCCCATCGATACGGGCGACGAATGCAAGGTGGAGGAGCTGCCCAACGGCGACCTGCTGCTCAACGCCCGCCTGCGCTCAGGCAACAGCGTGGGGCGGGGCTTCAACGTCTTCCATTTCACCAACCTCAAGAAAGCCGAGGGCTCGTGGGGCACGAAGGTGCATTCGGGAGAGACCGACATAGACGGGCAGACGCTGTCGGGCGGCTGCGACGCGGAGCTGATGCTCGTGCC
>CAZTUD010000158.1:0-6930 GCA_964616945.1 uncultured Prevotella sp. | reverse complement strand
GTCCACAAGCGTCTTCCTGCAAGGTGGCGACGTGAGGCAGGCTTCCGAAATAAAAGGTACGGGAGCCGTGATGAGCCTCGACTATGACGTGCGCAAGGGGCAGAGCATTGTCGTGAAGATTGGTCTTTCCTACACATCGATAGACAATGCCCGCAAGAACCTTGAGGCAGAGGCATCCAGCCTGGGCTTTGACGAGGCGCGCGCCAATGCGCAACAAGCGTGGAACGACATGCTCGGACGGATAAGCGTTACCGACAAGTCGGTTGCCAACAAGACGAAGTTCTACACAGGCCTTTACCATGCCCTGCTGGGCCGCGGGCTTGCGAGCGACGTGAGCGGAGCCTATCCAAAGAACGACGGCACTGTCGGGCAGATACCCCTTTGCACTGACGGCAAGCCTAAATACAACCACTACAACACCGATGCCATGTGGGGTGCCTACTGGAACCTCACGCCGCTATGGGCGTTGGCATATCCTGAATATTACAACGACTTCATCAACAGCCAGCTCCTCGTCTATCACGACGCGGGATGGCTTGGCGACGGCATTGCCGCCAGCCGATACGTGTCGGGCGTGGGCACCAACATGATGCCGATAATATTCGCCGGAGCCTACAACAGCGGCATCAGAGGCTACGATGTGGAAGAGGCTTACCGTGCGGCATGGAAGAGCGAGATGTGCAGCGACGGTCGTCCGTCGGGAGCGGGCAAGCTTGACGTGGCGGCATTCGTGCGCCAGGGCTACGCCGCTTACACGCCATCGGAAAATGTCATCAAGCGCCTCATCAGCGCACAGTTCGGCTCGTCCCATACCATGGAATACAGCTTCAGCGCGTACGCAATGGCGCAATGGGCGAAGGCTCTTGGCAAGGATGCCGACTACAAGCGATTCATGGAGTTGTCCAACGGATGGACAAAGCTGTTCGACGACAGCGTAAAGCGCATCCATCCGCGCGACATCGACGGCAACTTCATCGACAACTTCAAGCCATTGGAGCCTTGGCGAGGCTTCCAGGAGGGCAACGCCACGCAATATACGTTCTTCGTGCCACAAAATCCTAAGCTCTTGGTGAGCAAAATGGGTGGCGAGGAGTTCAACACCATTCTCGACTCCATATTCATAGGTTCTGAGCCGAACGCCTTCTGCGGTGGCAAGTCGGCTGACGCATTCTCAGGAGTTACGGCGCAATATAACCACGGCAACCAGCCATGCCTGCAGATGTCGTGGCTGTTCAACTTCTCCGGCAAGCCCTGGCTCACGCAGAAGTGGACACGCGCCATCTGCGACGGCTTCTACGGACTTGACGGCGAGCACGGCTACGGCTATGCGCAGGACGAGGACCAGGGGCAGATGGGAGCATGGTACGTGCTTGCGTCAATGGGTCTGTTCGATGTGCAGGGCGGCTCGCCCGTGAGGGCCACCTACCAGATTGGCAGCCCTATGTTCAGCGAGGTAAAGGTGAAGCTGTCGCCAATCAACGCTACGGGCGAGGAACTTGTCATCAAAACCGTGAAGAAAGGCAAGGCAAACTGCTATGTGCAGAGCGCGACGTTCAATGGCAAGCCTCTTGAGCAGTGCTGGCTCTACCGCGACGAGATTTACAAGGGCGGAGTGCTGGAGTTTGTCATGGGCGACAAGCCCAACACAGCTTGGGGCATAGTGAACACTCCCGACTGCCCGCAATAACATTTCAGGATGAAAAAGAACACAATTCTACAACTGTTGCCCATCATGCTTGGCTTCTTTGTGATGGGCTTCTGCGACATCGTGGGCGTGGCGTCCGACTATGTGCAGCGGTCGTTCCACTGGTCTGACGCGCTCACAGGCTTTGTGCCGTCAATGGTCTTCATCTGGTTTCTGTTCCTGAGCATCCCGGCTGGCAACCTGATGAACCGCATAGGCCGAAAGACAACGGTATTGTTGAGCCTGACTGTTACAGTGGTGGGCATGGCACTGCCCTTGGTGCACTATGGCACCACCACCTGCGTGGCGGCGTTCGCATTGCTCGGCATCGGCAACGCCATTCTGCAGGTGTCGCTCAACCCATTGCTCGGCAACGTAATAAACAGCCGCTATCTCACCAGCAGCCTCACACTTGGGCAGGTAATCAAGGCTCTGTCGTCGCTCTGCGGACCAGAGTTTGTCATCTTTGCCGTGTCCCGCTGGGGTGAGGATCATTGGTATCTGTGCTTCCCCTTGCTTGGCATCGTGACGATTATCACTGCCGTCTGGCTTTGGGCAACACCCATAAGGCATGAGGAGACAGCGGGCAAGGGACTTGCCTTTGGCGACACGTTCCGCCTGCTTGGCGACAGAAAGATGCTCATGTTGTTTTTCGGCATACTGTTCATCGTAGGGCTCGACGTGTCAGTCAACTTCATAAGCTCCAAGCTGATGATGGGACGCTTCAATTGGACAGTGGCAGAGGCGAAATTCGCTCCGCAATGCTATTTCCTCTTCCGCACCATCGGCGCACTCACAGGCTCGTACTTGCTCACGCGCATCAGCGAGATAAAGTATTTCAGGGTGTGCATAGTGCTGTGCCTGTTGGCAGTCGCCGCATTGCTCGTCAAGTCAACACCAGCGTTCACGCTCGTCCTGATAGGCTTCATTGGCTTCACCGCCTCGTCGGTGTTCTCCATCATCTATTCCGTAGCCATACAGGAGCGTCCCACCCAGGCAAACGAGATCTCCGGCCTTATGATGACAGCCATATCAGGTGGCGCGATAGTTACGCCCGTGCTGGGCTTCTGCATGGGTAGCTTCGGGCTTGCGGGCGGCGTGGCGGTCATCATGGTTTGTGCCGCCTACCTGACGTTGTGCGCGTTCTCCGTTTCACACCAAACCTCCAAATCTTCGATATGATGAATTACAACGAAAGCAAAAAAGTAGTGATGACCCTTGATGCCGGCGGCACCAATTTCGTGTTCTCGGCAATGCAGGGCGGACGGCAGGTGGTGGAGCCTTTCGGCTTGTCTGCCGTTACTGACAACATTGACGGTTGTTTGGACGTACTGTATAAGGGGTTTAACCATGTGCGTGAGCTTTGCCCAGATGTTCCTGTCGCCATAAGCTTCGCCTTCCCCGGCCCCGCCGACTATGCCCACGGCGTGATTGGCGACCTGCCCAACTTCCCGTCGTTCCGAGGCGGCGTGCCGCTTGGACCGTGGCTTGAGGACAAGTTCAAGATGCCTGTGTTCATCAACAACGACGGTGCGTTGTTCGCCTACGGCGAGGCTATGGCTGGCGCGTTGCCAGCATTGAACGAAAAGCTGCGAGAGAAAGGCAGCACCAAGCAATACCACAATCTGGTCGGCATAACCCTTGGCACGGGTTTTGGCGGAGGTGCAGTGGTTGACGGCCGCTTGATTGTTGGCGACACTAGCAACGGTGGCACCATATGGTGTTTCCGCAACAAGCTCCATCCCACGCTGATAGCCGAAGAGAGTGTCTCGATAAGGGCGGTGAAACGTGTTTACAGGGAGCGGTGTGGCGACAGCCGCGACCTTACGCCGAAAGACATCTCCGACATTGCGAAAGGCAAGGCTGAGGGCGACCGCGAGGCGGCACTACGAAGTTTCGCGGAGCTTGGCGAGGCTGCCGGCGATGCCATAGCCACGGCATGTTGCGTCATCGACGGAATAGTGGTGATAGGTGGAGGTGTGGCACGCAGTGCAGACCTCATTTTCCCGTCGCTTGTGAGGGAGATGAACAGCGAACTTGTTATGAATGGCGGCAGAAAGGTTCACCACATACCCATGCAGGCTTTCAACTTGGAAGATGAGGCCGAGGCTGCACGCTTCTTTGCCGCCGGGTCGTCGGTGGTAACGGTCCCCGGCTCTGGCCGCAAAGTGCCATACGACAAGGACAAGCGCATCGCGGTCATGGCATCGCGTCTCGGAACGAGCAACGCCATAGCACTTGGCGCGTATGCTTTCGCGCTTGAGAACCTTTAGAATTTACAAATGCGACACAAAAGGCGGTTACCGTTGGCAACCACCTTTTGTGTCGCATTTGACCTATTAAAACAACAATTTGGCTTTTTTCTTTTGCCGTTTGCCAAATTTTCAGTAGCTTTGCACATTAAGCTTCATTTTTCGTAAAACTATTTCAACTTAGCTACAATGGCAGTAGAGATAAAAAAGGTGGAGACGAAGAAAGACCTCAAGAGGTTCATCGACTTCCACTACGACTTATACAAAGGCAACCCTTACGACGCGCCGACGTTGTTCATGGACGACATGAACACTCTTCGCCACGACAAAAACGTGGCGTTCGACTTCTGTGAGGCGGAGTATTTTCTCGCCTACAAGGACGGGAAGATTGCCGGTCGCATTGCTGGCATCATCAACCACCGCGCCAACGAGAAGTTCAAGTCAAAGGACGTGCGCTTTGGCTGGATTGACTTCATCGACGACATGGAGGTCTCCTCGGCGTTGTTCAATGCCGTCATGGAATGGGGCAAGAGCAAGGGCATGACCAACATCGTGGGGCCGCTCGGCTTCACCGACCTCGACCCAGAGGGAATGCTCACGATGGGCTTCGACAAGCTCGGCACAATGGAGACAATCTACAATTATCCCTACTACCCCGAGCACATGGAGAAGCTCGGCGGGTGGAAGAAAGATAACGACTACGTAGAATACTATCTGCCGATGCCAGACAAGGTGCCGGAGAAGTTCGCGAAGCTCGCCCAGCTCATAGAGAAACGCTACAACCTGCACGTGCGCAAGGTGACGATGGAAGACGTGAAGAACGGCTATGCCCACGACGTGTTCCGCGTCATAAACGAGACCTACAAGGACCTTTACGGCTTTGTGGAGCTTACAGAGGAGCAGATTGACCAATACGTAAAGTCGTACATGCCAATGCTCGACCTCAACCTCGTTACCGTAATAGAGGATGGCAACAAGGACAACGCCATCGCTGGCGTGGGGCTCACAATGCCTTCAATGGCGCGGGCCATGCAGAAGTGCCGTCGCGGGCGATTACTACCTTTCGGGTGGTGGCATGTGCTGAGAGCGTTGAAATGGCACAAAACCGAGGGAGTGGACCTGCTCCTCATAGGCTTCAAACCAGAGTACCGCTCAAAGGGAGCCAACGCCTTGCTCTTCGCCGACCTCATTCCCCGCTACATCGAGTATGGCTTCAAGTGGGGCGAGACCAACGTCGAGATGGAGAACAACAACGGCGTGCAAGGCCAGTGGTCGTCGCTGGAACACGTCAACCACAAAAGAAGAAGGTGCTATCGCAAGACGATAGGGTGATTTTTTGTATCTCGCAGATTGCGCCGATAAGCAGATTTGCAGACTATTCAGCTTTAATTTCGCAGATTTTTCTCAAAACGAGATTGTAATTGCCAAATGACAGAAAACGAAATATCATACCAGATAAGGGGAGCTATATTCGATGTTTATAATACGCTTGGGCCTGGCTTGCTGGAAAGTGTATATGAGGAGGCTCTCGCTTATGAATTAGAAAGCAGAAGTCTTGAATGCAAGAGACAGATGCCAGTGCCCATAAAATATAAGGGTCTCGTGCTGAATAGTGCACCTTTAAAACTGGATGTTATCGTTGAAAATAAAGTTATAATCGAGCTAAAAGCAATAAAAGAATTGACGAATGTAAACAAAAAGCAGCTTTATACATATTTGAAACTTACAGGATGCAAGCTGGGCATCCTTGTAAACTTTGATACAGACAACATAGCAGACTCCATAGTAAGGGTTGTAAATGGGTTATGAGAAAAATCTGCGAAATTATAAGACTTTCTGTGGAAAAGTAAAAAATCAGCTAATCTGCGAAATCAGCGAGAAATAGAAAAGGATGGACAACAATACCGTACAATACACTGATGATAACATACGCCACCTGTCTGATATGGAGCATATCCGCACGCGGCCAGGCATGTACATCGGGCGACTGGGCGACGGCAACCTGCCAGAGGACGGCATCTACGTGCTGCTCAAGGAAGTAATCGACAACTCTATCGACGAGTTCAAGATGAAGTCGGGCGACAGGATTGAGGTCGACGTGGAGGACAACCTGCGCGTCTCTGTGCGTGACTACGGGCGTGGCATTCCGCAAGGCAAGCTCGTGGAGGCCGTCTCGCAGCTCAACACGGGCGGCAAATATGACACCAAGGCCTTCAAGAAGAGCGTTGGACTGAACGGTGTGGGTGTGAAAGCGGTCAACGCGCTGTCGTCGCGCTTCGAAGTGAAGAGCTTCCGTGAGGGAAAAGTGCGTGACCTGATGTTTGAGCGGGGCGAACTTATCAGCGACAAAACAGAGAAAAACAACGATGAAAGCGGCACTTTTATCTTCTTCGAGCCTGACGACACGTTGTTCAAAAATTATAGTTTTCACGATGAAATCGTCGAAAACATGCTCCGCAATTACACTTATCTCAACTCTGGGCTTACCATTATGTACAACGGGCGGCGCATAAAGAGCCGCAACGGGCTTGAGGACTTGCTTGTTGACAACATGACCACAGAACCGCTTTACCCCATCGTGCACATCAAGGGCGAGGACATAGAGATTGCTTTCACCCACACCAATCAGTATGGCGAGGAGTACCACAGTTTTGTCAACGGCCAGCACACCACGCAAGGCGGCACCCACCAGAGTGCGTTCAAAGAGCATATCGCCAAGACCATAAAAGAGTTTTTCGACAAAAACTACGAATACACCGACATACGCAACGGCATCGTGGCGGCGATTGCCATCAACGTGGAGGAACCTGTCTTTGAGAGCCAGACAAAGATTAAGCTCGGCTCAACGCTCATGGAGCCAAACGGAGAGAGCATAAACAAGTATGTAGGCGATTTCGTGAAGCGTGAGGTTGACAACTACCTGCACATACATAAGGACGTTGCCGACATTATCGAAGGCAAGATAAAGGAGAGCGAGCACGAACGCAAGGCGAT
>CAZTUD010000157.1:6597-6942 GCA_964616945.1 uncultured Prevotella sp. | reverse complement strand
GGGTCTGAAGCATCAGGTATGGCTTCAATATGAATTTCCCGTCTTTTGACTGGAGGGAGAAGCCGCGGTTGTCGGCGATTGGGATAACACCGTTTTCCATGTCGTAGTGGACATCGCGTTGCTCTGCCTCTGCGGTTTCGAGTGAGTTGGATGTGTTGTTCAGCTCAGTCTTTTCCTTGCTGAGTTTGTCTGGCTCTGTGTTGGCCGTTGTTTCTGTCTCGGCGAAGGCTACCGAAGACAAGCCTGCTGCGAGAATTGCAGCGAAAATGCGGTTGAGTTTCATATCTTGTTTAATACTTTTTCCGTTTTATTTTTTTACCTCTTTACTTTTTTACCTTTTTACCT
>CAZTUD010000157.1:0-6587 GCA_964616945.1 uncultured Prevotella sp. | reverse complement strand
ATATACGAGAAAGAAACTTAGAAAAATCGAATGTTACCTTTTTACCTTTTACAGGCTCCACAGGAAGCGTATGAGCTGTGCACGCTCTTCCTTGGTGAAGTGGGCGAACTTCTCGCGGCTTGCCTGGGCTTCGCCTCCGTGCCACATGATGGCCTCGGTGAAGTTGCGGGCGCGTCCGTCGTGTAGGAAGTAGGTATGGCCGTTGACAAGTTCTTGCAAGCCTATTCCCCACAGTGGAGTGGTGCGCCACTCGTTTCCGCGTGCAAGGCCGCTGACCATATTGTCGTTGAGGCCTACGCCCATAATCTCTGAGCCCATGTCGTGGAGCAGGAAGTCTGAGTAGGGATGTATCTCCTGCCTGCCGCCAAGCCAAGGCAAAGTCATGCCGGCAAGGAGTGTCGTGCCGCGCTTGTTGGTATGCAACGTTACTACGTGGCAAAGATGGCAGCCTGCCTTGTAGAAAAGTTTTTCTCCGGCAATGACATCGGGGTCGTTGACATCGCGGCGGGCGGGAACACCAAGTCCTTGCAGGTACATGTCAACAGCCTCCATGTCCTCAGTGCTCACGTCGAGCTGCTCATAGCTTAACCCCATCATTGAGCCCTCGTCGATTTGCTTTTGTCCTCGGCAAATCTCTTCTGGATAGCGGGAGTTGGTAAGGCCCATGTCGGAGGAGTAGCCGAGTTCTACGGTGAGGTCGCCGTGGTGAGCTTTGTTTCCGCCAACGCCGATTTGACTGACATTTCTTTCGGAAATGACATTGCAGCGACCACTTATGCCCCATTCGGGATAGTTGCTCTTGGCTGCCAGCTGCTGTATCTCTTGGCGGTCGAGAGCCATGATTTGCCCCATGCCGACGTGTCGCAGCGGAGCGCGGACGGAGATGAAGAGGTCTTCCGGCTTGATGCTGTCGGCATACCACTTTGTAATATAGAACTTGGGAAGATAAAGGGTATAAGGTTCGCCGTCGGGGAACTTAAACTGGGCGGAATCCATCTCAAAATGTATCTCGCCTTCTGGCTCAACACCATAGATGGCGTTGTCGTGGATTACTCGGCCATAGTTTTGGAAGAATTTGCCGTTCTTGCGGGTTACATAGCAAAGCAGCGATGTGAAGCCATACTCGCCAGTGGCTTTGTCGCTGCCATTCTTGAATGCTGTCCAATAGGAAGGTTCGGTCTTGCCCGCATTTCGGTGGCAGCTTCCACAGCTATAGCCGGCATACACTGGTCCGAGGCCACCGCCATGATGGTTGTAATTGCTGGTCGTGACATTGTCGTAAAGGCGGTCGCCTGTCTTGAACTTCGTCAGGTAGTCGCCAGATACCCACATCGCCTCCTGGTCGTAGGAGAAACGACTGCGTGAGAACTCAGTAGAGATGCCGGCAGAGAGTGCGTAGCCGTTGGGCACCTCTATGTCATCTGCCGTCAGCTGGTCGTCGTTGTCCTCACAGGCCGTCAATGCCAAAGCCGCAGTTATGAATAATGCGCATCTTGCAATTTTCATACAGTGTTTTTTGTATAATTCTATTTTAGCGTACAATAGCGAAGCCAAGGATTTCTGTCCCTGACTCCGCTTTTTAATAAAGTTCTAATGTTTTTCCACCAGTTGTTTACTGGACTGTACGGGTTTGTCCGTTCTTGAAGATGAGGAACTCAAGGGTGTGGAATCCACGGAGGTTCTGCGCTGCTGCAATCTGCTCGCTATCCTCATCGTAATCACCAGTCCATGTCAGGTCGTTCCAATGCTGTGAGCCAAGCAGACTTACAATACCGTCGCGGTCAAGAGGCCATGAGTCCATGTTAGGATCGAGACCATCATCGGAAACGGGGCCGAAGAGGAATGCCTCAAACGACTCCCACGGCTGGCGGGCTGCAATCCAGTCTTGGCCAAGCTTTGTGAAGCCTGCCGTTGTGGGGTTGCTTTGGAAAGAAACAATGTCTGCCTGCATGGCGGTATTCAAATCCATCAAATCCTTGCTGGTAGGAATGATGACAACATCCACGATGTTTGCAATGACAGGGTCAATGGTGGCGTCGTCAGAAGCACTTGTTTGGAAGAAGTTCTTCAAGTCCTGCGAGAGTATCTGCTGGAGCGTCGAGCAAGCGGTCTGGGCAGCACGGCTCTCAGTTGTGTTGATGTTATTGCGGAATGGCTGTGGAATAGCCTGAATGGCGGCAATGGCATTGTTGATGGCATCTGTAACCTGCTTGTTCAAAGTCGGGTTGATGGAATTGACCACATTGTACATGGAGTTTTGTGCAGGTGTTGGGGCAGTAAGCCTCAGGCTTTTCTCATACACCCCGTAGTAGCCATTGCGGATAGACAGGATGTTGTTGGAATAGTCGTCACGTGAGTGCCAGCTGTACCAAGACTCCACAGCGTAAAGACCCTCACGCATGTTGCTATAGCTTGGGAAGTTGGTCATGTATTTTGACAGAGGGTCGCCAATCTTTGACTCGCCAACCTCGTTTGCAATGTCAGCCATGCCGTCGATAATCTGCTCGATGTAAGGCAGGGCTGTTGTGCCAAGGCTTGCGATGGTGTGGTTCTTGAACTGATCTCCGTATGCCGCACCGTTACGGTAACTCACCTTCCAGTCGTTATAAAGGGTAGTGGCATCCTGAACCAGCAGGGCACCTACGGCACGCATGTAGTTGCCCCATGCGGTAGCGTTGCTGGAGGTGTAATCAACGTTATCGTCTGCGTCAATCTGCGCGATGATTTCCAGTTCCTGCTCCCTCTGGGTCTTGTCAGAACCTTTGTTGTTGTCGTCATCACCGCAAGCAACAAGGGTAGTCATTCCTACCAGTAGGGCTCCTAAAATGAATAAATTCTTCTTCATTGTTGTTAGTACGTTAAAAATGTATTGTTGATTTGTTTTTATTTCTTGCCATAATAGATTGCGAATGCCACTCCAAGGCGAAACTCATTCTCTGAATTGTAATTGCCCTTGCCGAATACTGCGTGCGTACCAATCTGGCGTGCTACATAGTCAGCCTTTACAGCAAGGTAGGGCAGCGGTTTCCAGTTCACGCCCCATGTCCACATGCTTACTCGCGTCCGCATGTCTTTTGTCGTGGAACTTGTAACGGTCTCCTGTGGATCGTAGTAGTCATATTGTGCGAATGGATATATTACGGGGAACTTTGTGCCGGGGAAGAAGCTTGCGAGATTTACGCCAAGCTCTGCGTTGTATGCCAGTGCATGTGAGCCCACCCCTCTGAAGCGTGAGCCGTAAGGGGATGCTGACGACACGGCACGGCTGTTGACGGCATCACTGTTTGACAGATAGCCGTGCAGCACGTTGGCGCGTGCAGTGATGTAGCGGTTTACATATTGTGCGTCGAAAGAGTAGAGGAAGAGGTTGATGTCGTTGTACTCGTCATAGAGGTTCAGCTTCTCACAGTTCTTGCCCATATTGTGGTTGTAGAAAGCGCTGAAACCCAAGCGAAGGCCAGGCACGCCGCTATAGTTAAGACGCACCGTGTAGGCGGGCGACGTGAAGTTGTCGAACTCGAAAGCACCCTGCTTGCCTTTCTTTATCCAGTTGTATTTGCCAAAGCCGTCAGGGTTCAAGCCTGTGGTAATCATGGCTTGATAGCTGAATTTTGCGTAGCCCTTGCCAAACTCGCCAAACAGCTCAAGGCCTGTCTCGTGCCAAGTGGATGGAATAATTTGTGTCTCTGCCTCTGGGCGTTCAGCCGAGAAGAAGTAAAGAGGCTCATGATGGGTGTTGGTCAGTCCGACAGGAAGCACCATGTGGCCAACACGCACGTTGAAGGCAGGAACAATGAGGCGCGTGATGTGGAATTGCTCAAGTGCGACTTCGCCGCCCTTTTCAGTCTCCGTCTCATATTCGCCATTCTCGGAGCCGGTACCGCTCTCTATTTCATAGGCGGAGCCCGTGCCGCCAGCCTCAAATTCCACTTCGGCTGACATAATCCATTTTGGCGAGAACTTGTATTCGCCAGTGATTACAAAACGTGGTATTGAAATCTCGTTATGGTCTTTCTTCAGGTTGCCGTCAGAAGTGCCGCTATAGCGGTTCAAACCATAGTCTTTGAACTTTGCGAGCATTTCGCCATATCCGCCGATGCGGAACTTGTTGAAATCTCCCGACTGGTCAGCGTGAATCAGCGTTTTGTTGTCCGAGCTGTTATCTTCTGAAGTCTCAAGCTCTTGGGCGTTGGCAGAAAGGGCAACTCCCGACAAAAGTATGGCTTCGAATAGGCCGATTGTAAGTCTGTTCATTTAATATGCTTTTTATTGATTTTATTTCGACTGCAAAGTTAAAGGGTTTAAAGGTTTCTCACAATACCTAAAAATTATGAAATTGGTCTTCATCAGTGGGGCATTGATGCCAGGCACACAAAAACCCTCCCCTTGACAGGAGGAGGGTCAGTGCTGGATAGCCCCCATATTTGCCATGTGAGGTTCTTATCCACGTAGATGTCTCATTGCGGTCCCGCCCTCAATGAGTAAGGCACAAAGTACACAGCTTAGTTGTGGGTGCGAGAGTGGCAATCATCACTACGTTTCGATTGCAAAGTTAAGAACATAATTAAAAGAATGCAATACCTAATAGTCGGTAAATGCGTTTTATCCCCATTTGTAGGTATTTTAGGGCCTTTAGGAGTATTTTCCCTTTTTTATTGCTTACTGTCTCGCATTTTTTTTGTTATTTTGCAGTTGCTTTATATAATAAGGTGTAATATGAAAAGCATGAAAATGTATGAGCCTGACGACAAGCTCATAAATATTATAAGCGACAACTACGGCGTGCTGCAGAGCCTTGGTTCGTTTGGCATAAATCTTGGCTTTGGCGACAAGACTGTCCGTGAGGTTTGCGAGGACGAGCATGTGGACACATACACTTTTCTCGCCGTCGTGAACTTTACAATTAACGGCTACCAAAACCCTGACGATGCCGACCATCTGTCGGTTCCGACACTGATACATTACCTTAAGGCAAGCCATGCCTATTACATTGACTTTGAGCTTCCTTTCATACGCAAGGAGCTTGTTGCCGCGCTTGACGAGAACGACAACCTTGCGAGGCTCATACTAAAGCTTTATGATGAATATGCCCATAGCATAAGGGGGCACATGCAGTATGAGGAAAAGACGGTTTTCCCATACGTGGAATCTTTGGAAAAGGGGGAAACACCGAGCAACTTTGATGTGCACACGTTCTCAAAGCATCATCAGCAGACCGACCAGAAGCTGAAGGAGCTGAAAAACATCATCATAAAATATTTGCCTTCAGACGGTCTCCGTAACAATCAGCTTACAGCCACACTATATGACATTTACAACTGCGAGGAATGGCTTTCTGAACATGCGGCTGTTGAGGACCAGATATTCATCCCTGCTGTCAGACGATTGGAGAGGCGATTGAGGCAGGATGATGTCAGCGTCAAGATAAGCAACATGATAAACCGCAACCCGACCTCGCAAGAGACGCTGTCGGAGCGCGAGAAGGACGTGATTGTCTCGCTTGTGCAGGGCATGACCAACAAGGAGATTGCCGACCATCTGAACATATCAATCAACACTGTGATAACGCACAGGCGAAACATAGCCCGCAAGCTCCAGATACACTCGCCGGCAGGCCTTACCATCTATGCAATAGTGAACAACCTTGTTGACATAAGCAGCGTGAAGCTATAGGAATGGCGTGAGGAACACGGCCGCAAACCAGCCTTTGAACTTGTCCTTGCCCGACCGCCATTTGTCCCAACTGTATTGTGTCAACAGGAATGAGTCTTTCTTTTCGCTGTCGAACAAATCATTAAGCTCATGCGTCGTACAAGTGTCCATGATGACGGCGTTGTCCTCATAGTCCCACGAAAGGCTGCGGGCGTTGAGGTTTGCCGAGCCTACGGTGCAGAATTTGCCGTCAACCATTATAATCTTTGTATGGTGGAAGCCAGGCTTGTACATCCACACCGTGCAGCCGTGCTTCATGAGCTTGTGGGCATTGTAGAAGCCGCAGTCGGGGGTCAAGGGAATGTCGCTTTTCACAGAGAGCATAATCTCCACTTTCACACCACGTTTCACAGCATCCCTCAATGCTTTCTTTATGGGATGGTTGAGAGTGAAGTAAGGGTTTATGAGCTTTATGCTGTCCTTGGCGTAGCGGATGGCGTTGGTGTAGAACTCACGGATTATCTTGTTTGACGTGTGCGGCTCACGGTTGATTATTCCCACCATTTTGTGTCCTGCCGACTTGCAGGTGTCTGGCTTCAGCCCCTTGAAATATTCGTCGTCGCCAAGTCCGCGGAAGTATTTTGCTCCATGCACGTTTTGTTTTGACACCTTGTTCCACATCCTCAGAAATATGGATTGCAGGGTGTTTACCTCTGTGCCTTGGATGCGGCAGTGCATGTCGTGCCACGAGCCGACCTGCTCTGTGCCTTTAATGTAATAGTCGGCGACGTTCATGCCGCCAGTGTAGGCTATTTTTCCGTCGATGACCACTATCTTGCGGTGGTCGCGGCTCCAAATGTCGTCGAGCCAGGGAAACTTTACTGGATTGAACTCGTAAATCTCTATGACGCTTGAACGTATTGCAGCAATGTGTT
>CAZTUD010000156.1:0-6947 GCA_964616945.1 uncultured Prevotella sp. | reverse complement strand
TCTGGAGGTTGACCCATTCCAGGTGCTCGACCAGAACGGCGTGGGCCAGCTTGTCGAGCTGGGGGTGAGGAAAGGCCGCACCACCAAGCCCGAGCTAAAGTGCGGCATCTGCGGCGAGCACGGCGGAGAGCCCTCGTCGGTGAAATTCTGCCACCGCATAGGCCTCGACTACGTGAGCTGCTCGCCATTCCGCGTGCCTATCGCCCGCCTTGCCGCCGCGCAGGCAGCAGTGGAGGAAATATCCCAATTCCAGTAAACAGGATTTGCATCAAAAAAGTGAGGCTTCCAGCCTCACTTTTTTTGATGTCCACACTTTTTTACGCGGTCCCTTTATCTGTCCGCAATCGGCACATACTCCTTGTTGTCAAGGATGTTCTTGTACGCCGGGCGTATGATGCGCCTGCCCTCAAAGTTGAGCTCCTCAATGCGGTGGGCTGTCCACCCGACGATGCGCGCCATCGCGAAGATGGGCGTGTAAATCTCCTGCGGCAGCCCTATCATCTCGTAGATGAAGCCGCTGTAGAAGTCGAGGTTGGCGCAGATGGGCTTCCGCGTCTTGCGGAAAGCCGTGACACACTTTATGCCCTCTTGCTCGATGAGCTTCAAGAACTCGTATTCCTCCACCCTGCCCTTTTCCTTGGCAAGCTCGCCGGCAAGCTTCTTCAGCTCCACGGCACGCGGGTCGCTCATTGTATAGACCGCATGGCCGATGCCATAGACAAGCCCCGACTTGTCGTAGGCCTCCTTGTTGAGCATCCGGTTGAGGTAGGTGTCTATCTCGTCAATGTTCGCCCAGTCGGCAATGTTCTCCTTCAGGTGGTGAAACATGTTGATGCACTTGATGTTGGCCCCGCCATGCAGCGGGCCTTTCAGCGAGCCTATGCCGGCGGCTATGCTCGAATAGGTGTCAGTACGTGTAGAGCTGGTGACGCGCACGGTGAACGTGGAGTTGTTGCCGCCTCCGTGCTCAGCCTGCGTGATGAGCAGCAGGTCGAGCATGCGTGCGTCGAGGTTGGTGTATTCGTCGTGCTTGAGCATGTAGAGGAAATTCTCTGCCAGCGACAGGTTCTCCTTCGGATAGCGGATGTGGAGGCTGCGCCCCTGCACCGAGTGGCGGTAGATGTTGTAGGCGTAGGCGATGATGGTCGGAAACTTGGCTATCAGCTCAATGCTCTGCCGCATGAGGTTGTCGCGGCTTATGTCGTCGGGGTTGGGGTCAAGGGTGTACATTTCGAGCACCACGCGCGAGAGTATGTTCATGATGTTGCTGCCCTCGATGTCGATGAGGTGGACTATCGTGCGGTGGTCAAGGGCCATGTTGTCGTTGATAAGCTCCCTGAATGCCTGAAGCTCCTCCCGGTCGGGCAGCTTGCCGGAGAGCAGCAGGTATGCAATCTCCTCGAAGCCGAAGCGCTTCTCTTTCAACAAGGGCGCAACAAGGTCGTCAAGCTCATAGCCACGGTAGTAAAGCCGCCCGGGGCATGGCCTCAACACGCCATCGCCGCCACGCTCATATCCGATGACGTTGCCAATGTTGGTCAGCCCGACGAGCACGCCCGAACCGTCCTCATTGCGCAAGCCGCGCTTGACGCCGTATTTCGCAAAAGCCTCACGCGGTATCTTGCACGACTCCTTGACCTCATCACTCAACTTGTAAACTAAATACTCCTTGTTCATAATGCTTTCCCTTGAATTTATGCAGGTGTGTGTTATCCGACTGCAAAATTAGCAATAAATATCCAAATTGCAATATAAAACACGATATTTTTGTCGTTTTGACACACAAACACTCATACAAGCTGAATATTTATTACCTTCAACTATGAAAAAAGCCCTTGGACGAGCCTGTCATGGCTTGTCCAAGGGCCTTGGTTGTCAGGCGCACAAAGCCGTGCGCCCGGAAAAATCAGTCAAGCCACTTCACATAGCAGAAGTCCTGGCGATGGGGCAGATGGGCATTCTTGGGGAACATGCGCACGCAAGTCTTGAACGTGCCCGCGTGTTCAGGCTCCTCCTCAAGCTCGAAGGTGTAGTTGTTGCCCTCATGGCCTACCATCTTGAACTCGTTGACAGCATACACGCGGCGGTCGCTGGTGTCGGTGTCGGGCTTAAGGATGACAAGCTCAAGTCCGACAGCGTTGTCAAGGCCTTGCTCGTCAATGGTGTAGCGCAGCACATACTTCTGCCCTGTCTGTCCGCCACCGTCAAGCAGGCTTGTCTCCTTGCTTACCACGTGTATGGCATCCCAACGCTCTGCCACGGTCTCCTTCCACTGCGCAATCTCCTTTGCGAGGCGGTTGCCATTGGCCGAAATCTTGGCAAAGCGGGCAGCCTCCTTGTTGTAGAACTTGCTGTAGTAGTCGTCGAGCTGGCGCTTCATGGTGTAGTGGGGGGCTATCGTGGCTATGGAGTTCTTGATGACCTTAATCCACTTCTCGCTGTAGCCTTTCTTGTTTTGCGCGTAGTAGAGGGGCACTATCTCGTGCTCGAGCAGCGAGTAGATTGTGGCTGCGTCGAGCGCGTCCTGGTATTGCTGGTTCTGGTAAGTGCGCTCCTGCGGGAGAGCCCAGCCTGCGCCCTCGCGGTAGCCCTCAACCCACCAACCGTCGAGGACGGAGAGGTTGACCACGCCGTTCATCTCGGCCTTCTCGCCCGACGTGCCGCTGGCCTCCAATGGGCGTGTGGGCGTGTTCATCCAGATGTCAACGCCGGAAACGAGGCGGCGGGCAAGCTGCATGTCGTAGTCCTCGAGAAAGATAATCTTGCCAAGGAACTCCGGACGCTGACTTATCTCGAAAATCTTCTTTATCAGCCCCTGCCCGGCTCCGTCGGCTGGATGAGCCTTGCCGGAGAAGAAGAACAGCACCGGGTGCTCAGGGTCGTTGACAATCTTCTCTAAACGTTTCAGGTCGGTGAAGAGCAGGTGGGCGCGCTTGTAGGTGGCGAAGCGGCGGCAGAAGCCTATCATCAGGGCGTTGGGGTTGATGCGCTCAAGCAGGGAGACCACGCGTGCGGGGTCGCCCTGGTTGCGGAGCCACTGCTTTGTGAACTTGTCGCGGATATACTTTATGAGCTTCTCCTTCAACGCCATGCGAGTCTTCCATATTTCCTCGTCAGGCACGTTGTAGATGGCGTGCCATATCTGCTCGTTGCTCTGGTCGCTCATGAACGTCGGGTCGAAATACTTGTCATACATCTTGCGCCACTCAGTAGCACACCATGTCGGGAAATGCACGCCGTTGGTCACATAGCCCACATGGTTCTCCTCCGGGTAGTAGCCATTCCATATGGGCGCGAACATCTTCTGGCTGACCCATCCGTGCAGCTTCGACACGCCATTGACCTCCTGGCAAGTGTTGCAGGCAAAAATGCTCATGCAGAAACGCTCGCTATGGTCGTCGGGATTTTGGCGGCCCATGCCGATGAACTCATCCCACGAAATGCCAAGCCGGGCCAGATAGCCACCCATGTACTTGCCGAAGAGGCCCTCGTCGAAGTAGTCGTGGCCGGCAGGCACGGGAGTGTGCACAGTGTAAAGCGAGCTTGCGCGCACCAACTCAAGCGCCTGGTTGAACGTCAGTCCGCCATCGACATAATCGACAAGACGCTGAAGGTTGCAGAGTGCGGCATGACCCTCGTTGCAATGATAGAGCTGCTTCTTTATGCCGAGCTTCTTCAGCATCAGCACGCCGCCCATGCCCAGCAGTATCTCCTGCTTCAGGCGGTTCTCCCAGTCGCCGCCATAAAGTGAGTGGGTGATGGGCTTGTCGAACTGCGAGTTCATGTCGTTGTCGGTGTCAAGCAGATACAGCTTGATGCGGCCAACGTTGACACGCCACACCAAGGCGTGCACCTGATAGTTCATGTAAGGCACGTCAACCACCACCTGGTTGCCGTTCTCGTCAAGCTCACGCTCAATAGGCAGCGAATTGAAGTCTTGGGCGTCGTACTTCGCAATCTGCTGTCCGTCCATGCTCAGGCTCTGTGTGAAGTAGCCATAGCGATAGAGGAAGCCGATGCCGCACATGTCAACATTGGAGTCGGAAGCCTCTTTCATGTAGTCGCCGGCAAGCATGCCAAGACCACCGGAATAAATCTTCAACACCTGGTTAAGGCCATACTCCATAGAGAAATATGCCACCGAAGGACGCTTGGAGTCTGGCTTGACTGCCATATAGTCGCGAAACTTCTTATAGACATCCTTTACCTTCCTCATTATGGTCTTGTCCTTGACAATGGCCTCCTTGCGGTCATAGCCAAGTCGGTCGAGGAGAAGCACGGGGTTGTGCCCCACCTCTTCGTAGAGCTTCTCGTCAAGACTCTTGAAAAGGTTTCGCGCCTCATAGTTCCAAGCCCACCACATGTTATGGGCAAGCTCATCCAAACATTCCAATTGCTCCGGAAGACTCGACTTGATGTTGAGCTCTTTCCATTGAGGAGAATTGGCATAATCTGCCTTGATTTTCATAAACTAATTAATTATACAGTATTGTTGTTTTCTTTTTCAAAGGAGAAAGGCCTTCAGCCTCTCTCTGCCGCCTTGCGCAGCGCAATGTCGTATGCCTGCTCGTAGTATTCTATGAAGTTGCTCCACAGCGCCTTCTTCGAAAGCTTGGCGGCATTACCACGGGCTTTCTTCACGTTTGCCTCGCTGAATTGGGAATACTCGAACAAGGCTTCCTCTATGGTTCTTGTCACATCGTCGTAGTTGCTGTCGGTGCGGTGAACGACTTTCACCCCGTCCATCAGTTCGCCATATCGGCCAAGCTCAGCATTAACCCACAGCCCGAAGCCGGCAAGGTCGGTAGTGACACACGGCACCTTGAAAGCTATGCTCTCCAACGGGGTGTAGCCCCACGGCTCATAGTATGACGGGAAAACGCACAAGTCGTTGCCAAGCAACACGTCATAATAAGGCATGTTCACTATGCCGTCGTTGCCTATAAGGTAGCTCGGTATGAAGACCATCTTCACCCTGTCTTCCTTGGCATTGTTCATGCCCAAGCGGCGCATCATGCCCAAGGCGTTGTCCTGGTCCATGTTGTTAAGCCAATGGGTGAGCTGTGGCACTGGCAATGGCGCATCAAAGCTTTTCCCGCTCGACAGCCTTTCCTGCAAGTCTTTCCTCGGCTCGCCCACCCATGCCGGTACATCGATGAATGCCACTACATCCCGTTTCAGCCTGCTGTCATTCCGCAGGCGGTTGACCGCGTCAATGTAAACATCAATGCCCTTGTTGCGAAACTCGTAACGGCCGCTTGTGGAGACTATCAAGGTGTCGTCGCCAAGGCTTGTGCCACACAGGGCATTGGCAATGGCAAGAAGCCGCTTGCGCGCGGCCCTACGCTTGCTGGCAAACGCAGCGCCCTTCGGCACGAAGTTGTCCTCGAAGCCGTTGGGAAGCACCACGTCCACAGGCTTGTCAAGAAGTTGCTTGCATTCGCGTGCCGTTATCTCGCTGACAGTCGTGAAACAGTCCACGTTGGCCGCTGTCTCACGCTCAATCGAATGCTTGCTCTGCATGTTGAGCTCCTGAGCCATCTGGTTGCCGTTGTAGCCCTCGAAATAGTCATAGAGAGGCTTGTTGTTGCCGGCTATGCTGCGACCGATGCTTGTGGCATGGGTCGTGAAAATCGTCGCTATCTCCGGCACATATTTCTTTATGTACAGCAAGCCAAGCCCTGTCATCCATTCATTGCCATGATATACAACCTTTGCGCTTGGGTCTATATTATAATAGAAGAAACTCTTGACCACAAGAGCGGCAGCGTAGGAAAACATAGACGCTTCGTCGTAGTCGCCGTATGCGTGCAGGCTGTCCACCTTGAAATCTTCCCACAAAAGGGTATATATCTTGTCCTTAATCTTGAAATAAGGAGAGAAATCGACCAATATCGCCACTGGTCGGCCTGGAATATTCCACCGCCCTACTTTCACTCGAAGACTATCACGCTTGGCCTTTGCCTGCCATGCGGCAAACAAGCTCTTGTCCTCAGAAAAGAAAGGGCAAGCACGCTCACCCCAACAATCAGGGCCAATAAAGATGAGGTTGTCGCCCAACATGGCCTGCAGGGTTTTCGCGCGCGTTGACAACACTGCGTAGATGCCTCCTACTTTATTACAAACTTCCCAACTCGACTCAAAAATATAGTCTGGAAACAATCTTTCTTTAACCATAAATTAATATTACCTTGTGGGCAAAGGTAATATAAAAAAAACAAAAAACGCAAATTGGCAAGCTTATTTTTCCCAAAAATGGCAATTTCTTGACCAAAACTATTAACTTTGCAAAAATCAATAAGTTAAACTAACGTTTTAACATGAGAAGAATAATACTTTTCACCCTTTCCATGCTTCTGTCCATCATAGTCATGGGGCAAAACCCGAGCGACGGAAAAGATTCAACAATCTTCAAGGGCTACCTGTACAATGGCAAGTTCGACGTTTACATGCGGATAGACTTGTACCACAACAACATTACAGTGCCATACCAGGAAATATACGGTGAGCTGCCAGGCTATTTCGGGGATTGCCGCGACGGGCGAAAATGGCTCATAACCGATGCGGAGATAGTGAACCACAAGACGGCCAAGCTGCAAATCATCAACGACTATGGTAGCGAAGATCTCACGGCAACCCTAAAACAAGTCAACGACAGCACCTTCCAACTGACACAAGAGGCAGGAAGCACGCTGAAAATAGCTCGCAACCGCAAATGGCTGAAAATGCCCAAGACATTGGAATTCGTCAAGAAACGAAAGTAGCAACAAAATAGTATGGCGAATTGTCTTCGGCACAATCTTTTTTCAAAAAAAAAGGTGTTTTGTTTGGATGTTAAAAAAAAAGGCTGTACCTTTGCACACGCAATTCAGAAACAGGCTTTCAAATGGCATGTTGACGATAAAGCAAAGAATGCGCCCTTAGCTCAGCTGGTAGAGCAACTGACT
>CAZTUD010000155.1:0-6973 GCA_964616945.1 uncultured Prevotella sp. | reverse complement strand
GAAAACTGTCGGCTTAACATTATCTTTAACCTTTCTTAACCACGAATTGCACAGATAGCACGGATGAGTTTGTCTCGCAGATTGCGCAAATCCCGCAGATTTATTTTCTCACACGGATAATGTTTTCTGCGGGATTTGCGCAATCTGCGAGACAAACACTTCTTCATTCGCAGTACGTATTGTAAAATTCTTTTCCGCGCAACCCCCTCTGTGAGCGCGTTATTTTCAACCAAGCAAAGAATTATTTCGTACAGCGCAATGGTGAACGATGTTGTTAAGTTGCTGTAAATCAATGATGTAACAAAATTTAAGCTTTCTGACAGCCGCAAGCCGCCCACCTTCGCGGCGGCAAGGTGCCTGCTTCGCGCCGCCAAGAAGCCTTCCCTACGCCGCGAAGAAGACACCTTGGCGGCGTAAGGCAGGAGACCTTACGCCGTAAAGCACAAGCCCGTGCGCCGCATGAGATCCTTGGAGACACCGCGAGAGGTGTTTTCGGCCTCTGGAAGACCGAATTCCCGTTGTCCTAACTTTTTACTTTTTGTGAAGATTTTTCTGATGATAGGGCGACTGGCTGTGGTAGGTTTCTACGTTGTCTTCGTCCGATTTGTAGATGATGGTGTCGATAAAGTAGATGTTACCGTCGATGCCAACAAGGGCGTTGTTTGGCGAGGCATCGAATATGTCGTGCGTGCCGTTGGTGTAATACTCCCCGTCCATCCGTGGCTCAAAGCCAAGCTTGCCAAGCTCTGTGCTGATTTCGCCCTCGGCAGCCTCACGGCTTGAGATGATGTAAGGCTGCCTGATTACGGCGCACACCTTGCCGCTCTTGTTCTTGGCAAAGCCAACCAATGTATAGGCACAGTCGGGGAAATACTCGTTTTGCGCCTTGACGCGCTCAAAGAAAGGAGTCAGGTTGTCGTCGGAATAGCGGAAGTCGTTAAGCTTATAAACGAAATCGTTGTTAATAGACAAATACACCTCGTTCTCAGAGCCTCGGTCCTCATAGGTTCCGAGCCTGTCGTCTTCTGTTGTCAGCCAATAGCCATTCTCTTTAGCCCAATTGGCTAAGCTGCAATTTGGACTCCCTTGCAAGACGTTGTTCCCGCAACCGCTTGAATTGATTCGAGCACTCCTTGTGCGAAAGATTCAACTTCCTCCAGGATTCCACTGACTGGAGCTTGATGGCGTTTATTCGCTTGTGGTAGTCGTTCAGAACTGGTTTCATTCATTCGTCCTTTCTTCTATGTTCTTTGCAAAGTTAGCGATTTGTTTTGGAAAACAAGGCATAAAAGGTGATTTTCTTATTCTCGTCTCGCGGATTACGCAAATCCGCGAGATTAAAACTTGGCGTTTACTTGCCGCGCAAAAGGCTAACCATGATGCTGGCGGCATTGTCGGGGGCCGACTCGTTGCCAAGCCGCCGCGCTACCTCGTCGTAGCCACGAAGCATATCCTCGCGGGCATTGCCGCCGGGGAGGATGCGGGCAAGCCACGAGCGCATGTTTGCGACAGTGAAGCGGTCGGCAAGCAATTCCGGCACAATCTCGCGGTCGGCAATGAGGTTGACGAGGCTTATGTACTTGCACTTTATGACGTGGTTGAAACCCCAGCGTATGAGCCTCGGTACGGGAGTCTCATAACAAACAGCCTGCGGCACGCGGAAGAGGGCGGTCTCCAAGGTCGCCGTGCCGCTCGTCACCAATGCCGCCGTGGCATGGCTGAGAAGCTCGTAGGTCTGGCCCAATATCAGCCGCACCCGCTCATCATTTATAAACTGCTTATAATAGCCCACATCTATTGACGGTGCCCCAGCAATAACCACACTTGCCGCCTCACTACAATCACTCCCCTCTTCCATTGGATAGGGGGCAGTGGTGAGGCTTTCGAGCATTCCCGGCAGGTTGTCCTTTATCTCCTGCTTGCGGCTTCCGGCAAGCAGGGCGATGATGGGCTTGGCGGGGTCGAGGCCATTGCGGAGGCAGAACTGCTCCTTTGTCTCGTGGTAACTGGCACGGAAAGTGCGTACCTCCTCGGCAGTGGGATTGCCGACATAGTGGATTTTGTAGTGGTGCTTCTGCTCATAAAACGGCACCTCGAAAGGAAGAATGGAAAACATCTCGTCCACATAACGCTTGATGCTCTTTATGCGCCACTCCTTCCACGCCCATATCTTCGGCGAGATGTAATAATAAATAGGTATGCGCGTGCGCGTATGCACGAACTTCGCTATGTCGAGATTGAAGCCCGGATAATCTACGAGTATGACGACATCGGGCCGCCACGCCACGATGTCGCGCTTGCAGAAAGCCATATTCCTGAAGATGGTGGGCAGGTGGAGCAGCACGGGCACGAAGCCCATGTAGGCAAGCTCCTTGTAGTGCCTGACGCGCGTGCCACCCTCTTTCAGCATGAGGTCGCCGCCGAAGAAGCGGAACTCCGCCTCCGAATCCTCCCTTTTCAACGAGTGCATGAGGCGCGAGGCGTGGAGGTCGCCCGAAGCCTCACCTACGATGATGTAGTACTTCATAGCCTTTCCCAAGCCCCTCCCGAAGGGAGGGGATGTTGATTACATAAATGGACTTTCTTTTGTGCTGACATAGTAATTATGACTTTTCCATCTTCAAAACTCTTCAAAGTTTGCTGAGTACCGCTCTTTTCAGTAATCAACACCCCCTCCCTTCGGGAGGGGCTTGGGGTAGGCTTTTAGCTTTTCGAGGAACTTGTAGTCCGTCACGTCAACGGTTGTCGGCGTAATGGCGACATAGCCGTGGGCGAGAGCCCACTGGTCGGTGTCGGTGGCCTCCGGCTCGTCGTTGCGATATTCGCCCACCATCCAGTAATAGTCGAAGCCGCGCTTGTGGCGACACTTGTCAACCTCGTTTATCCACGAGCCACGGCACATGCGGCACGCCCTCACGCCCTCAAACTGCTCGCGGGCGGGGAAGTTGACGTTGAGGCAGGTGCCGTCGGGCAAGCCTTTCTCCAGAACCGTTTCCACAATCTTCTCCACGTAGGGGCGCAGCGGCTCAAGGTTGGCGTCCTCGTTGTAGTAGCACGACGAGAAGGCGATGGAGGGAATATATTTCATGCAACCCTCCATACAGGCGCCCATGGTGCCGCTGTAGTGGCTGTTGACGGTGGAGTTGTCGCCGTGGTTGATGCCGCTCAGAATGATGTCGGGGCAACGGCCGGGCGTAATCTCGCTGAGGGCGAGCTTTACGCAATCGACGGGCGTGCCGGTGCACGACCATACCTCCACGTCCGGGCCCATGTTGTGGCGACGCTTCAGGCGCAGGAAGTCGGCGGCGGAAAACGCGCACGAGTAGCCCGACCGCGCACCCTCGGGGGCGCAGACGAGCACGTCGCCGAGAGGTTTCACTATGTCAACGAGCTTCCTGATGCCCGGCGCGTGGTAGCCGTCGTCGTTGGCAATCAATATCAAGGGCCTTTGAGATTTGAGATTTGAGATTTGAGATTTATCGTTGTGTTCCAATGCCATAATTTTAATACCATTTTGAATTATTCCGCTGCAAAAGTAGCAAAAAAAGGTTTAAAAGCTGAATGTTTCACGCAAAAGTTGTATCTTTGCAACAAACTATGCCAATCCGAAACGAACGGTTTGGCAAAACAAAGACGAAAATGGCAAAAATCATAGCTTTAGCCAACCAGAAAGGCGGAGTGGGCAAGACGACTACGACCATCAACCTCGCGGCCTCGCTCGCCACACTCGAAAAGAAGGTGCTCGTGGTGGACGCCGATCCGCAGGCCAACGCGTCGAGCGGCCTCGGCGTTGACATCTCGCAGGTGGACTGCTCCATCTATGAGTGCATCATCGACCACGCCGACGTGCGCGACGCCATCTACACCACCGACATCGATGGCTTGGACATCATACCGAGCCACATCGACCTCGTGGGGGCGGAGATAGAGATGCTCAACCTCGACAACCGCGAGAAGGTCATCAAGGGCATCCTCGACCCGCTGCGACCCGAATACGACTACATATTGATAGACTGCTCGCCGTCGCTCGGGCTTATTACGGTGAATGCGCTGACAGCCGCCGACTCAGTGATAATTCCCGTGCAGTGCGAGTATTTCGCCCTTGAGGGCATAAGCAAGCTGCTCAACACGATAAAAATCATCAAGAGCCGCCTGAACCCCAAGTTGGAGATTGAGGGCTTTCTGCTGACGATGTACGACAGCCGCCTACGCCTTGCCAACCAAATCTACGACGAGGTGAAGCGCCACTTCCAAGAGCTTGTCTTCAAGACGGTGATACAGCGCAACGTGAAGCTGTCGGAAAGCCCGTCGCACGGCCTGCCCGTCATCCTCTACGATGCCGACTCCACGGGCGCGAAAAACCACCTGGCTCTGGCGAAGGAAATAATAGAGAAGAATTGAGGTTTGAGGTTTGAGATTTGAGGTTTATGATTACACAAACAAGTAATATAGGCCTCGCGTAGTGCCAAGTCTTGAAAGACAGCATATAGAAATCATAAATCTCAAACCTCAAATCTCAAACCTCAAAGGAAAAGAACTATGGCAGTACACAAGAAATACAACGCACTGGGACGCGGCCTCGACGCCCTTATCTCCACCGACGCGGTGCGCACGCAGGGGTCATCGACAATCAGCGAGATACCGCTCGACCAGATACAGCCCAATGCCGGGCAGCCGCGAAGCCTGTTCGACGAGGAGAAGCTTCGCGAGCTCGCCGACAGCATCAGGGAGATTGGCATAATACAGCCCATCACGCTGCGCCAAGTCGCCGACAACCGCTTTGAGATAATAGCGGGCGAGCGCCGCTGGCGGGCCTCGCAGATGGCAGGGCTGAAGACCATCCCGGCCTACATACGCACCATAAAGGACGAGAACGTGATGGAGATGGCCCTCGTGGAGAACATACAACGCGAGGACCTGAACCCAATAGAGATTGCCCTTGCCTACGAGCACCTCATAGAGGCATCGGGCGGCACGCAGGAGCAGGTGTCCATGCGCGTGGGCAAGAGCCGCGCCAACGTCGCCAACTACCTGCGGCTGCTGAAGCTGCCCGCGCAGGTGCAGATGTCGCTACAGAAGAAAGAGATAGACATGGGCCACGCCCGCGCCCTGCTCGCCATCGACAGCCCCTCGACGCAGCTGCAGCTGTTCAGGGAGATAGTGAAGAACGGCTGGTCGGTGCGTAAGGTGGAGCAGATGGTGCAGCACCTGAAGAGCGGCGACGACATAGAGAGCGGCAAGAAGAAGATACAGGCGAAAAGCCAGCTGCCCGAAGGGTTCGGCGTGCTGCGCGACCGCCTGTCAGGCTTCCTCAACACCCGCGTGCAGCTCACATGCTCGAGCAAGGGCAGGGGCAAGATAAGCATCCCGTTTGAAAGCGAGGAGGACTTGGAGCGCATAATGAGCGTCTTCGACAAACTCAAGGAACAAAACCAGCAATAAGTGAAGATTTCGCACTATATAATATCTGTTGTCCTCTCCGCCGTCATGGCGGCTGTCATGCTGGCAAGCCCCGCGAGCGCAAGGGCGCAAGCCGTGGCGAAAGATTCGGCCGCCATTGCCGACACCACCCTTGCTGCCACTAATGCCACCGCCCTTGCAACCGCCGACTCTGCCGCCATAGCCGCCGACACCGCCCACGTGCGCCACAAGCGCGACTGGGCGACGTGGAAGCCCGACGCCAAGCGGGCGATGTGGCTGGCACTCGTGCTGCCGGGCGCAGGGCAGATATACAACCGTAAGTACTGGAAGCTGCCCATCTTCTACGGCGGCTTCGTGGGCTGCGCCTACGCCATGAGGTGGAACAACATGATGTACCGCGACTATAGCCAGGCCTACCTCGACATCATGGATGATGATCCCAACACGCAGAGCTACAACCAGTTTCTTCACCTCGGCACGCAGATAACGAGCGCCAACCAGAGCCGCTGGCAGGAGGTGTTCCGCAAGCGCAAAGACCGCTACCGCCGCTGGCGCGACCTGAGCTTCTTCGTCATGGTCGGCGTCTACGCCCTCTCCGTCATCGACGCCTACGTCGACGCCTCACTATCAGAATTTGACATCTCGCCTGACCTCAGCCTGCACGTGGCGCCAGCCATTATCAACGCCAACGACATGGCCGCCAACCGACTGACAAACGCCGGCGTCGGCCTGCATTGCAGCATACAGTTCTAAGGTCAGACACAAGAACGTAAACTACAGACAACAAGAATGAACATACGCCAACACATTATATTATTAGCCCTTGCAGCGGGCTTCGCTGCCACCTCCCACGCCCAGAATGACGAGCGCACAGTCACCGTCACCGACAACGGGGTCGAGGAGCACATCTCTCTGCCCGAGGCGATGACCGCTGACCTCGACAGTCTCATGCAGCTCTACAACGCGAAGATGTACCTGCGTCCTGACTCCGACTGCAACATGCCCGACATAAACCCCGTTTACGACGCGGAAGTCTACAAAGACCGCCTGTCGCGGCTGCCCACAGTCATAGAGATGCCCTACAACGGCATCGTGCAGGCTTTCATCGACCGCTACACCGGCGACCTGCGGCGCAAGGTGGCCTACATGCTTGGCGCACAAAACTTCTACATGCCCGTGTTTGAGGAAGCGCTCGACAGCTACGGCCTCCCCCTCGAGCTGAAATACCTGCCCGTCATCGAGTCGGCGCTCAATCCCTTAGCACGCTCGCGGGCAGGCGCCGTGGGGCTGTGGCAGTTCATGCTGTCCACCGCCAAGCGCTACGGGCTGAAAGTCAACTCCCTCGTCGACGAGCGCCGCGACATCGTGAAGTCGTCCTACGCCGCCGCCCACTATCTCCGTGACCTCTACACCATCTACGGAGACTGGAGCCTCGTCATTGCGGCATATAATTGCGGCACGGACAAGCTGAATAAGGCCATTCGGCGAGCACGCGGCGAGCGGGACTACTGGAAGATTTATCCCCGCCTGCCGGAAGAGACGCGTGGCTATG
>CAZTUD010000154.1:0-7004 GCA_964616945.1 uncultured Prevotella sp. | reverse complement strand
GCGACTTCACCGAGGCAAGCCACCTCGGCGGACGTGCCAACGTGATAGAGCTGGCACGCATATTCGAGAAAGAAGAGATGGGACGCAAGGACAACGACAACATCCGCCTGCTGCCAATGCGCGTCGACCACGGCATGACGATGCTCGGAGACGAAAACCGTGGCTACAACGCAGGCTACAGCTTCCTCGGCCGCATGTTCGCAATGGGACAGCTGCAGGGCATCATCGCAACCGTGGACAGCGAGCTTGGCAAGCCTTTTCATCAGCCAGGCTTCTTCGACTAAGCCTCACCCCTACCCCCTCCAAAGGAGAGGGAATCTCATACAGACAAACTATAAACTAAACACCATGAACGAACTATTTTCAGTAAAAGACTATGTAGTCGTCATCACTGGCGGCACGGGCGTACTTGGCCAGACCATCGGCAAGTATCTCTCGACGCAAGGCGCGAAAGTGTGCATCCTCGCCCGCAGAGAGAACGAGGGCAACCAGATTGTGGATGAAATTGCAAAGGCGGGCGGAACTGCCAAGTTCTACAAATGTGACGTGATGAAGCAGGACGTGGTAGAGCAATGCTGCGCCGACATCCTCAACGACTTCGGGCGTGTGGACACTCTGCTCAACGCAGCGGGCGGCAACATGCCTGGTGCCACGATAGGCCCCGACCAGAACGTATTCGACCTCGACCCCGCACAATTCCAGACAGTGCTCAACTTGAACCTCGTAGGAACCGTCATCCCAACACAAGTTTTCCTGAAGCCAATGGTGAGGCAGGGCAAAGGCTCCATCATCAACTTCTCGTCGATGGCGGCATTCCGCCCGTTGACCCGCGTATGCGGCTATGCAGCAGCAAAGGCTGGTATAAGCAACTTCACGGCTTACATGGCAACGGAGACGGCAAAGAAGTTCGGAGAGGGCATTCGCGTGAACGCCATTGCACCAGGCTTCTTCATCACCAACCAGAACCGCGCCTTGCTCACCAACCCCGACGGCACATATACGCAGCGCGGGCAGGACGTGATACGCCAGACACCGTTCGGGCGGATGGGCAAGCCAGAGGAGCTGTGCGGCACCATACAGTACCTGATGAGCGATGCCTCAGCGTTCGTTACTGGCACTGTGGCAGTAGTGGACGGAGGTTTCAACTGTTTTGCAATGTAACGAAAAGCTACATGCTGTTGTTACTGGTGCTTGCCGGAATGCCTTCGTATATGGTCTCGGCATCTATTGAGACGGCTGTCGTCTGTGCCGCATTGTACAGCACGACAGTCGCCTCGCCGTTCTTGTCAGTCACGACCGACGGGTTCCAGTAAAGCGTGCGGCGGCGGTCGGTGGCATCAATAGCAGCAGGAGTATCATATACAGGCGAATAAAACTCCAACGGGCGTTCATAGCCCTGGATGGTGGTTTGGCGCAAGCCACGCGCGGCCTTGTAGGACTTGTCAGGACTCCACCCCGGGGCCATCTGCACCGAGCACACTATGCCGCGCTGTTGTGCCTCTATGCCTCCCTCCGGGTTAAGCTCAATACCCGACCAGGGGTCGCGCACCTTTCCCTTTTCAACCTCGCCATTTTTCCCGACGGTGTAAACGCCATAGTCTCCCAGCGCGTCGTCCTCATAGATTATCATCGTGCGCATGGCATTGATGTCCTTGCTGAAGAAGCTCTGACCTATCTTCTGCCCGTCCACATAGAAAGTGAGAGGCCTTTCGCCATACACTATAGTGTTGCCCGTGTCGTTGGTTTCTATGTGTATGTTCTTGTCGAGCCTTGGCATAAGATCCTCAAGGTCAACAATGTCCTTGCCTTCATCCCTTATATTGTCAACGAACCGCCGTATATCGTAATATCCATAGACATCCCGTTCAAAGCGCGCAATGTCTCCCTGCCTGTCGCCATTGCCCTTTGCCTTCACCGTAATCTCGCCAAGCTGTATTGCGCCGTCAGTGAGCGAGGCGCGGTAGGCAGAGTCTGCAGCCGTTATCTTTTGCCTGTCCAACTCTGGCACAGCCCACCGAGGGTGTGTCTCTGCATAATAGTAAGGGCGCACGGGCGGCGCAAAGTTGCGGAATATGCTCACGTTGGCCCAGCGATTCATCTCCTTGCCCTCACGCCTGGTCTGGATGTATGTGTCCATCTCGCCCTCAAACATGTTCAGCGACATATTGAAGAACCCATCGTCGTCGGCGACAGTCCTCCCCGCCACCATCACAGCGTTTTTCTTTGCCAGCACGCTTACGCCAATGCCTTTTTGTGGCCTGCCGAAGAGCGACTTCACGCGTCCGTGCAGCGTGAGCGCGGTTTCTGGCATGTAGCGTGGACTGTAGGGCTTGCCACTTGTTTCCTGTTCAATGTCATACTTCCTCCATCCACGCACCAGCAGCAGGTCGTCGAGCATCCGGCGGCGCATAACCTTAGTGCCGTCAAGATAAAACGCAGGGTCTGGAATGTAGCCTTTTATGTCTGACGTGAGCAGAAGTCCCGTCTCCACATTGTCACCGTAGGCGGCAATGTCTGAATTGAGCGCATCCTTGACGCTGACAGAGAGTCTTGCCCCACCCAAGGGGTTGCCTGCCTTGTCAACAGCCTTTATCCTGCACGTTATCTTCCCGAACGGCTCATATATCATGTTGTCAGATTGGCAACGCAACGATATGGTGTCGCGAGGATAAACAAAGAAGAAACGGTCGGCAATAACTTTGCCAGAGCTTCCAAGCACTGCCACACGGCAGATGCCAGGCGGCAACAAGCTCATGTCCATCCTTATGCGTGCCTGTCTGTCATCACCAGCAATTTTGGCACGTTGGTAAGCCATTGGCACGCCATGCGAGAAGAAAAACACGGCAAGCGAGTCATGGGAGGCAAACTGACCGCTGCGACCATCGTACAGTGCGACATGCACGCTACCACCCGCACTGCTCACCGACAGCCCAACGGCGGCAGTGTCAGCCTTTGGCAGGTCAAACTCATAGCCCTTGCCCTTGTACGTAATGGCAACATAATCCCTCCCTGCCGAGGGCGTTAGCATGAATGAGCCTATGCCGTTGTGCAGCGCACTGATGGGCAACAGCTTGTCTCCATTATGCAGAATGCCGCTCGCGTTGACGACTCCACTGTCGGCAGCCACAATCTCAAAGCCCACACGGTTGGCGACATCTGCCACAAGACGACCACCCTCGGGAAAGAAGCGTACCGCCAACACCTTGTCGTCAGCGTCGGGACGATTTTTCATCGAACCCGCCGTATGATATTCGGCAATCTGGTGCTCACCGCCATAGTTGCCAGAAGTTCTGCGGTAAACTGGCAGTACCCGCGAGAAATATTGTGGCTCCGGAGCCGAGAGCATCCACTTGGTATAGGCACGAAGCTCAAAATAGCCCGAAAGGAATGTGCTTGTGAGTGGCAGCTGTCCCCGTGCCTCACCGCTGTCAATCTCCACAACTTGCCTTGCCACCACATTGCCGAGCTGGTCGAGTAGCTCCACATATAGTGGCTTGCTGACCTGCGTGGGACGATTGTCGGCGGCATTCACCACGTAAGCCTTATACCATATAGTGTCGCCTTGCTCATAGCTGTCGTTGTCGGTGTGCAGCCACACCTTCTCCTGCGGGTAGCTTGCCGAGAAAGCGCGGGCGTTGTCAAACATGGTCTTGAAAACGTCCTGTCCAAACGCCACCAAGGGCAGCACAACCATTGCGAATGCCAACAAAATCCTGAAAACTTTCATGCCTAATTGCTTTTATGGCGTAAAGTTACAAATTAAAAATCACTTCCAGCCATATGCTGTGACAATTTTTGATGCTCCAGGCATCATCATTTTTAGGTATTCTGCATTATTATGTATAGGTTTGCAACCTGCTTGCAAGGAAAGTTTAGTAACTTTGCAAAAAGAAAACAGGCAAGACAATGAAACTATCTGAGCTGCATACAGGCGAGAGCGGAATAATAGTGAAAGTTACCGGCCACGGAGGATTTCGCAAGCGCGTGGTGGAAATGGGCTTCATTACGGGCCAGAAAGTGGAGGTACTTCAGGAGGCACCTCTCAAGGATCCCGTGAAATACCGCGTCATGGGCTATGAGGTGAGTCTGAGGCACAGCGAGGCTGACATGATTGAGGTGGTGGAAGAACCCATTGACACTAACCCCAACCCCAGCCCCACCCCGTCAGGGCGGGGAGACGCGAAACCAACAGGCAAGCTTTCTACTGTTGTTGACTCCAATGACATTGACGAGCAGGCACTTCCACGGACAAGCGGCAAGGAAGCCCCCTCCCCCCGCCCTGACGGGACGGGGATGGAGTCGGCAGCTGTTTTCTCCGCCATCCACACCATAAACGTAGCCCTCGTAGGCAACCCCAACTGCGGAAAGACATCGCTGTTCAACTTCGCCTCTGGCTCACACGAACGCGTGGGCAACTATTCGGGCGTGACGGTGGACGCAAAGGAGGGGCACGCCACTTATGAGAGCTACAAATTCAACATCGTTGACCTGCCCGGCACCTACTCGCTCTCGGCCTACTCGCCAGAAGAGCTGTACGTGCGCAAGCAGCTCGTGGAGAAGACTCCCGACGTGGTGATAAACGTCATTGACACGAGCAACTTGGAGCGCAACCTCTACCTCACTACGCAGCTCATTGACATGCACCTGCGCGTGGTGGTGGCGCTGAACATGTTTGACGAGACCGAGAAGCGCGGCGACGACATAAACATCGAGAAGCTGTCGGAGCTGTTCGGGCTGCCGATGGTGCCTACAGTCTTCACGACGGGCAAGGGCGTGAGAGAGCTGTTCCACAAGGTGATAGAGGTTTACGAGGGCACCGAGGACAAGGACGTACACTACCGCCACATACACATAAACCACGGCCATGAGCTGGAGCACGGCATCAGCCTCATACAGGAGCACCTAAAGAAAGAGCCACACGTGCGCGAGAGGTTCTCCACACGCTACCTCGCCATAAAGCTGCTTGAGCGCGACAAGGACGTGGAGGAATATATACGCAAGTTGCCCGATGCCGACGAGATTTTCCGCCACCGCGACGAGGCGGCAAAGCGAGTGCAGGAAGAAATGAAAGTGGACAGTGAGACCGCTATCATGGACGCGAAGTACGGTTTCATACACGGCGCACTGGAGGAGGCAAAATACAAGACGGGCAACAAAGAAGACACCTACCAGACAACCCACCTGCTCGACAACATACTGACCAACAAGGTGGTGGGCTTCCCTATCTTCATCATCATACTTGCCATAATGTTCATGTCAACGTTCTGGCTTGGCAAATACCCGCAAGACTGGCTCGACATGCTCTTCGGCTGGATGGGCGACACGCTGACCGCCATACTGCCCGAAGGCCCAGTACAGGCAATGCTTGTCAACGGCGTGATAGACGGCGTGGGGACAGTGGCGTCGTTCCTCCCGCAAATCCTCATACTCTATCTCTTCATCTCGTTCATGGAGGATTGCGGCTACATGGCACGCGCCGCATTCATCATGGACAAGATAATGCACGCGATGGGGCTGCACGGCAAGTCGTTCATCCCGCTCATCATGGGTTTCGGCTGCAACGTGCCAGCCGTGATGTCCACACGCACCATCGAGAGCCGTCGCTCGCGCATCGTAACCATGCTCATCATTCCGTTCATGAGCTGCGAGGCACGCATACCTATTTATATTATGATTATAGGGGCATTCTTCTCCAACAATGCCGCGCCATTCGTCATGATGTCCCTATACCTCATCGGCATGGTCATGGCCGCCATAATGAGCCGCATCTTCACAAAGACGCTTTTCAAGGGCGAGGACACGCCTTTCGTCATGGAGCTGCCGCCCTACCGCTTCCCCACCGCCAAGGCAGTGGCACGCCACACGTGGGAAAAGGGTAAGATGTATCTGAAGAAGATGGGCGGCATAATCCTCGTCGCCTCACTGATAGTGTGGGCATTGGGCTATTTCCCGCACCCGGAGGGGATGCCTCGCCAGGAGCAGAAGCAGCAAAGCTATCTCGCAAGGATAGGCAAGACGGTGGAGCCAGTGTTCAGCCCGCAGGGCTTCAACTGGAAGCTTGACGTAGGCATTCTCGCCGGCGTGGGAGCAAAAGAAGTAGTGGCCTCGACAATGGGCATAATCTACTCTGACGACGACAGTTTCGAGGACGACGAGAAGTTCAACGACGCTGACGGAAAATACGAGAAGATACACAACGCCGTGTCAGCCGACATTGCCAAGATGCACGGCAAGCCCGTCAGCGAGATTGGCTCCACAGCGACACTTACTGTGTATTGCTACTTGCTCTTCATCCTCCTATATTTCCCTTGCGTGGCGACGATAGCGGCGATAAAGGGTGAGACCGGCACGTGGAAGTGGGCCATCTTCACCGCAGTCTATACCACATGCATAGCGTGGATAGTGTCAGCCGCCGTGTTCCAGGTGGGCAGCCTGTTCATATAAGGCAAACTTGCGTATGACGCACTGCGACAGGGAGTGGTTGGCTAATAAACTTGTCATGGCATCCAAGTCCGCTGATGCATCTGCGGAAGAACGCAAGACTCAGTTTTTGAAGTTGGCAGGCTCGTGGGCAGAATCTGCTGAAAGCGAGGAGTATTACAAAACGATGAGACAGCGCAATGAAAATCGTCCGATTAACAGAACTTACCATTGTCACCTAAAATACCAAGCTCTTTGAGAAGACATCAATTACAAATTCAATTTTAGCTCACCGTCTGCTATTCCCTTTAAGTATCTTATCACTTAACTCTTTGGTGCAAAGAAAAGCAAAAGTGGGCATACTAAAGAGCAAGGCGCAAGCCGAGGTTGTTGTAGCGTTCCGAAGGCATGCAGCGGCTGCGGTATGATACACGGCAGTCCCGAGTGTAATCGCACCAACTACCACCACGGCACACACGACAGAAGCCAGTGGATGCGCCAGGAAGAGTCGTTTGAGACGACGAACTATAACTCTCGCACCAGTCTTGACACCACTCATACACATTGCCGCTCATATCATACAG
>CAZTUD010000153.1:0-7005 GCA_964616945.1 uncultured Prevotella sp. | reverse complement strand
AGATGCCCGTGCGCCGCATGAGGTCTGTGGGGGCAGCGCGAGAGCCGTTTTCCGCCTGTAGAAGGCCAACTTCCCGTTGTCCTAACTTTTTACTTTTTGTTGATTTATTTCCTATTTTTTATCGCCTCCGCGCCCTCTACATTTAACTTTCTTATCCTATTTAATGTTTTTTAAGCTTGCTTTTGTTGGTTTGTAAAAGATTTCGTAGTAATTTTGAGCAAAATTTAATATTGTTCTAACATTTTACACTTAACAGACGCATGAACAGACGCTTCCTACTTAGTATTCTTCTTGCGCTTGCGGCCAGTGGCTTATCCACAGAGGCTCTGTCTCAGACCTCGACGACGGTCGTTGTAAACAAGGGCAACCCCGCTGCTGATGCCATCAGCGGCGTAGTGTTGTCGGAGGACAACGAGCCGCTCATAGGGGCGCAGGTGAGGATTAACGGCTCCAATGTTGCCACCATTACCGACATCGACGGCAAGTTCAGCTTCCAGACGGTGAAGCTTGGCGGCCAGACGCTCACCATTTCTTATATAGGCATGGAGACGATGACCGTGAAGGCTGGCCACAACTTGCGTGTCGTGATGCGCCACAACTCAAGCGAGATTGGCGAGGTGGTGGTCAATGGCTTCTTCTCGCGCGACAGGCAGACTTACACGGGTGCGGCACAGTCAATCAGCGGCGACCAGCTGCTCCAGATTGCGCCAAACAACATCATGCAGAGCCTTGCCACGCTTGACCCCGCCCTCAACATAACCCAAAACAACGCGGCGGGCAGCAACCCCAACGTGGTGCCCGACCTCGTGATACGCTCCACCACGTCGCTTGCCACCGACGGTGAAGCGGGCCTCAACCAGCCGCTCATCGTCATCGACGGCGTGGAGCAGAGCCTGCAGGCCCTCTACGACATCGACATCCACGACATTGAGCGCGTTGACATCCTCAAGGATGCTTCGGCGACGGCCCTCTACGGCGAGAACGCCGCCAACGGCGTTATCGTTATCCAGCGCAAGCGCGTCTCGCAGTCGCCCGTGCGCATTCGCTACACGTTCACGCCGCAGGTGAGCTTCGCCGACCTCGGCAGCTACGACGTGATGAACGCCGCCCAGAAGCTGGAGCTGGAGCGCATGGCGGGTCTCTACAGCTCAACCGACGGCAGCCTCGACCAAAGCTATTACGACAAGCTCGCCCTCGTGTCGTCAGGCGTTGACACCGACTGGAAGACGAAGCCCGTGCGCAACAGTTTCTCCCACGACCACTCGCTCTCAGTCTCAGGCCGCGGCTCGGGGCTCGACTACAACGTAACGGGCAACTACTCCAATACGCAGGGCGTGATGAAGGACGACGGGCGCAAACGCTACGGCATGAACGTTTACCTGAGCTATACCGCCGTGGAGAACCTCATACTCACGCTGCGCGCCTCGCACGAGCAGATTGACGAGAACGGCTCCAAATACGGCTCATTCTCCGAATACCTGCTATGCAACCCATACGACTCGCCCTACGACGAGTATGGCAACCTGCGGCGCAGCCTGAGCTACAGCCGCAACAACCCGCTCTACGAGGCCTCGCTCTCGAGCTTTGACAAGTCGGAGACGCGCACACAGCAAATATCGCTCAACGTGCGCTACAACTTCAAGCCCAACCTCTACGTCACGGCGCAAGGCTCCTATACCACTGCCACGGGGCGCGACGACACCTTCGTGTCGCCCGAGTCGAACACTTACGCCTCCGTCACCAACCCCACGCTCAAGGGCAGCTACTCGCTCGGCAACAACAAGAGCCACCAGTGGAACGGCAAAATAGTGGGCAACTACATCCACTCCTTCGACGCGCAGGGCACCATGCTCACCCTCAACCTCGGCGGCGAGATAAAGAAGCAGGATGCCACGAGCAGCCAGCTCACGGCATCGGGTTTCCTCAACGACAACCAAAACGACCTGGCCTACGCCACGACCTATTCCACAAGCACCATGCCCTACGGCACGGAGAGCCTCTCAACCAGCGTGGGCGGCTTCGTGGCGGCCAACTTCATGTGGAAGAACCGCTACGTGGTCGACGGCAGCTACCGTCTGTCAGGTTCGTCGAAGTTTGGCGAGGACAACCGCTACGCGCCTTTCTGGTCGGTGGGCGTGGGCTACAACCTCCACAACGAGAATTTCATAAAGAAACTGAAAGTGGTTGACATGCTCCGCTTGCGCGGCAGCTACGGTTACACTGGAAGCGTGAAATTCTCGGCCTACCAGGCCGTCACCACTTACGAGTACAACTCGGCCTACCTCGGCTACACAGGTGTCGGCGCAGTGCCGCTCGGCATGGCGAACCCCGACCTGAAATGGCAGACCACGAAGAAGCTCAACGTGGGCCTCACGTCGTCGTTCTTCGGCAACCGCCTGAACGTCAACTTCGACTACTACAACGAAAAGACCACCGACATGCTCATCGACCGCTCGCTGCCGCCATCGTCTGGTGCAACGTCGGTGAAGGCCAACATAGGCTCGCAGACGAGCAACGGCATTGAGTTCTCCGTTTGGGGCAAAATCATCCAGACCAAGGACTGGGACTGGAGCGTTTCGGTGAACGGACTTCACAGCAAGACCACCATCAACGACATTTCCGACGCGCTGCGCCGTCTCAACGAGAACCGCGCCTCCTACAGCTTCACCGTGTCGCCCATGACGCAATACCGTGAGGGCGAGTCGCCCACGGCCATCTACGCCGTGCGCTCGGCGGGCATCGACCCGGCGTCGGGCAAGGAAATTTTCATAAAGAAGGACGGCAACTACACTTACACCTACGATAGCGACGACCAGGTGGCGTGCGGCGACACCAACCCCACGCTGCAGGGAGCCATCTCCACCATGCTGCGCTGGAAGAGGCTCACCATGAACGTGGCGTTCTCCTACCGTTTCGGTGGCGAAATGTACAACAGCACGCTCGTGTCGAAAGTGGAGCGCATCAACCCGCGCTACAACGCCGACGTGCGCGCCTTTGAGGAGCGTTGGCACCAGGCGGGCGACGTAGTGCCGTTCATCGACATAAGCAGCCAAAGCACAACGAGTTATACCTACAGCGACCGCTTCGTGCAGCGCGACAACGAGCTTCTGCTCTCGTCGGTCTATCTGCAGTATGAGTTCAACCCTGAGTGGCTCAAGAGCCTCCACTTGCAGAAGCTGTACGTGGGCGTGGGCACAGAGGACTTGTTCCGCATCAACTCGGCAAAATATGAGCGCGGCACGTCGTATCCCTACAGCCGCAGCATAAACATGTCGGCAAGTGTAACGTTCTGAGCAATTCAAAATTCATAATTCAAAATTCATAATTAGAACATTATGAGCGTCAAAATAAATAAAGCCACAAAGGACAGACTCTTTCCGTACTCCTGGAAGTTGGCCTTTTTACCTTTTTACTTTCTTACTTTCTTACTTTTAAGCAGCTGCGACGACTTCCTTGACGTGCGCCCCAAGTCGGAGAAAGTGGAGAAGGATCTTTTCAGCAATGCCGACGGCTTTGAGTCGGCAATATACGGCGTTTATGGCTCCATGCAGGTTGCGGGGCTCTACGGCATGAACCTCACGTGGGGCATGACCGACATAATGTCGCAGGACTACAGCTGCGGCTCCACCGTCATGGAGGCCTTGGCGCGCTACAACTATACCAACGCCGACGTGCAGGACCGCTTCGCCTCAGTATGGGAGACGGCCTACCAGACCATAGGCTATGCCAACAACGTGCTGAAAAACCTGGAGGGGCACAGCTCCAGCGACCTGCCGCTCTACAACCTCTATCGTGGAGAGATGCTTGCCGTGAGGGCCTACTTGCATTTCGACCTGCTGCGCCTTTTCTGCTCGCAGGACACCACGAAGACTGGCATTCCTTACACCACGGTCTATGCGCCGCAGACATCGGCTTTCCGCAGCGTGGGCGAGGACTACCGCCTGATAATAGCCGACCTCCAGGAGGCGGCAAGCCTTATGCAAAGCCTCGACAGCGAGATGAAGTACCCGCGCGACAACTCGGTTTACTACAAGTTCCAGCAATACCGCGAGACCCACGCCAACTACTATGCCGTGCTTGGCCTGCTCGCCAAGGTGTATTGGCAGATGGGGGACAATGCCAACGCAGCCCGCTATGCGCAGATGGTAATCGACAGTGGCAAGTTCCCACTCGCCGACCCGTCGGAGGTGCAGGACATCTTCGCCGGCAAGCTGTCTGACAAGGAGACGCTGTGGGGACTTTACTCCACGACCTACAACGAGACGGCGCAAACCTACCTCTACGACTACGTGTCCTACCAGTCGTATTCGCCCTACAGCTCCCTCAGCGGTTCGTCTTATCCCATGCCTTACACGTCGGTTTACTCGCGCAACGTGTCGGGCACCGCGCAGGACTACCGCTTGCAGTGGTTCCGCACCACCAACACCATAGTGCGCTGCCTGAAGGCTGTTGACTACTACACGCTCGACGGTGACGGCAACACGCCCACAGGCTGGGAAGACCGCATATCGGGCATAAACATGCTCCACGTGTCGGAGCTGTATCTCATTGCCGCCGACGCGCTTTTAGACAGCAATCCCACCGAGGCGCGAGCTTTGTACAATGCCGAGACGGCCTCGCGCGGACTGCCCGCCCTGCTTGCCGACGAGACTCTCACCCACGACATCATTTTCGACGAATACCACAAGGAGATGTTCGGCGAGGGACAAGTGTGGTACAACATGAAGCGCAGGAACATGGACATCACGTCGAACATCGACTCGCGCACCATTCCCGCAAGCGAGACGGTTTACACTGTGCCAATACCACAGGACGAGTACACGTACCGCAACTGACCACGAATTTCACGAATGACACGAAACACGCATTAAGACAATGAAAATCAAGATAATACCAATCATAGCGGCATCGCTGCTCGCCCTCACTGCCTGTGAGGACGACCTGAAGCTGTATGACACCACACAGACCGACTCGGTGTTCTTCAACTACATCAACAGCAACGAAGAAGCCGACTCGGCCATAACCTACGCCTTCGGCTACGAGATTACGCGCCAGCATGTGGTGGAAATTCCCGTAACGCTCATGGGAATGCCGAAAGCCGAGAGCCGCGCCATCGACCTGCGGGTGGTGGCCGACTCGACGACGATGACCGAGGGCGTAAACTACACCATCGACCGCCACGAGATTGCGGCCAACGCCGTGCAGGACACGGTGAGGATAACGCTACTGCGCGACGGCGACCCCGACATCTTGACGCAGACAAAGCGGCTGCGTATAGAAATTGTGGACAACGGCGAGTTGCGCCCCACCGGGCAAAAGACGTTCGACATAACTTATTCTGACATACGCCCGACGACAAGGCCGTCTTGGTGGTCGCAGTGGGCGACGATGCCCGAATATACTTTCGAGAACGCCCAGCTATTCTTCGAATACTTCTACCGCCTCGCGCCGGCAGCCAACAAGGAGGTGTTCGACGAGATGATAACGCGCTACGGCGACTACTTCGTCAACGCCACCAACAACCTCGGCCCGCTTGCCATGTACGATGCCTTCCTCTACAAGTATGTCCTCATACCGATGTACAACGACACGAAGGACACCATAAACTGGCCGATGGGCGCACCACACGTAAATTACTAAACATCCATAAGACACCATGACGCAACATAAATATTTCCTGTTTTTGACGCTCGCCGTGGCTTTGATGCTCACGTCGTGCATCACCGACGACAGCTCCGAGGGAGGCACGCCCCTGCCCACGCTCGCTGTCGAGGGCATTGACGGTGACGACATGCCCGTTTACAACATTTATCTCGGCAACGAATGCGTGTTGTCGCCCACCGTCAACTATACCGGCAGCGACACGCTCACCTACCGCTGGCAGGTTGGCACCTACGCCAATGGCACGAAAGGTGCGCTCGAAGATGCCGGCAATGGCCCGGTGCTGCACCACAACTTCACGTCGGGAGGCTCCTATTATGTCCACCTCACCGTAACCGACGGCAGGGTGGGCACCACAGCCGACTATCAGATTAACGTGAATCGCACTTTCGAGGAGGGCTTCCTGCTCTCGGCCACCGATGCCGACGGCTCTGGCAACCTCACGTTCCTCAAAATCCTTACGCCCGAAGAAGAAGCTGAGGGCATTGGTGAAGTGGTGATGGAGCACGCAATGGAGCGCATGAACGCCGATGCGTCGGAAAGCGGACTCGTGGGCGCGGTGATTGCGCAGGACACTTACCCCACCACCATAACGCGCCTTATAGTCTCCACGGGCGACCGCTGCTATTTCCTCGACCCCAACGAGCTGACGATACTGTCAGCGTCAGGCTATGGTGAGATTTACCATGGCTTCAATGCCACCAAGATGTTCAACGACGCGCAGACACCGTTCGTTTATGACGCGGCAATGGGCAAGTTCGTGCATATCAACGTCAAGAACCAGTTCCCGTTCGAGTACCAGTATTTCGTGAACTATTCGCCGGAGGACATAATCTCGCAGAAGACGTATTCGAGCTATTCGTTCGCCTCAACGTCATACGCCCGCTATTATCTTGACTACACCAACAGCACCGTGGCGCAGATAAACTATTACGGAAGCACCTATTTCCCCAACACTGGTTCCATGCTCGCGGGGCACGAGCTAATAACTGCCTTCTGCAACGTCAGAGCAAGCGGATGGGTAACTCCCTGGAACATCTTGACGCGCTACGGCGACAACCTCTACCTGTGGACAAACTCGTCTTACAGCGGCATGGCGGCTTCCGACTTCAAGACGCAGACCACGGCTTACAGCGATGATCTCGCCATACCTGAGCGCGGCTCGTGGCTTGTCGGCTCGCGCACTCACAATCGCCTCTACTACGCCCTCGGCAACCGCGTTTACGTTTATCTGCCCGGCAACGCTTTCGCCCTGCCAAAGCTTGACGAATATGCCTTGCAGGTGCCCGACGGCGAGGAGATAACGTGCATGGACACCTATTTCAGCACCGACGAGCTGTTTGT
>CAZTUD010000152.1:0-7019 GCA_964616945.1 uncultured Prevotella sp. | reverse complement strand
CATGGGCTATCTCCTCCAGTTTCGCCTTGCCAGTCAAAGTATATATTTTTTCCTTGCTTGCCGCTATATCTTTGTCGAGTTTGGCTTGATTAGCTTTTTCTTTTGATATAGATATTTCTGTCTCTTGCAATTGCATCGCCAACTTCGCCCGCTTCTCGGCATTCCCCTCCATGTTGACGATGATATTGCGGGCTTCATCTTGCAATTTGGTGTCAGTAAAGGCTTTTGCGGCTGTGCTAATAACACCAGCAAAACCCTTGAAGGCCGTATCAAAGGCATTGATAACCGTATTGCCTATCCCTTGTATGCCATCCCACATTATGCCAAGTCCTTCTTTGATGGTTTTCCAGTTGCCAGTAAAAATACCTTTAAGGGTAGTTCCAAGTCCATTAAGAAGGTCATAGACAGTTTTGATAGCGGTCTTAAAAGTTGTGACGAAAGCTTTTCCAAAGGCGTTCATCGGCCCCATGTTGTCGGCAAAGCAATGATATATCCATTTACCAAGTAGGATTACGAGGTCTGTTACCGATGCAGCTATAGAGCCGAAATATGCCATCAATCCAGTGTACACTTTCTGCCCCTCGGCTGATTTAGTGAGCCAAGTTTGTACAGCTTTCAATCCGAGGACGACAACCGTAAGTATCGCGCCAATAGGAGTGGCACACATCGCCCACAGTGCTTTTGTTAATGCTTTTACGCCAGTCAAAGCACCACTAAGCGGTATCCCCAATCCTCCCATCGCCTTAGATAGGTTGTTAAGACTTTCTTGTACCTTGCCGTTGCCTGTGAGGAAGTTGCCAAGACTGTTAGCAGCGTCACTTATAGTACCTTTGACTTGTGAGAACTCAGCGGAAAAACGTTGTCCGAAGCCACTGCCACTCACTTTGGAAGTTATCTTATCCCATGCATCACTGATATTCTCCTTAATGGCAGTACCTACTCCTTTTACATCTTCTCTAAACTCATTGAGGGAGTTCCGTATAGACCCGAAGAACGTCTCTCCGCGCTTTTCTTCAAGTTGTCCTTGCAAATCTGCCAGTTGCTGTTTCAGCTTCACGCTTTCCTGACCAAGCTCACGCATCCTGTCAGCTTGCTTCTTCGTCGGGTCGCTTATACTACCAAGTTTCTCCGCCTCGGCATTGACCTCTGCGAGACGTGCTTTTGTATCAATGATTTCATCACGCAAGGAAGCCATATCCGTGGCATAGTTTGCAAAAGGAGAAGCTGTGGTTTGCGATTGTTGCTCGTTCGCAGAAGCGACGGCAGTATTCGCCTCCTCTATCTTTTCTTTCGTTTCGGCGATTTTAGCATTGATAGAGGTAATCCTTTCCTCTACTTTCGCTATTTGGTCCTCATTTGCGAAGAACTTATCTGCATCTTCTTTACTTATTGTGCCTGATTCGACCCCGCTTGCAAAGTTGCGTTCTCCTATATATTCTTTTAGCCTACTGGCATCACTATCGCCAGTGAGCATTTCCTTACGTTTTGCCCGAAGCTCATCATATTCAGCCTTTGCCTTCTCCAACTGCTCCATCAACCCGTCAAGAGAACGGTTGTTCGCTTCATCTTTGAACAACTTTAAGTTTTCGGTGTTCTTGGCAACGGATTCATTCAGCGCATCCCATTCCTTTTTAAGCTCCGGGGTGTTGGCTATTTCTTTGGTTGAGACTGCGGTCGTATCAAGGCTTACACCATTGGCAGCAGCGATTTGTCTAAGTGATTCAATACGGGCATTCTTGAACTCTTCCAGTTTCTTCGTCGCTACGTCAAGTTGGTCGCTGTATTTCTTTATTTCTTCGGCAAGTTGCTCGTCAGAAAGCATAGAAGGATTGATAGACCCCTTAGCAAGAAGCTTAGGAGGCTCATTGCCACCAACTTGAAAACGGCTGTTATCCCCGAAAGCGTTGCTAAAATCATTGATTGCAGATTTCAGCTTGTCAACGCTCGCTTGTTGTCTTTCGATTTCACTGGTTACTTCTGCGACTTTCTGTTTATAGCTTTCAACTCCACGCTCGTCAAGGGTAAGATTGCCATTGGCATCAAATGTCGCCCCACTACTCTTAGGAGCATTGGTTTCCAGCTCGGACAACTGCTTGCGCAACTCTGTAAGCTTTGTCATCCTTTCATTGAGGATAGCCGTATTGCTTGCAATTATCTTCGAACGTTCTTCCCATGTCAAAGAGCCAGACTTAACCTTCTCCGTAAGGCGTTCAAGCATCTGCACAAGTCCGTCCGTCTCGTCTGATTGTTTCTTTGTACTGCTTTCAACGTTCTTTATTGCCTCGGTAGTCTTATCGGCACTCTGTGCAACTCCATCATGGGCGGAGCGCAGAGATGTAAGGGATTGCTGGAGCTCGTCAGATGAAGCCTTCTCTTTATCTATTTCAGATTGTATGCGGCTTTGTTCTTTATCATAAGCCTCTCCTTTGAACACGGTAATGGTGGATTCTACCCCCCATCCATTCTCATAAGGTATGGCGACACCTTTACCTCTCTGCTCTTCTAAATCCTTTATACGCGATTTTCTCTCTTCAATCGCTTCATTCCCTTTCTTTATTACCTCTTGATACTCTTCTTCTGAAAGTTTGCCTTCTTCCCATTTTTGCTTGGCTTCATCAAGTGTTTTTATTACATCTTCTACGGATGCTTTATTCTCTTGGTGGGCTTGCGTGTTGACCTTTACGCCATTTACTTCCACTTCTATGCTTGCCGCATTTTGTAGATGCGCACCAGCTTCTGCGGTTACTGCGGCAGCGGTAGCTCCATGTGCTATTGCGCCACCGGCGGTGAGGGCATTGTTGGCAGTGGATATACCGTTGGCAATGCTAATCGAATTGGCAAGGTTCGACATTATCGTGTTCGCATCGCCATAGATTTGTTGCATTTCAATGACGCTCGCATTGATATTGGCAAACTTCTGCTGTTGCACTTGCAACTGTGCGTTATATTCCGCGATAACCTTATTGTCGGTAGCCTTATCTATATTCTCCTTTATTTTGGCAATGGAAGCCCCGGTGTTGGTTAGTTCTGCCTGAGCTGCACGTATCTTCTCTGGCAAGCCTTCCACGAGCTTGCCGACTTCCTCGTTTACCTGTTTAAGGATGCCAGCATATTGCGTCTGTTTCGTTTGAGCGTCGGCGGTGGAGCTTTCTATCTTCTGTAATGCCGCCGTGGTACGCTCCGACAACTGCTCCGTCGAAACGCCTATCTTGTCAAGGCTATCGGTCAGTTTGGTTAGGCTTTCCTCAATCTTGGTTATATCCATCTGCCCCGATATGCCGAGGACGTTGTCTGCTTCTGCCATAAATATGTATTTTGATTTAAAGTCAAAGTTAATAACAAAAGATTGCTTACGGTTATAGGTAAAAAGGTTTGTGAAAACAAAAAAGGTGCAACGCGAATGCGCTACACCTCATTCCACACGACATGATAGAATTAAAAAACTATAATCCTTTTATTGCCTTTGACAATAGCCACACAGCCCCGTCGAAGACGGCGTTGCCCGCCACATTTGCACCAAAGTCAGACAACCACGAGTGCTTGCTTGCGTCAACCTGCTTGCCGAGACTTTGCAATGCGTTCATGGTTTCTCTGTGGTTTGCATTGGCTATTGACATCTGCATGAACGCAAGTTTCTCCTTGTCATCCATCTTTTCATAGATGGATGATAGCAGCTTGTACCGCATGAGAGACCTGTATTCATTGCCAGACATGACTTACAGACAGAAGTAATACCTCACAGAGTAATTGCCATCAACATCCTTCAGCTTGTCAAGGGCAAGAGCATAGACAGCCTTAACCATCGTCTCGTTGCCGATTTCAGCCAGAGGTTTGCCGATGATGTTGGCGATGGTCTGTGCGCTGTCGGAATAGACCATGCTCATTGTTGCGTAGAGGGCGTTGGTGTTGTAATACGGAGTTTCCTCAGTTACGAGACCAAGTTTCTGCAATGTGTCCATCAACTGCTCCTTTGTCCACACGGGCTTCGGGGTCATTCCTGACACAATCTTCGCGGCCTCCTTGGATGTGAGGTAGTTGTTCCACTTGATGCTCTCCAACTTGGATAGCCACTCCTGCGCAAGCTCCGGCTTGTTGGCGGTGAGCCACTCGAACATCTCACGCATCACGCTTCCGAACAACTCCATATTGTTCACATTATCGCCCGAACTCATTATACCGTAGAGGTCGTCGAACTTGCTTGTCATTTCCTTTGTTTCCATTTTTATTTATTGATTAATCGAAATCACTCTCATTTAGTTGCATTTCGGGCACCGTGTCTTTGGTATTGTCAGCGTCCTCTGCCGTGGCACTGCCTTCGTGCTTGTCTGCCGTTGTGACGGCTGTCTTGTCGAATATCCTTCCATAAGCCTTGTCGTATAAGGAGTCAATAAAGCCCATTAGCAATTCGAGCCACACTGCGCACATTGAGGCGAGGAATGATGTAGCCATGACTGCCATCACTCCATCGCCATGACAAGTGAGAAAGCCGTATAGGAGTGTTGTCCAGAATGTAGCGCACTTGCAGCAGTTGACTATAGGCAGCTTATGCCTTATCGTCCCCTCCACCGCGTCCACAAGCCCCATGTGGTTTGCGGCGGTGCATACAAACGTTATCATGGCAATATCATCCCAAGCCATAGTGCCTTAATCGTTGGTTGATGTCGCCTCAGCCTCTGCCACGGCAAACGACGTGTTGATTGCCACGGCATTTGTCACGTTGCAACAAGGCTGCGTGTTTGTCGGCGAGCACTGGCACGTCCCGGCAGTAATGGTCGGAGTGGTGGCCGATGAACACGGCATGCACAGTGTCGTGTAGATGTTGTCCGTCTGAGGGCATACAGAGCAGTTACAACCGTACCTGTACGGCATGTAGGTACAGGTGCCGGAGCAAAGCACGTCGCAACAGTATGTGCCGTTGCCGACGCTGCGTGGTGAGCCTAATGGTGTGAATGTCAGTTGTGCCGTAATAGGATAAACCTCGTTCGCACACAGCTTCCTGTTGCCGCACGTGTAGTGTGTCAATGCGAGCATGTAGGTGGAGTTGTCTGCCGTCCCACCCGGTACGGTGGTCAAGAAGTCGATGAACGTCTTGCCGTTGTTACAGTTACAAGCCATAATCTTTAATATTTGCTGTTTCGGGAGCCTATTGTCTGCACCGCTTCCCACTCTGTGCTATATTATGGAGTTTGTTGTATTTGATGTAGGAGCCACAAGTTCCGCATCGCCTTGCATGGAATTTATCTTCTCTGTAAGAGCCTTTAGCGTCTCACGCATGGAACTTATCTGTTGCATATTGTTGTATGCGATCTGTGAGGCACAATAGCCACGTTGCATCATGGAACACAACTTGCAATCGCCTGTGCAACCACGTGTCTGGTGTGGTATTGGATTATTCTCTGCCATATCCTTAGTCCTTGAAGAATTTGATTATCTGGCTTACTACGAAAGGAGCGTTATTCATGCGAGGTATTGCCTCTGCGAGCTTGTTTCCACTTACCCTTGCGCCGTGCTGCCCCATGATGTTTATAAATTGTATGATTGCCTTGCGTCCGTTCTCCGCTTCTTCTTCTGTCTCGGCGTAGATATTGAACGTTATAGGGTGTACTTTTAATTTTTCCTTATCCATGTCGTGTAAAATGTTATTCGTTTATCGGTGGTAACGGCTCTTCCTCTGGTATCTCGTCCACGCCGCCAAGTGAGGGCAGTCTTCCACCACTCATTGCACGTATGAAGTCGTAAGTCTGCGCCAACCCGTCCTTGTGGTCGGACAGCCACCCAAAGAAGCTGTCAAGGGTCTGTTTCGTGTTGTCCACCCAAGTAGGTGCGGGAGCGTCGAACATAGGCAACTCATCCATGCCGTCCGTATAGTAGTCGCACAGTTTCTTCGCCTCTTCGACATCGCCCTTGGCTATCAACAAACACTGCTGCCTTAGCGCCATCTTGCTCGTCGGGCGTATCATCCTTATCATCTCCAACATTTCCTTCCTCTTTTTCTTTTTCGAGAACATTGTTGTGATAGTAAAGATGGGGTGAATAGGTACAAGCCCTACTCACTCCATCAAAGGTTTACTAGTTGCATCCACCCGGGCACTGGCAAGGTTGTGGTGCGCTGTAGAGCGACACCTTCTGCGGGTTCTCGCTCAGATTGCCGAGCATGGCCTGTGTGAGCAGGTTCTGCGTGGCGGTCTGCACTGCGGAGAGGTCTGACCGCTGGTCGGCGGTAAGCGAACCCTGCTGGCTACCGCTGAGTGTGTCGGAGACAGTCTGTGTGATGGTCTGGTCACCAGCACTACGGGCATCAGTCTCACGCTGTATCGCAGTGATGAGACGGTCGATGGTGGCGTTGGTGTTGACCTGTTGCTGGTTCATAAGTGCAAGGGTGTTGGTGTGATTGGCCGTGGCAAGGTTGCTTGCCGCCGCTGCCGCCTCACGCGCTTGTGCTGACTTGGAAGCGGCGTAAGTGCCGCCATAGACCCATGCGCCGATTGCCGCAGCCGCGCCGACAGTGCCAAGTACAAGCCCCGCAATGCCTACCCCGCTCGGTCGCTTTGACTGCTTCTCAGCCACCATGTACTGTTCGAATGGGGTCATGCCATCATCTTTGCCCATGCCCCTCAATGCCAAGATGTCATTTGTTTCTAAAGCCATTGGAATTGATGTTTGAAGTTATTAAATATGTTATCTTGTGCCATCGCGATTGACACAGACAAATTTAATAATTAAATAAAAACATGACAAAAAGAATAGGGTTATTCCACTCTCACTTTCTGACAGTGGCGCGAAACCGTTTTAAAATTCGGTATACGCTGCTTTGGCTGACATCATATTTCTTCGCAAGAACGGCAACGGCATAAGAAACCTTATCGTCTTTTGCCGCCATAGCCTCAAAGTCCTCAAACAAGCTCACATATTTGAAATCGCCTGTCCTGATACCATATTTTGACAGCAATTTCAATATTTCGGCACTTATTTTCACAAAATCTCAACCAACATAGTGCAAAATCAATTTAAATGTTTAA
>CAZTUD010000151.1:0-7090 GCA_964616945.1 uncultured Prevotella sp. | reverse complement strand
CACTGATTTTCCCATTCTGTTTTCTACTTCTTAGCAGACTGTCGCCCCATTGCAGCAACCGTCCCTCGTCAGATGCGCGTCGCATCTCCAAGCGAAGACTGTCAGCGACGTGACGTTTCTCCGACAATGTTTTTCGTTTGGACTTACCCTTTACGTCTTGAGCCTGAGAGACAACGGAACAAGCAAGGCATAGCCCCAAAATCAATAATATACTTCTAATTCTCACCTTTGTTTAGTTTTAAGGTGCTAAGTTAGCAAAAAAATTTGAAAGGTGTAACCAAGTATTAGAAAATGTAAAGACGGACATTTTTTTGCAGCTGATTACGTAAACGCCCGCGCAAATCCGAACTATAGGTAAAAAAGTAATAATCAATTAATATCAAGACATTATGCCAAGACGACTTTACCTTTTCACACTCTTGCTGCTCGGCAGCATAGTGACGATGTGGGCGGGCGACACTACCTGCCACCCCACATTAGACGTGAACTTCCGCACCGCTTCCGGCAACACGGCATGGCAGACGGTGAAGAGCGCCGCCGATGACGGCAACAGCGACTTCGAGCTGACTTACACGGCGGGCTTCTTCTCACTACAGAAGTACACCGTGGCCGACCTAAAGAATGCAACGAAGCTTGTCCTTACTCTTACCGTAGGCTCGAAGAGCGGTGTCGACGCCGTCAGGGTATGGGCGTTCGCCAACAACAACTGGACGGCATCGTCGGGCGTTGACGACATCGTACAATACGTAACCAACCAGACGGGCATTGCTCCACGCGCCACGGAAGGCACCGCCAATACTCCACTGGTAACTGGCACAAAGGTATCGGGCAGCGACCCCGCACAAGCGACGTTTACCATCACTGGCGACGCGCTCGCCACCATCAAGGCAAACGCATCTGATGACGGCACCTTCACGCTGCTGCTCACCAACAACGACCTTACCAACACGGGCAACAAGCGTTCGTATCTCTCGAACAACACCGCCAATGCCGAGGCAAGCCGCCCCACGCTCGTCGCCACCGTAGAGACTCCCGTAGTGACCAATACAACCACCGGCGACTCCTACGCAGACCTGAACAGCGCGTTTGCCGCACTCACTGGCGATGCCGACCTCGTCATCAACAACGACGTGAAGCTCACAGGACGCTGCACGCTCAACCAGGCTTACACTGTCACCATCACAGCAAGCAAGGATGTTACCATAACCGGCCCGAAGAACGCCATGTGGTTCCTTGTCAACGTGAACAACGCCACGCTGAAGATAGGCGACAACAACCAAAAGATTACCCTTGACGGCAACAGCGACGACCGCTCGGCATCATCGAATATTGACGTTACACGACGGGAGAACTCATCGACACTCTACCTGACAAACGTAGAATTCAAGAACTTCACCTGTGGCGCAAACCATCTCGCAGGCTGCAAAAATGCCGGTGGCGCCATTTACTTGGAGAATGTTACTTTCACAGGCTGCTCCTCTACCGACGCGCTCATCAGCAACCTGCGCGAGCAAAACGACGCATTGCTGTTGAAAGGCTATCTCAACGTGGACAACTGTACTGGCACGACCATCTATACCGCGAAGAACCGCATACGCCTCGGCGACCCTGACGGCACTTCCATCTACAAGGATTTCACAGCTTCCAACGTCATCACCATAGCGTGGGGTGGCACGTTCGCCGAAGGCACCAACGTGGTGGTAAAAGTTCCGTCGTCAGCAGCCGGCAAGTTCAGCCTTGTAAGCGACGAGTGGTCATTGGCATACAAGACATCAAGCGGCGACCTCTATATGACCAAGCCCGCAGAGCCTACGGCGCAGATTGGCAGCAACACATACGCCGACCTCGCTGCCGCACTGGAAACGCTCAACGACGGCGATGAGGCCACAATCACACTGCTTGCCGACCAGGAGATAAACTCACGTGTGAACATCAAGAACAAGACCGTAACCATAAATGGAGGCAAAACCATCAAGCGTGCCAGCGGCTATGCCAAAGGCTTGCTCTTCCTCACACAGAAACCCGACGAGGGCTATGCCAGCAGCCTGACGCTCGACAATGTCACCCTTGACGACAACAACGTGCAGACTACCGCCGCCATAATCGAGGCAAGCAACAACGGCACCACCACCTTGAAAGGTGTGACGGTTCAGAATTGCGCCACGTCTGCCGACGGCGTAATAGTGAACAAGACCGGCGGCAAGCTCATCCTCAACGGCGTTACTTTCACTAACTGCACAGCCGGAAAGGCTACCGTGTTCGACGGCAACAGCCTGGCACTGCAGGGCGCGAACACCATTCCAAGCATCTATGTGGAGAAGGCTCTTGCCATCAGCACGGCCGACGCTACTGCCACATCCGCCATCAAGCTTCTGACCGACGACGGCCGCGCATACGGCATCATCGTGGAGGATGGCGACGCATCACAGTTCACGAGCGACAGCTACCGTCTCTCACAGCAAGTTGACGGTGTATATCTCATGCCGAAAGCCGTGGCAGCATCATACAGCCATCCGGCTCTGCTACATACATCTGCCGACATTGCCGCCGCAAAGGACAGGCTCTCTACCGACGAATTGGCACAAGCCGCATACAGCCGCCTTGAGACCCAAAGCGCAGGCAGTGCCGCAGGCGCCGTTGAGATACTGAAACGCATGGACCAGAAGAACTGGGAAAGCACTTACCCCGACTACAGCAACTTCACGCGTGCGGCTTCAGACACCAAACTTGCATACGAACTCGCCCTGCGCTACCAGCTGAAGGGCAACGAGGGCTGCGCCGCATCGGCAGTGAAAATCCTCAACGACTGGGCGACCAACTGCAAGGGCATGCTCCGCCTGAAGGGTTACAACAACAACGTGCCCGACCCCAACGAATACCTTGTCTGCATACAGGCTTACCAATTCGCCAACGCCGCAGAGCTGCTGCGTAGCTACAGCGGGTGGAACGCTACCGACTTCGCCAAGTTCCAAACATGGATGAAGCAGACTTTCGCAGATGTGGCAATCCTCTTCCTTGAGAACCACCACAACAACGACAACGCGTTGCATTACTGGCTCAACTGGGACCTCGCCGCGCTCAACGCGATGCTCTCCGTGGGCATACTCAGCGATGATGCCGCGTTGGTCAACTACGCGCTTGCCTATCCCACATCGGGCAAAGGCACGGGCAATGTGGAGAATGCCGTCGTTGCCACCCACAACGACCCTGACTCCGACGAGACGCTGGCGCAATGCCAGGAGAGCGGGCGCGACCAAGGACACTCCACACTCGACATCACCCTGCTCGGCGTGCTCTGCCAAACCGCCAAGAACATCGGCACCGACCTCTTCACTCCATACAAGGCTTTGGAGATGGCAGAGTATGTGGGCAAGTACAACCTCAAGGACGCAAGCGGCAATTTCGTCTACAGTGAAAGCAGCGTCCCATTCACAGAATACAGCAACGGCGAGGTTGACCACACCGCAATATCCAGCGATGGCCGCGGCACCGTGCGCCCGTCATGGGAACTATTCCACGCATACGCCGTAGCCAACAACAAGGCTGATGCCTACACCTCCGCATGGGTGAGCTATGAGCGCGCCGACAACACATGGGGCGAGGCTGAGGGCACGTCAACCGACGAGCTTGGGTTTGGAAGCCTGATGTTCGGGGCTGCAACCACGGCCAACGGCATAAAGGGAGTGTTCGACAACAATCAGGCTGGCAACACGCAGAAGATTTACGACCTGCAAGGCAGGGAAGTCAGCAAGCCTACACATGGCGTTTACATCGTGAACGGGCGGAAGGTAGTATTCAAATGAAAGCCAGAATATTAATTGCCCTATTGTGCCTTGCGAGCCTTACGGCTTCCGCACAGGCCACTTTGTTCCCTTTGAATGACGTTAGTCTGCTGCCGTCACGCTTCAAGGACAATTTCAAGCGCGACTCGGCATGGATGATGTCCATTCCCGTCAGCTCACTGCTCCACTCTTTCCAGACTTCCGCCGGTGCGTTCGCCGGCAAGGAGGGCGGATATATGACAGTGAGGAAGCTGGGCGGATGGGAGTCGATGGACTGCGACCTCCGCGGCCACATCACCGGGCACCTGCTCTCGGCATTGGCTACACTGTATGCGCAAACAATTCAAAAGTCAAAAGTCAAAAGTCAAAAGTCTCAAATCAAGGCCAAGGCTGACAGCATTGTCAATGGCTTGAACGAGGTGCAGAAAGCCTACAACCGCGGCGGCTACCTCAGCGCGTTCGGCGAGGGGCTTATCGACCGCAACATTCAGGGCAAGAGCGTATGGGCTCCGTGGTACACGCTGCACAAGATAGTGCAAGGACTTATCGACCAATACACGCTTTGCGGCAACGACACGGCACTTGCCGTGGCAAGGCGCATGGGCGACTGGGCATACAACAAGCTGAAGCCTCTGAGTGAGGAGACACGACGGAAGATGCTGCGCAACGAGTTCGGCGGATTCAACGATGCCATGTACCAGCTTGCAAGCCTCACCCCAGCCCTCTCCAAAGGAGAGGGAGACAGCGATACCCTGTCGGAAAGGGAGCGTTATCTATGGGTAGCCCGGTTCTTCTACCACAACGACAAGATAGACCCTTTGAAAGCGGGCAATGACGACCTCGGCACTAACCATGCCAACACGTTCATCCCGAAGTTGTTAGGAGAAGCGCAGAATTACAGCCTCTCTCCATCCCTCCCCGATAGGGGAGGGAGAAAAGCATCTGCCAATTCTCCCAGTAGTAGTGTATCACCCGCCCATATCGGGGAGGGCTGGAGAGGGGCTGCGAGTCGGAAGGCTTGTGAACTGCTGTTCAACACACTCGCTTTCAAGCACGCCTTCGTCACTGGCGAGGTGTCCGACAAGGAGCACCTCTTTGACCCAATGAAGCAGAGCAAGCACCTGACAGGCTACGACGGCGAGAACTGCTGCACGTTCAACCTTCTGAAGCTTGCCGAGCACGTCTATAGCTGGAATATCGACGACCACACCATGCGCGAGAAGATTACGGGCTATTACGAGCGTGCGCTGTACAACCACATCCTCGGCCAGCAAGACCCGCAGTCGTCGATGGTGTGCTATTTCACGCCACTGCTTTCCGGCGCTTACCGCCTCTACTCGACCAAAGACAGCAGCTACTGGTGCTGCGTGGGCAGCGGCTTCGAAAGCCACGTGCGTTATGCACGGTTCATTTATGCGCACAAGGACAACAACTTGTACGTCAACCTGCTGATACCGTCAACATTGGATTGGGATGGGACGCTCATCACGCAGCGAACAGATTTCCCCAATAGTGGAAAGGTAACGTACCTAATCTCAGGCAAGCCGAAGAAGTTCACACTTCATTTGCGTCGTCCATCTTGGGCAACGTCCATGACTGTTAAAGTAAATGGAAAGAGAGTTTATAAAGATGAGGTAATCATAAACCTCAAATCTCAAACCTCAAACCTTAATTCGATTAAGGTCGAAGTCACCTATGGAATGTCCCTTCACGAGGAGGCGACCAAGGACGACCCATCACGGTTCGCGGTGCTGTATGGACCGATAGTGTTGTCGGGAAGTCTCGGAGAGGTGGCGCATCCTTTCAGCGACCCTAAGAAATACAACGACTATTACACCTTTGACTTCAAGGTGCCGGAAACACTGAAAGACAAATGCCAGCTGAAAGGAACAAGCAGCCTGAAACGTGTCTCGCCCCTGCACTACGTCACTCCCTCTGGCGTGGAGTTGAAGCCTTTCTATGACGCACACCACGAGCGATACGTAGTATATTGGAACAGATAAAAGCCATTAACACCCATTCGTATCATGCACAATATCAAGCTTCATACTCTTCTTCTCTCTTTTCTGTTATTCCCCTGCGGATTGAGAGCACAGTACCATTCCGAGGTATGGAACCCCGACCTCGGCAATGGCAACTACAAGAACCCAGTGCTCAACGCCGACTACAGCGACCCCGACGCCATTGCCGTGGGCGACGACTATTACCTCACCGCAAGCTCGTTCAACTGCGTGCCCGGGCTGCCTATCCTCCACAGCAAGGACTTGGTAAACTGGGAGATTGTCAACCATGCGCTTCCGTCGCTTGAGCCGGACAGCCTGTTCTCGAAGCCACAGCATGGCAAGGGTGTTTGGGCTCCTGCCATACGGTATCACGACGGCGAGTATTACATTTATTGGGGCGACCCCGACAACGGCATCTTCATGGTCAAGACTGCCGACATACGCGGCACATGGGGCAAGCCAGTCTGCGTGATAGAGGGCAAAGGCATGATAGACCCCTGCCCGTTGTGGGACGACGACGGCCGCTGCTACCTCGTCAACGCGTGGTCGGCAAGCCGTGCGGGCTTCAACAGTGTGCTGACAATGCGCGAGTTGTCGGCAGACGGCACACAGGTAACAGGCAATCCAGTAATCGTCTTCGACGGCGGACAGACCAACTTCACGTCGGAGGGTCCAAAACTGTACAAAAATGACGGCTGGTATTGGATTCTCTGTCCCGCTGGTGGGGTGGAGCACGGTTGGCAGCTTGCCATGCGCAGCAAGAGCGTCTATGGCCCATACGAATGGAAAATGGTGATGGCGCAAGGCAAGACCGATGTCAACGGGCCACACCAGGGGGCATGGGTACACACGGCAATGGGCGAGGACTGGTTTCTCCACTTCAACGACCGTGGGGCTTACGGCCGCGTGGTTTACCTTCAGCCAATCACGTGGCGCGACAGCTGGCCGGTGATGGGCAGAGTGCCAAAGAATGGTTATTGCGGCGAGCCGCTGACGACATACCGAATGCCAAAATCTACGTCCACGATAAAGGTCAACCCACAGGAGTCGGACGAGTTCAGCACCACTACCCTTGGCATGCAATGGCAGTGGCATGCCAACTACCGGCAGGAGTTTGGAATGCCTATGAACAATGGGTGGCTGAGGTTGTACAACATTGACGAGGCAGAAACCTCAAACCTCAAACCCCAAACCTCAAATCTCAAACCTCAAACCTCAAACCTTTGGTGCCAGCCCAACCTGCTGTTGCAGAAACTTCCGGCTGAGAAGTTCACGGCGACTGCAAAGGTACGGGTGGCGGCAAAG